>NZ_JBFUAP010000004.1:0-463529 GCF_056406215.1 Mucilaginibacter sp. P1_D10 | reverse complement strand
GCTTTGTAAGTCTCAAAGACATCTCAACCCCACTTAAGACTGTTACTGTTTAATGAACCGCCGTATGCCGAACGGCACGTACGGTGGTGTGAGAGGACAAGTAGGGAACTAATCCCTACTTTCCTACTCGATGCCGGAGAATCTACTAAAAACTCCGGCGGCATCAAGATTTTGCCGGGGCTAAATTGACCCCCGTTAGCTGATCGGCAAAGGCTACGAATGCCTTGTTCTCTGATATACGTTGCTGGTTGTCGATTAGTTTTTGCAGATTTATTTTTCCGATCACAAATTTATAACTGCCCGAATAATAACGCTCCTGAATATGCTCGAAGCCTAAAGCTTCTACCAAAGCTTCATCCTCGTAACGCAGGTAAATGTTCAATTCTACGTTATTAGTGAACTGCAGACCTTTAATTTCTTTGGCCTTTTTGTACTCATAGCCGTAATCGTAGCGCAGCGCCGCAATATCTGATAATACTGCCGAGCCGGTAGGGTGGCCGCCTGCGCCCTTGCCAAAGAAAAATTGCTGGTCGGCAAAGGCGGCTTGTACCGTTACGCCGTTATATTCGTACTCCACGTTGTATAAAAACTCGGTTTCGTTTACAAATTTAGGCAGCACGAACAGGGCCACATTGCGGGCATCCAGCTCCTTGGCCACGGGCACCAGTTTTATTTTTAGGTTCTTTTCGCGGGCATATTGTATGTCGTTTGCGCTGAGGTTCTGTATACCAATGTTGAACACGGTTTCCGGCTCAACAATTACACCGTAAGCATGCGCGGCGGCAATAACCAGTTTGTATTTAGCGTCGTAACCGCCTACATCCATGGTAGGGTCGGTTTCGGCGAAGCCCAGGTCTTGCGCCTGCTTCAGTGCCGTATCATAATCCAGGTTTTCTAAAAAGCCCTTAGATAGGATATAGTTGCTCGATCCATTGAATATGCCGCTGATGGAATGCAGCAGTTCGTTATCGTAATACTCCTCCAGGTTTCGTATGATGGGGATACTGCCGCAAACGGCGCCCTCGTAAAGCAGCGAAGTGCCGTGTTTTTCCTGCAGGGCAATCAGATCGTGCAGGTAGGTGGCAATCATTTTTTTGCTGGCCGATACCACGTTTTTGCCGGATGCCAAAGCGCGCGACACGATTTCGAAAGCGGCTTCGGTATCGTTTATCAGCTCTACTACAGTATTTATCTCGGGGTTGTTCAGTATCTCGTCCCTATCCGTAGTAAACAATTCCTGCGGCAGGCTGCGTAGCTTGCCGGGATTCTTGATGGCTATTTTCTTTATTTCGAGGTTGAGGTTCTTAGTGCGGATGATATCGTACAGTCCCTGGCCTACCACTCCGAAACCGAAGAGGCCAATATTTAGTTTCTTACTCATTAAGCGATTTTTTGCAGTTCTATTATTTTCCCTTTAACATCCGTCTTAAAAAAGGATGTGATTATTTTGGTTAAGTCTTGTGTTTCTATTAAAAACCCGTCGTGTCCGTAAAAGGAATCCAGTTCGGCAAAGGCCGATTTGGGGATATGCCTGAACAGGTATTGCTGCTCCTCTATAGGGAACAACACATCAGTTTTGATGCCGATAACGAGCGTGCGGGCTTTGATAAGGCTCAGGGCTTTATCTACCCCGCCACGTCCGCGGCCCACGTTGTGCGAATCCATCACTTTGGTTAAATACCAGTAGCTGTATGCATTGAACCGGTTTACCAGTTTTTGGCCCTGATAAGCCTGGTAGCTCGATGCTCTAAAGTTATCGGTATGGGCGCTATCTTCTTCCTGTTGGGTAATATCGTAGGTTTTATACCCGCGGTAGGATAACAGCGCTATGCTGCGCGCTGCCAGCAGTCCTTTGCTTCCACCATCAGGCGCGTTGGCGTAGAAGGTACGATCTGCCCTGATGGCCAGTCGTTGCGATTCGTTAAAGGCGATGCCCCATGGCGAGTGGCGTGCGTTGGTAGCGATGAGGATAAGGTTTTTGATGCGCGCCGGTTCGGTAATGCTCCATTCCAACGCCTGCTGGCCGCCTAAAGATCCGCCTAGTAACAACTCGATGTGTTCTATTTCGAGGTGGTCGGCCAATAGCTTATGCGCCTTCACCATATCGCGGATGGTAAACTCGGGGAAAGCCAGGTAATAAGGCTGACCGGTATTAGGGTTGATGCTCAGCGGATTTGAGGTTCCGTAAGGCGAGCCGATGATATTGGCGCAGATAACAAAATGCTCATCGGGGTTAAAGTAATCATGCTCGCCGAAGAGGCCTTTCCACCAATCAAAAACATCAGAATTTGCGGTAAGTGCGTGGCATACCCAAACTACGTTATCGCGGTTTTTATTGAGGGTGCCATAGGTATTGTAGCCTATTTGCAGGTCCTTTATTTTACTGCCGCTTTCCAGCTCGAATACACCGGTGTAGGTAAAACTTTCTAAACTCATCTCTATACTTTTTGTTGCTTCGGGAGCAGTTGTTATACAACCGCTCCCCGGCAACACCACTTAAAAAAACTAAAAAAGAAAAAACTTAAGCCAGTTCCAGCTCTGCTACTTTAGCAAATGCTTGTTCAAAATCGGCTTTAATATCATCAATATGTTCAATGCCAACGGCAACGCGCAGCAGGGCAGGGGTAACGCCTGCAGAAAGCTGCTCGGCATCGCTCAACTGCTGGTGCGTAGTTGCTGATGGCTGTATGATCAGGGTTTTGGCATCGCCCACGTTAGCCAGATGGCTTACCAGTTTGAGGTTGTCTATAACTGCGGAAGCCAACTCCTTATCGCCTTTCAACTCGAAGGAAAGCACCGCGCCGAAGCCATTTTTGAGGTATTTTTTGGCAAGGGTATGCTGCGGAGACGACTCCAGGCCCGGGTAATTTACCTTGGCTACCTGTGGATGTTGCTCCAACCATTTGGCCAGTTCCAGTGCGTTGTCTACGTGGCGTTGTACGCGCAGGGAAAGGGTTTCCAGTCCCTGTATATTCAACCACGAATTAAATGGCGATTGCGATGGACCGAAATCGCGCAGCCCTTCCACACGGGCGCGGATAATGAACTGAATATTACCGAAGGGCCCGTTGATGCCAAATACATCGGCAAAAACCAAACCATGGTACCCTTCTGATGGCTCAGTAAATTGCGGGTATTTGCCATTGCCCCAGTTATAGTTACCGCCATCTATAATAGCGCCGCCAATGCTGGTACCGTGGCCGTTTATCCATTTGGTGGTAGATTCTACCACCACGTGCGCACCGTGTTGCAATGGGCGGAAAAGGTAACCGCCTGCAGCGAATGTATTATCTACTATTAGCGGCAGATCGTGTTTGTTGGCCAGTGCTGCCAATTTTTCGAAATCGGGGATGTTAAAGCCGGGATTTCCTATGGTTTCCACGTAGATTGCTTTGGTTTTATCGTCGATAAGCGGCTCTATGCTTTCGGCGGTGTCATCGGCAGCAAAACGCGCGTCTATCCCCAAACGCTTAAAGGCAACTTTAAACTGATTGTAAGTGCCGCCATACAAGTATGGCGAGGTAACGAAGTTATCGCCAACCTGCAGTATATTATTCAACGCCAGGAATTGCGCCGCCTGGCCGGAACCTGTTGCCAAAGCCGCTACGCCGCCCTCTAAAGCCGCGATGCGTTTTTCGAACACATCGGTAGTAGGGTTCATGAGGCGGGTATATATATTGCCGAATTCCTTCAGCGCAAACAGGTTGGCACCATGTTCGGCACTATTGAAAACGTATGAGGTAGTTTGGTACAAAGGAACGGCGCGCGCGCCTGTGGTAGGGTCGGCCTCCTGGCCTGCATGCAGTTGTAAGGTTTCGAATTTCAAGTTTGACATAATCTGTAGATTTAAAGGGTTTTGTATGAAAAATATTTAATTACGATAGGATAAGCATATCCTTTAGGGTATCACGCGTGCTTCCGGAAAATAAAAAGGGGGAACGTGTTACGGGATTAGCAGCAGCAACACATGCAAATACAGCCAATAATTTGGTTGTATGCAGAAGATAGTCCCGATTGGGATTGCTGGTTGTTTTGCTGAGCTACGTAAATTGTACTTTTCATGATTAAAAATTTATATCCCCCGGTATTCTTTTTCCGGGACAGGAATTGGCACCTTCTCCAATTTGGAGGGTTGCCAGCGGGTTTTCGAGCCTGATCTCTCGCCGCTTCTTTATAAACCAAAATCCTTTTGAGGGGAATTGATTAAGGTATCTCTACCGATTAACGTGGGCAAATATAGGGCAATGCCGTTTTAATATCCAAATAATATTTTAATTTTATTGTGAGTGGTAGGATAGCACCTTGTAATAAGCGTTTTTTTTACCCAAAAGCGCGAAGACGACATATTAATCAACATCCGTAATGTTATTGTGTCTGGCTTTGTCCCATCGGGACAACTGGTTGGTAGAAATATTGAAAGAATCTCTTAAGCGTTCCATAGGAACGCCTGGTGTTCGCGACTATTCCAATTCTTTGAAGATGTATTTCTCATCCCAGTCTATTTCAAACGCCGTTAGGAATTCGCGATATTCTTCTAAAAAGGTTTTCTTATGATGGTGTTTTTCCTGGTTTTTAATATACCTAACAACCTGATCAATTTGGCTTTTTCCATACGAAAACGCACCATATCCTTCTTGCCATGCAAACGGTTGCTGACAGAATTCCTGTGCCTTTATCCACTTAGTGCTTTCCGTTTTCACATTCTGCACTAACGAGGATATCGATTGATGCGGCCTCATGCCTATAAAAATATGAATATGATCGGGCATGCTGTTTATTTGCAGCATTTTGTGTTCGTTTTGCTGGAAGATGCCGGTAATGTATTGATGCAGCCGCACTTTCCATGCGCTATCAATAAGGGCACCACGGTATTTTACGGCAAATACAAATTGGATATGAAGCTGGGTATAACTGTTAGCCATGTCGGTCAATCATATTTGCGAACCACCATTCGTTCCTATGGAACGAGCCAATTTACTTATTTTTTCTACCAACCAGGCATCCCGATGGGATGCGAGAAACTTTTAGTTGTTTAGAAATGTATTAATCTGATATCATAAAATCACATTTCTGAATCAAGCAGGCGCATATTCCTTCATTGTCCCATCGGGACAATTGGTTGGTAGAAAAACGGCCCAGTTAATTTTGCACTCCGTAGGAGGGCTTGGTGCTCGCAAGCTATCCCTGCAAGGGTTAGTTCCCTTACCCCAACGCCTGCTCCATATCCGCAATCAAATCATCTATATGCTCCAGCCCAACTGATACGCGCAATAAGTTAAAGGGTGTTTTGGTATCCGGCCCTTCTACCGAGGCGCGGTGCTCTATCAGGCTTTCCACGCCGCCGAGGCTGGTGGCCCGGGTGAACAATTTCAGGGCGTTGATTACGCGCCTGGCCTCCGCTTCGCCATCTTTCAGCAAAAAGGAGAGCACAGCACCGAAGCCGGTCATCTGCTCTTTGGCAATCGAATATTGCGGGTGCGATTGCAAACCGGGGTATAACACCTGCGCTACTTTGTCGTGATTATCCAGGAAGTCGGCCAGTAGCTGCGCATTCTTCACATGCCCGCGAACGCGGTAAGGCAGTGTTTTGATGCTGCGTGTGAGGTAGTAGCAATCCATAGGGGAGGGCACTGCGCCGCCCATGGTTTGTACGGCGCGTATCTTTTCCCACCAGTCGTCTTTCTTAGAGGTGACAAGCGCGCCGCCCATCAAATCGCTATGACCACCAAAGTATTTGGTAGTGGAGTGCATTACCATATCGGCACCCAAAGCCAACGGCTGCTGGCAAAGCGGCGTAGCGAAGGTATTGTCGCAAACTACTTTTATATCATGCGCTGCGGCTATAGTCACTACTGCTTTAATATCCGTTACCTTCAAAAGCGGGTTGGAAGGGGTCTCCAGCCAGATAAGTTTGGTATTGGCTTTGATATGCGTCTTTAGCACTTCGCTATCGTTCACGTCGATAAAATCGAATTCCAAAACGCCGGCAAACAATTGCTTCAACTGGTTACGTAGCCCATGATACATATCGTCGGGCGCAATGATATGGCTGCCCGGCTGCAGGGATTGAAAAACCGACATGCCCGCCGCATTGCCCGATGAAAAGGCAGCCGCATCTTCGCCGCCTTCTAATTGAGCCAATACGTTCTCTAACGAGGCACGGTTAGGGTTAGATGCACGGCTGTAAATATGTCCGCCGGGGAAACTGCCGTCTTCGGCGCGCTCGAAGGTGGTAGCCATTACGATGGGCTGCACAACGGCTTTTGAGGACTCATCGGTATGGTTGCCTGCATGTATGGCTATGGTTTCTATTTTCATGGCGAAGAGGTGTATGTATTGGCTCAAAATAAAAGGAAATTTTCGGTATTTGCTGTAGCGTAATTAAAATCGACTGCGTAATGTTGTTAAAATGAAGCTAATGAGACACCTATCCTTTATCCTTTTAATCATAACACTGGGCTTATCTGCCTGCAAAAAAGAAACCGTAGCCCCCGAATACCAGGATAGCTATTCCACATGGCTATCGTTCAAAAAATCATCAGGCAATTCTTATAGTTACGTAACGTATTACGGCTCGTGGACAGGTACCTACGCCGAATCTAAAATCACCATACAGAATGGCAAGCTTGTAGCCCGGGATTTTTTCCTTATTCGCCCTACGGTGGTGCCTAATGTGGTAGACACGCTGAAAAAGTGGGCAGAAAGCGGCAGCACGCTCAATACCCATACCGATGGCTTCGAAGGGCTAACGCTGGACCAGGTGTACGCCAAAGCAAAAAACGAATGGCTGAAGGTGAATAAGGCTGAAAATGAAATTATTTTCCAGGCTAACAATAATGGCCTCATTTCTTTGGCAGGGTATGTACCAAATGGCTGCCAGGACGATTGCCTCACCGGCATACATGTAAAGGATATCAAAGTGTACGTAAAGGAAATAAGATAATGGAGGGGTGCTACGCAATGCCCTTGTAAACCCACCGTCATTTTAGATGTTTAAACATGCGTAACTAAATGCTGCCTTTACAAAATTGCTGTATTTTGCTACCTTTGCTTAAACTATTTTTCTAATAATGGAGGTATCAGAGAATTTCAGGATACTGCTAAATAACCCGCAGCTTTCACCCGAACTTAAGGCCGTAGCCCAAAAAGTACTTGACAAGCAGCGCATCACTTTCGATGAAGGCCTGCTGCTTTACGAGAAAGCCGAACTTGGCTACCTGGGCATACTGGCTAATTATATACGCGAGCAGAAACACGGCGACAAAACCTATTTCAACCGTAATTTCCATATCGAACCCACCAACCTTTGTGTTTACGATTGCAAATTCTGCTCTTATTCGCGCTTGCTGAAACAGCGTAGCGAAGGCTGGGAGTACACGATGGACGAGATGATGGATATCGTATTCAAATACGACGGCCAGCCCGTTACCGAGGTGCATATTGTAGGCGGGGTACTGCCGCAGTACGATGTTGCTTTTTATAGCGAGCTTTTCACGCGCATAAAACAACATCGCCCTGATTTGCATGTGAAGGCGCTTACGCCGGTAGAATACCACTACATCTTTAAGAAAGCTAAGATAGATTACGCCACCGGCATGCAGCTGATGAAGGATGCAGGGCTGGAGTCTATCCCCGGCGGTGGCGCGGAAATTTTCCACCCCGAGGTGCGCGACCTGATAGCCAAAGATAAGTGTACCGGCGACCAGTGGCTGGCCATACACGAAGAATGGCACAAAATAGGCATGCGATCCAACGCTACCATGCTTTACGGCCATATAGAAAAATATTGGCACCGGGTAGATCACATGGAACGCCTACGCGAATTGCAGGACCGTACCGGCGGCTTCCAAACCTTCATCCCGCTGAAATTCCGTAACCAGGATAACCAGATGAGCCACGTACCCGAAAGTACCGTAGTGGAAGATTTGCGCAATTACGCCATCGCGCGCATCTACCTGGATAACTTCGACCACATAAAGGCTTACTGGGCCATGATAAGCCGCACCACGGCGCAGCTGTCGCTCAATTTTGGGGTAGATGATATCGACGGCACGCTGGACGATACTACCAAGATATACAGCATGGCTGGCGCCGAAGAACAGCACCCCGCAATGAGCACCAAACAACTGGTAGAGCTAATAAAGAACGGCGGCCGCTACCCTATAGAACGAGATACATTATATAACGTAGTGACGGATTATAATGATTATCAGTTCGAGGAAACCGAAAAACCGAAGTATTACAAACTGCCGGTGATTAACTAAGGTCATTGAGTCACTGGGTCATTGAGTCATTATTTGAGTGGCTTAACAACCAATGGCTCAATGACCCAATGACTATAGTAAATGAATAAAACCCTATACATCGTACGCCACGGGCAAACCGACCTGAATAAGCAAGGCATAATACAAGGGCGCGGTAAAGATACCGACCTTAATGACGAGGGTCGCCTGCAGGCCCGCCAGTTTTTTGCCGCTTACGGGCACGTTGCTTTCGATAAGGTCTACGTATCCGCGTTAAAACGCACACAGCAAAGCATCCAGCCGTTTATTGATCAGGGCATCCCCTTTGAAAAACTTCCGGGGTTAGACGAGTTGGCCTGGGGCATCCACGAAGGGCAGGCGGCTTCTCCCGAATTAAGGGCCGATTTTTTGGAGGTAATGCGCAATTGGGTGGCCGGCAACCTTGATGTCAAATTCGAAGGTGGCGAAAGCCCGAACGAGGTAAAAGTGCGCCAGCTGGAGGCTATGGATGTAATCATGAGCCACCCCGAAGAGAAAACCGTGCTCATATGTATGCACGGCAGGGCCATGCGGCTGCTTTTATGTATTCTTACCGATAGACCACTTACCGAGATGGATACCTTCCCGCACCAAAACCTGGTGCTTTATAAATTGACTTATGATGGCAGCAAATTCGAGATTGTAGATTTCAATAACGCTGCGCATCTAAAAACTACAGAACGTTTAAGTGAATAAGATCAGGATATCCGCCGTTAGTTATACTAACACCAAGCCCTTTTTATACGGATTACAACACTCCGCCATTATCAACGATATCGATTTAAGCCTGGATATACCTTCCGACTGTGCCCAGAAACTGATAGACGATAAAGCCGATATCGGGCTGATACCTGTGGCCGCTACGCTTAGCCTGCCACAATGGGAAATCATTTCTGCCTATTGCATAGGTGCTGTTGGCGCGGTAAACTCAGTGTTCATCTTCAGCAATTGCGATATTAAAGACGTGAAGACTGTGCAGCTCGACCCGCAATCGCGCAGCTCTAACAACCTTGCCCGCGTGCTGCTCAAAAACTTTTGGCAGGTAGGGCCCGAGTTGGTGAAAGATGCACCGGATTACGGCACATCTGTCGACAGCCAAACTGCATTCGTACAAATCGGCGACCGCACATTCGGTAAAACCGATAAATACGCTTTTTTGTACGATTTATCGGCCGAATGGCAAAAATTCACCGGCTTGCCTTTCGTATTCGCTGCCTGGATAGCCAACAAACCCATCTCCGAAGATTTCATCCGCGATTTCAATAACGCCCTGCGCCACGGCCTTGCGCATCGTATGGAATTGCTCAAAGAATTACCCCACCGTGCCGATTTCGACCTGGAAGATTACCTGATGCACCGTCTGGATTTCGACCTGACGGAAGATAAGAAGAAAGCGCTTTATCTGTTTTTGGATTACATAAAAGCGTTGTAGTCTATAATATTTTCGCGCAAAGGCGCAGAGACGCAAAGAAAATAAGTAATTTAATAGCTTGTTGTCCTTAAAAAAACTTTGCGTCTTTGCGCCTTTGCGTGCCTAAAATTATAACGCCAAACTATTATCAGTGTTCTGTGTAATATATCACCATGAAAACACCACAAAAACTTAAGGGCCAGTCCGCAATAGTAACCGGTTCTGATAGCGGCATAGGCAAAGCAGTAGCTATTGCATTGGCCGAAGCAGGCGCGAAAGTGCTTATCAACTATGCACATAACCAGGTTGCTGCCGATGAGGTGGTTAACATTATTAAAGACGCGGGTGGCAAAGCATTTGCCTATCAATGCGATGTAAGCAAGGAAGACGAAGTAAAAGCCATGTTTGCCGCAGCCATTAAAAAGTACGGCACCGTAGATATATTGGTGAACAACGCCGGCCTGCAAAAGGACGCGAAGTTTGTGGATATGACTTTGGAGCAATGGAACACCGTTATCAACATAAACCTTACAGGCCAGTTCCTTTGCTCGCGCGAGGCTGCTAAGGAGTTCATCAAAAGGGGAGTGGTGGAAAAGCGCAGCCTGGCGGCAGGTAAGATCATCTGCATGAGCAGCGTGCACGAAGTTATCCCATGGGCGGGGCATGTAAACTATGCGGCCAGCAAGGGCGGCATCAGTATGTTCATGAAAAGCATAGCGCAGGAATTGGCGCCGCATAAAATAAGGGTGGCAGGCATTGCCCCGGGAGCTATCCAAACCCCAATAAATAAGACCGCCTGGGAAACGCCCGAGTCTTTACAAAAACTTTTGGAACTTATACCTTATAATAGGATAGGGCAGCCCGCCGATGTAGGAAAACTGGCCGCCTGGCTGGCATCAGACGATGCAGATTACATCACGGGCACCACCGTTTTCGTCGACGGCGGCATGGCCCTGTACCCGGGTTTTGCCGACAATGGTTGATTTTTAGCCTAAAAACACGGTTTTTGTCAAATAAATGTCACAAACACATGTATTATTTGCCCCAAAAACTACTTAGTGTACTTTATACAATAAGTATATAGCGTTTTTATTGAGATAATGTCAATTATACACTAAGTATCGGCTTTGTTTTTTAAATTTTCATATTTTTGATGTATATATTATCAAATTGTCACAATAATTGACATTAATTTGGAATATATTCAATACATGCGTACTTTTGTTATGTAAATAAGAAATATAATAATTAAAAAAATATAAAATTTAAAAGCTATGAAAAAGATATTTGTAACCCTTGCCATCGCTGCCAGCTTGTTCACTACCAACATATATGCTGCTACCAGCGCAATCAAAACCGATGACGGTACCGAAAACGTAACTTACGCCGCCATCTCAAAATTCAACAGCGATTACGCTCGTGCTGAGAACGTAAGCTGGAAAGTAAGCACTACCTTCCAGAAAGTAACCTTTACTTTAGATGACGTTAAAATGTCAGCTTTCTACAACCTGCGCGGCGAGTTGATCGGCGTAACCCAGAACGTTCAGTTTAAAGCATTGCCTGAAAAAGCAAGGAAAGAAATTGCTGCTAAATACGAAGGTTACTTCGCTAAAGAAGTGATCCAATTAGAAACCGGCGACGACAACAGCTTCGATAGCACCGTTTACTTCGTAGATCTTTCGAAAGACGACAAAGAAGTATTGGTACGCGTAACTCCTGCTGCCGGCGTTTACTTCTTCAAAACCATCAAATAATTTACCAGGCACCTACATTGCCTATGTAACAATAGCCGCCCAATTTGGGTGGCTATTGTTGTTTTAACCAAACTTTTACGTTTTTTTAACTTGCATAAATAATTTTATTTGGTTATTAATAATTTTATATATTTGAAAAGATAGTTGTACATTCTATAATTGATTATTAAGCTTTTTTTATAACCAGTTGAATTACTTACTGATCGCTAACCAAATTTTAATTCGATTATACTATTATTATGAAAACTGGAAAAGTAAAATGGTTTAACACCCAGAAAGGCTACGGCTTTATTGTCACCGAGGAGGGGAAGGACCTTTTCGTACATTTTAAGGATGTACAAGGCGGCGTTAACGCCATAAAGGACAACGACAACGTTGAATATGATGTTGAAGACGGTCGTAAAGGCCTACAAGCCGTAAACGTAAAGAAAGTGTAAGCAAAACCCTGAGAAGATATATCAACCTCCGCGAAAAAAGCGGGGGTTTTTTTGTTCGAAAAATTAGGCAACATTGTCGGCTTTATCTACATTAGCCAACCAATTTAAAACCTTTAATTAATAATGACTACCGCCGCCCCCGCAAAACTTACCAAAAACGCCATCTTCCTGGTTATTGTGGCCTCATTGGGCTACTTCGTAGATATTTACGATTTGCTGGTATTTGGCATTGTGCGCAAAGCAAGCCTTACAGATATTGGCGTTGCTGCTACAGACCTGCGTTTACAGGGCGAATACGTAATTAACATGCAAATGGGCGGGCTGCTATTGGGCGGCGTTCTGTGGGGGATACTAGGGGATAAGCTTGGCCGTATAAAGGTTTTGTTCGGTTCTATCCTTTTATACTCGGTGGCGAATTTTGCAAACGGGCTGGTTCATGATGTAAACACCTACGCTGTGATCCGTTTAATAGCAGGAATTGGCCTTGCGGGCGAACTTGGTGCAGGCATTACGCTTGTAAGCGAAACATTAAGCAAAGAAAACCGGGGTTATGGCACCATGATGGTGGCAGTGGTTGGTCTTTTCGGCGCGGTGGTAGCAAATCTTGTAGCAACCAAATTCGGTTGGCGAAATGCGTACTTTATTGGCGGTGGGCTTGGCATTTTATTGCTGCTGCTCCGGATAGGTACATTTGAATCTGGCATGTTTAAAAATGTAGCCGAAAGCAAGGTAACAAAGGGCAATATATTAATGCTCTTCACCAATAAACAGCGCTTTTTTAAGTACCTCCATTGTATCCTGATAGGTATGCCGCTATGGTTTGTGGTGGGGATATTAATAACCCAATCGCCCGAGTTTGGCCGGGAGCTTGGTGCCCCCAAGCCGCTGTTAGCCGGTAATGGTATTATGTGGTCGTACATTGGTATCTCTATCGGCGATCTTTTTGCCGGGCTGTTTGCCCAGTTAACCAAATCGCGCAAATTAACCATGTTTGTGTTCCAGGTGCTGTCGCTTATCAGCGTAATTTTATATTTAAATGCATACGGCATTACCGAGCAGCAGTTTATCTGGCTATGCTTGTTCATGGGTTTCTCGGTAGGTTATTGGGCAACATTTGTTACTATTGCTTCAGAGCAGTTTGGCACTAACATCCGCGCTACGGTTACCACTACAGTACCCAATTTTGTAAGGGGGGCGCTTATTCCTATCACTATCCTTTTCGAGGCATTTGTAAAATATTTTACAGTGCACGGCGGCAAGGATTCCAGTATTTTGAAAAGTGGTTATGTAATGATGTTTATTGTTACCGCACTGGCATTGTTTTCGTTAAGCCGGTTAAAAGAAAGTTTCGGGAAAGACCTCGATTACGTAGAAGAAGAATCCGGAATTAGTTGAAACAATTAGCTGACTGCCGATGTAATGGGTGTGTTGTGAATAACTGCATTTATCCAAATCAATACTTTGTTTAATTTTGCCGAAGGTGATTCAATAAATCAATAATTCACTAAATCACTAATTAAAACTTAATGATTAGTAAAGAACAAATAGCTGCTGGTTACCGCGAGATACAGGACGAGATTTGTGCGGCCCTCGAAGCTACCGACGGGCTCGCCAAATTCGAGGAAGAGGTTTGGGAACGCGACGGCGGCGGGGGAGGCCGTACCCGGGTAATTCAGAATGGCAATATCTTTGAAAAGGGCGGGGTTAATTTCTCTGCCGTGCATGGCAAGCTGCCCCATACCATGAAAAAGGCGCTGAATGTAGAGCAGGAAGATTTCTTCGCTACGGGCGTATCCATTGTGATACACCCAAACCATCCGCTGGTGCCCATCATCCACATGAATATCCGTTACTTCGAAATGCCTACCGATACGGGCGAAACGCCTGTACACTGGTTTGGCGGCGGCATCGACCTTACCCCGCATTATGTGGTAGACGAAGACGCGCGTTTCTTCCACCAGCAGATAAAAAATGTGTGCGACCACTTCAGTGATGAGTTTTACCACCGCTTTAAAACCTGGGCCGATGATTACTTTTTCATCAAACACCGCGAGGAAACCCGCGGCATAGGCGGTATCTTTTACGATAGGCTTACGGCCAACGAAGAGATGAACTGGGAGATGATATTCGAGTTCTCTAAAGTACTGGGCCGCTCGTTTATCCCCACCTATACTGAGCTGGTGAACCGCAACCGTTATAAAGAGTTTACGCCCGAGCAGCAGCAATGGCAATACCAGCGCCGCAGCCGTTATACCGAATTCAACCTGGTGTACGATGCAGGGACCCGCTTCGGGCTGGAAACGTACGGCCGTATCGAATCGATACTGATGAGCCTGCCGCCAACCGCAAAATGGGTATATGATTACCATGCCGAACCCGGCAGCGAAGAAGAAAGGACATTATCTTTACTTAAGAAGGGAATAAATTGGGTTTAAGTATGCTAAAGAGAATTTTATTGCCAACCGTTCTTTTATCCCTTGTCCTTTTATCTTTTAGTCCGTTTGCTACGTTGGAGGGCACCTACGAATACGCCGGCGGCATCTACAACAACAAAGCCGAAGCAGCCTCAAAAGACTACAAACTCCAACGCCGCTATAACGATGCAGAGTACGAGGCCACCTTTATTGAACCAGGGCAAGATACCATCGTTTACGAGCAGGGCAAATACGCTTTACCCAATGATAGCACCTGTTTTGAAACGCAAACCTATAGCCGAGAGCCCTCTAAAACCCTCAATATCACGGTGCCATATGTGTACAGTATCAACCACGATACGCTCACGTTTACCGGTAAATTACCCAACGGCACAACCGTGCGGGAATATTGGAAAAAGCTAAACCCCTAAACCTAATTTGTAACATATTTTTGACCTCTTTTTCAGCCCCAAAACGTTGAAAAAGGAGCGGAATGTTAGTAAAAAATTGCCCTGTTGCCATATAAATTCTTAACTTCGCAGGTCGTATAAAAAAACCAATTTTACACGCAAAAACTGATTATATTTTCCACTAAGAAAAACAAATGGCTGAAGAGACAGAAAACGATAATCCGCACCAAGAAGACAGAATAATTTCGATAAATATTGATGAAGAAATGCGATCTGCCTACATTGATTATTCAATGTCGGTAATCGTATCAAGGGCCCTGCCCGACGTACGCGACGGTTTAAAACCGGTTCACAGGCGCGTATTGTATGGCATGCTTGATCTGGGTTTGTACAATAACAAGCCCTACAAAAAATCGGCCCGTATAGTAGGCGAGGTGCTGGGTAAATACCACCCGCATGGCGATACATCTGTGTACGATGCCATGGTGCGTATGGCACAGGATTGGAGCCTGCGCTACCCATTTGTAGAAGGGCAAGGCAACTACGGCTCTATAGATGGCGACCAGCCTGCGGCGATGCGTTATACCGAGGCACGCCTGGAGAAGATTGCCGAAGAGATGCTGGCTGATATCAACAAAGATACCATCGATTTCCAACTCAATTTCGACGACTCCCTGCACGAGCCGACTGTACTACCAGCAAAATTCCCCAACCTTTTGGTGAATGGCGCAAGCGGTATTGCGGTGGGTATGGCCACCAACATGGCCCCGCACAACCTCTCCGAGATTGTTGATGCTACCATAGCGTTGATAGATAACCGCAGCATTGAAATATCGGAACTGATGACCTATGTTAAAGGCCCCGATTTCCCTACAGGCGGTATTATATACGGTTTCGAAGGCCCGCGCCAGGCACTGGAAACAGGCCGTGGCCGTGTGGTAATTCGCGCACGTGCCGAGATTGAAACCTATAATGGCGAACGCGAACGCATCATCGTTAGCGAAGTGCCTTACCAGGTAAACAAAGCTCTGATGATTGAGCGCACCGCCGAATTGGTAAACGAAAAGAAAATAGAAGGCATCACCGCCATCCGCGACGAAAGTAACCGCGAAGGCATACGTGTGGTGTACGAGATAAAACGCGATGCCAACGCAGCCATCGTGCTCAACAACCTTTACAAATATACCGCGCTGCAAACTTCGTTCAGCGTAAACAATATCGCCTTGGTACACGGCAGGCCGATGATGCTTAACCTGAAGGACCTGATCCATCATTTTGTGGAGCACAGGCACGAGGTAGTTATCCGCCGCACCAAGTACGAACTGGCCGAAGCCGAAAAACGTGCGCACATTTTAGAAGGCTTACTGATAGCGCTCGATCATATTGAGGAAGTTATCCGCCTGATACGCGCATCATCCACCCCGGATGAAGCCCGCGAAGGCTTAATGGCCAACTTCGCCCTGAGCGATATACAGGCTCGTGCCATTTTGGATATGACCTTAAGGCGCTTAACGGGCCTTGAGCGTGATAAGATTAAGGATGAGTACGATGCTTTGATGAAGACCATCGACTACCTGAAATCTATCCTGGCCGATGAAGGTTTGCGCATGCAGATCATCAAAGACGAGCTTTTAGATATTAAAGCCAAATACGGCGACGAGCGCAAGACCGAAATGGTACACTCGTCTGCAGAAATGCAAACCGAAGACTTCATCGAAGATGAGGATGTGGTTATCACCATCTCGCGCGAAGGCTATATCAAACGTACTTCACTTACCGAGTACCGCAGGCAGGGCAGGGGCGGCAAAGGCAGCATAGGCAGTAACAGCCGCGATGCCGACTTTATCGAGCACCTGTTCATTGCATCTAACCACAACTACATGTTGTTCTTTACCGAGAGCGGGCAGTGTTTCTGGTTACGCGTGTTCGAAATACCCGAAGGTACGCGCACCTCTAAGGGCCGGGCCATCCAAAATATCATCAATATCCCTAAGGAAGAGAACATCAAGGCTTACATCAAGCTTAAAACACTCAAGGATAAAGATTACCTGGAGAACAACTTCATTATTATGTGTACCAAAAAGGGTGTTATCAAAAAAACATCTTTAGAGGCATACTCTCGTCCGCGTGCAAATGGCATCAACGCCATCAACATCAACGAAGGCGATTCGTTATTAGAGGCAACTTTGACCACCGGCAGCAGCGAAATTGTTATGGCGCTACAATCGGGCCGTGCCATACGCTTCAACGAATCTACCGTTAGGCCAATGGGCCGTACCGCAACAGGTGTACGCGGTATAAGCTTAGACAGCGATAACGACGAAGTGGTAGGCATGATAGCTATCGACGATAAAGAAACTACCGTATTGGTGGTATCAGAAAGAGGCTACGGCAAACGTACCGATATCGACGACTACCGTGTTACCAATCGTGGCGGTAAGGGTGTAAAAACGCTTAACATTACCGAAAAAACCGGAAAACTTGTTGCCATAAAAGGTGTTACTGATAAAGAAGATCTGATGATCATCAATAAATCGGGCGTAATTATCCGCATTGCTATTGGCGAACTGCGTACCATGGGGCGCGCAACGCAAGGGGTGAAGCTTATTACGCTGAAAGGCAACGATGAGATTGCTTCGGTAGCAAAAGTAGATCATGATGAGGACGAGGAGCTGGATAATTCGGCAATTGTTGCTGAGGCTGGTGCCGATGCAGTTCCGTCAACTGATGCACCGGCTGCCGAAACAACAAGTACTGAACCAACTGACAATACCGACGCAGCAGGAGAGGAGCCTGAAGCAGACGACAAAACAGAATAATACTTATGCAGCATAACCGTAAGCTTATATTACTGGTTTTAGGGTTGTTTACCACATCTTTAGCTTTTGGGCAATCAGAAGCATTAAAGGCAGTGGTAAACAACCTTGCTTTTTACAAGCAAAAAAACGATCTGGCTTATTTGGCGAGAGCCAAAAAATCGGCAGATAGCCTCGTTGTAACCCGCTCAGATTCCAGCGATCTGGAAAAGAACATGTACCGCCTCATCGTAAACGCGAGCATTTTGAATACCGATTCGCTCAACAAGCTTAACCAGCCCGAGCCATTCCTGGATCAGACTTCAGCTTTGTTCGATAAATTATCGGCAAAACAGAAAGCGTTCAAATTCGTGCCCGAGCTTGATTACGCCAGGCGCTGCCTGGCCGATGCCTATATACGCCGCGGTTTCCAGGCCGGCAACAATAACGACTTTGTAAAGGCATCCGCAGCTTTCCAGAAAGCCAAGGCATATGCGCCGGCATTCAGGCCGGTAAATACCTACATTGCTTACGCAAACAGCAAGCAGGGCAACCTGGCAGAAGCCGCTAAAAACTACAGCAACCTTATCAATGCCGATAGTAGCCGCATAGAATATATTGCCATTGCATCATCTATCTATAAATCGATGGGGGATACGGCTAAGGCTCTGCAGGTGTTGAAGAAAGGCCGCAGGCAACAGCCGGCAGATAAGCAGCTGCTGCAGGACGAGGCCAACATCTACAACAACAAAAAAGACTATAAATCGTTAGAACCATTGTTGGGCGCTTTGATAGACAATAACCCCACTAGTGCCGATATCGCATTCGTGGCGGCAAATTGCTACGATCAATTAAATCTGTACGATAAGGCAGAATCTTTATATCTTAGGGCCATAGAATTGAACGGTACGGCTTATGAGCCAGTGTTTAACCTCGGCTTGCTTTACTTCAAAAAAAGCACGAAAGGAAATAACACCGACGATAAGAATATCACCAGTGCTATATTATGGCTCGAAAAAGCTAACGAAATGGCACCACGAGATAAGAACTGTTTAACCCTTTTGCAATTGGCCTACAAAAAAACGGGCAACGACACCCAGTTGGGGAGGGTAACTAACCAATTAAAGCAAGTAACCAACTAAACTTGGGTTGTGGCGCATTTCGTGGCCGCTATCCATCAACTTAAATACAAAAACTATTTAAAATGAAAATTAAATTTTTGATAGCGGGCCTATTGGGCCTTATTTCGGTAACTGCGTTTGCCCAAAAAGGCGACGTGAACAACGCACAAAGCGAATTTGAGAAGTTCCAGCTTATCAAACAGGGCACGCTTGCAACAACTGCTCTTGCCAACGCGCAGGCGTCTATAGACAAAGCCATCGCCAACCCTAAAACAGCAACCTGGCCTCAAGCTTATGCATTGAAAGGCGCCATCTACGCCAACCTGGCCATCCAGGAAAAAACTCCGGCTACAGCCACAACATTGTTCGGCACCGCCGAGGAGGCCCTGAAGAAAGCCAAGGAACTTGATACGAAGAATGAATATTCTAAAATTATAAGCGAAGGCAACCTTGCATTGGCCCAATACCAGCTAACAGCAGGGGTTAATGCGTACCAGGCTGCGCAATATGACGTAGCTTACAAGGCCTTTGATTACTATCGCAGCATATTACCCGAAGATACTACCGCCATTTATTACACCGGCCTTGCCGCGTACAACTCAAAAAATTACCCGGCCGCTATTGCTAATTACAGCAAACTGGTTACCACCAAATATTCTAACGGCGAGCGTATATACGATGAGTTATCGGGCATGTACCTGGTTAGCAAAGATACCACAGGTGCTTTGAAAGCTATTTCAGAAGGGCTTGTTAAATATCCAAATAGCTCTACTTTGCGCAAAAAGGAGATAGAGATAGCCCTGCAAAGCGGCAAATCTCAGCAAGTGTTGGATAAGATTAATTCTGCTATCACCAACGACCCTAAAAACAAAGATTTGTATTACTACGCGGGTCTGGTTTATTCACAATCCGGCGACCTTGCGTCCGGTAAAGTAAAAGGCACCAAAGATGTAGCAGGAAAAAATGCCTTAAAAGCAAAAGCAACCGAAGATTACGGCAAGGCTGCCGATATGTACAAAAAAGCCCTGGAGATAGATCCGAACTATTTTGAAGCTAACCTTAACCTGGGGTACATTTTATTGACACCGGCTATCGATTCATTCAACACTGCAAATAACCTGCCTGGAACAGCAGCCGCACAAAAACAATACGATGTGTTAATGGCAAAAGCAAGCACGCAGTTCGATGCTGCTAAACCTTTCCTGCAAAAGGCAGTGGACTTGAGGCCAAAGTCACGGGATGCTTTAGCAAACCTGATAACTTACTACCGTGGCAAAAAAGATCAACCTAACGTAGATAAGTACTCTAAAATAATGGATGCCATTAAAGAGTAATCCATTATCAACTCATATAGAAAGCCATCTCGAAAGGGGTGGCTTTTTGCGTTACAGGGAATTGTTATTGACAGGCCTAAAAAATCTTCTAATTAACATAATATTAATTATTGGAATAATTTATGGAAACCAATTGTTAGTAAGTTATGCGGCATTATACCTAAAAATCAGGCAGATACTGCGGCAGTACGAATTATGTCAGTAAAGCACCATATTGTAATGATTTTAAGGATTTTATCTGGGTAATTTTCTACACTTGCTTCAATAAAACATCACCACTATGGATTTGAAATTAAACGACAAGATTGCCCTGGTGACGGGTTCTACGGCAGGCATTGGTTACGCCATAGCAAAATTATTTGCAGCCGAAGGCGCACAGGTAATTGTAAACGGCCGTAGCGACGACCGCGTTAAGGCAACGATAGAGAAATTAATCGCAGAAACCGGCAACACCAACATCACGGGCATTGCGGCAGATTTTGCCGACGTAAAGCAGGTTGACAACCTGATAAGCCAATTGCCCGAAGTAGATATCCTGGTCAATAACGTTGGTATCTTCGATCCGAAAGGATTTAAGGATATCCCGGACGAAGAATGGTTCAAATTCTTCGAGGTGAACGTACTGAGCGGCGTGCGTTTATCCAGGGCTTACTTCGATAAAATGCTGGCTAAAAATTGGGGCCGCATTATCTTTATATCCAGCGAATCGGGCGTGCAGATACCTGCAGAAATGATACACTACGGCATGACCAAAACGGCCCAGATTTCGGTAGCACGTGGCCTGGCCGAACTTACCGTGAACACAGGCGTAACCGTAAATACGGTATTGCCCGGCCCAACTGCATCTGAGGGCGCAAGCGAATTTATTAAAGCTGTGGCCCGCGAGCAAGGTTTTACCGATGCCGAGATGGAGAAAGAATTCTTCGCCAATATGCGCGGCACATCGCTGCTTAAGCGCTTTATCACAACCGAAGAAATTGCTAATATGGTAGCTTATATAGCCAGCCCTCTATCTGCAGCAACCAATGGGGCAACTTTACGCGCCGACGGTGGCGTAATCAAAACGGCGTTCTAAGAACATAATTCAAATAAAATAAAGAATGCCCGGCAAATCCTGTTGGGCATTCTTTATTTTATGTTTAACCACTAAGCCTACTGCGGAGTACGTTTGGTGGTGTCAGATTTGCCGGTGTCGCTTTTCATCGTGGTATCCTTTTTCGGTGTGCTCATGGTAGCAGATGTATCTGATTTGGTGCCCGAGGTGTCCGAGCCACTGGCTTCTTTGGCAGAACCGCAGCCCGTTGCAATTGCGCCTATCATCGTCGCGACTAACGCGAAACTTAAGATTTTCTTTTTCATACTAGATATCATTTTTGTGTGTTCAACTAAATGTTTCTTGCATGTTATAACTCGTCAATGTATTAATTGTTTTATAAAATTTCTCAAAAGGAAATAAACTTAAAATTATAAGCAATAAAATTCTTGGTACGCGCCTATCCTATTGCACGATATTTTTCTGATATTTAACGCAGATGTTAGTATCAGAAAATACCTTGAAATGGGTAATGCGCTTCTACCCTCCCCTCCTTTTTCAGCGGATATGGGTTGTTGGTATCGACAAGGGCTTCACCGGCGTAAGGGTAAAAATTGCCAAAAGCCTGCTCAATAGAAACTACAACGGCTCTATCTTCGGCGGAACGATATTCGCCGCTGCCGATCCGTTTTACCCTGTGTTGTTCCATCAAATATTGAATAAGGATGGCAAAAAACGTTTGGCAATCTGGTCTAAATCATCTAAAATTGATTTCCTGAAACCGGGCCTTACCAGCTTGTTTTTCGAGATAAAATTAAGCGAAGCAGATATTGCCGAAGCTTATGAAACGTTGATCGTAACGGGGAAATTCGAAAAGGTTTTCCTTGTGGAGATATTTAACAAAGCCGGCGAGGTTTGCGCCACGCTAATGAACGAAGTTTACATACGCGACCTTGACCTGTCTAAAACCCTGATATAGTTATGCCTGTTTTTATGAACGATGCCGCTTTCCTGCAAAAGGGATATGAAATCTCCACAGACAAGGAAAAACTTGATTTTGAGGCGATATATGGCTATCTTAACACATCGTACTGGGCAAAGGGAATGCCCGTGGAAAAACTTAAGATTGCGCTGGAAAACTCGATGTGTTTTGGTTTGTACCATAACGGCACGCAGGTTGGCCTTGCGCGTGTGGTAACCGATAGGGCCACGTTTGCTTACCTGTGCGACGTTTATGTGCTGGAGGCGCACCGCGGCATAGGTTTATCTAAATGGATGGTACAGACCTTGCTGGCGCATCCCGAATTGCAGGGCCTGCGTAGATGGAGCCTGGCCACGGCCGATGCGCAGGGCCTTTACAGCCAGTTTGGTTTCACGCGGATAACCAACCCCGAAAATTGGATGCAGATACATACGCCTTACAAAGCGGATTAACATACCGGGACATGAATTTAAAACGACAGATTTTTGAGGGGGAAGGCGTATCACTCGATTTTAAAAAAACCATCACCAGCTGCGAAAAAATCGCCAAAACCATGGTATCGTTCGCTAATAACGTAGGCGGCCGATTGCTCATCGGCGTGCTGGACGATGGCACCATAAAAGGTGTTAAAGCCGAAGATGAGGAACGTTATATGATAACCAAGGCGGCTCATTTTTACAGCCGACCGGCCCTCGAGCCTATATTTGAAGAGATTTACTGGGACGATAAGCTGGTACTGGTGGTAGATATCCCTGAAAGCAAAGATAAGCCACATTACTCCCTTGCCGAAGATGGCAAATGGTGGGTGTACATCCGCGTGAAAGATAAAAGCGTGCTGGCGAGCAAAATAGTAGTTGATGTGCTAAAGCAATCGGCCAGCGATAAAGGCGTGCTTTTAGAATATACCTCCAAAGAGAAAGCCCTGCTGGAGCACCTGGATAAAACCGAACGCATCAACATCAAGCAATTTTGCGAACTGCTCAACATCGGCCGCCGCCGAGCCCAACGCATACTGGTAAACCTGGTACTCACCGGCGTTATCCGCGTGCATACTACCGAAAAGGAAGAGTTTTATACGGCGAGTTGAGTTTCGCAGTCGTCATTCTGAAATTTTTTCAGAACCCCATCATAAAAGTTGCCACTATGCTAACGTACCCTGCACGATGACCGCCCGCCGTGTGGGGTGCCGAAATAAATTCGGCATGACGGTTGGGGTATATTACCCTATGCCAACTTCTTTCCGCAACTATCGTTCCGCATCATTAAACTCATTACTTTTGCAGCCCATTAGTAATGAAAGCCACCTACCTCAAATACAAGCACTACTATAAGGATAGCCTCAGACTGGCTATCCCGGTTGTTATATCGCAACTCGGCCATACGCTGGTGCAGGTATCTGATTCTGTTATCGTAGGGCATTTTGCGGGCACTACAGCCCTTGCGGCTGTATCGTTGGTGAGTAGCCTGTTTTTGGTACCGCTGGTAATAGGTATCGGCATTAGCTATGGCGTAACCCCGCTCATTGCGCAAAACAATGGCCGTGGCAATTATAAAGAATGCAGCAAGCTGCTATCCAATAGTTTGTTGTTAAATGTAATTGCCGCCGTGATTTTATTTTGCGCGATTTATTTCGGCGTTGTGGCTTTTATTGATAAGCTGCACCAATCTCCTTCGGTGGTGGCACAAGCCAAGCCTTTCCTGTTCTTGCTGAGCCTCTCGCTTATCCCCCTCATGATTTTCAGCACCTTTAAGCAATTTGCCGAAGGGCTTGGTTTCACTAAACAGGCCATGATGGTTTCCATTTGGGGCAACGTGCTCAACATTTGCCTTGGCATTACCTTTGTAAAAGGTTTGTTTGGCATCCCTCCTATGGGCATACGTGGCGTTGGGCTTAGCACGCTTATCGATCGCTCGGTTATGGCGATTGTAATGGCCTTTTACGTACTGCGCTCCCCTATCTTCCGCAAATACCTGCAGGATTTTGCTATCCGAAACGTCGACCGCATACGCGGGCTGCAAATACTAAAAATCGGCGCGCCGGTAGCATTGCAATACACCTTTGAGGTGAGCGCTTTCGGCGCTGCAGCGATATTAATCGGCATGATAGGCCCCATACCGCAGGCAGCGCACCAGGTAGCTATCAGTTTGGCGGCAATTACTTACATGATGGCCAGCGGCATTTCCTCGGCAGCGGCCATCCGGTCGGGCAATTATTTCGGCTCCGGCGATCATCATAACCTGCGGCTTTCGGCTATATCTAATTACCACATCGTTATCGTTTTCATGAGTTGCACAGCCATTATATTTACGCTGTTCAACCATGTTTTACCGTATATTTATACTACAGATAACAGCGTTATAGCCATTGCAGAACAGTTACTTATCGTTGCGGCATTCTTCCAGCTGTTTGATGGCACGCAGGTGGTTGGCCTTGGCGTGTTACGCGGCATCGGCGATGTAAATATCCCTACGGTAATCACATTTGTATCGTACTGGATTATCGGCTTGCCAATCGGCTACCTGTTGGGCATACATCTTGGCCTTGGCGTTACCGGCGTTTGGTATGGGCTGGTCTGCGGTTTAATGTCGGCCTCAGTGATGCTGTTCCTGCGTTTTCAGCGGATAAGTAAAAGGAATAAATTGAAGGTAGTAATAAATTAGGCAGGCGCGACTCATCGTGGCAATTTTAACCACAAAGACCACAAAGATTTTCACAAAGTACACCAAGGTATTGTACGCTTACTAAATTTGCCAGTTAGATAATACCGTTTATTACTCTTCTTATCCCGTCTTTAAGTCTTACTGTATTAAAATTCATTAAAAGTCCCAACTTATAGCTGCCAAGTTTCAAATAAGTTAAAGTTTGGGCCAGGTGGATATCATTAATTGCTTCAACGCTTTTCAATTCCAAAACAAGTTTATTTTCTACAAGCAAATCTATCCTGTACCCACAATCCAACTTTACCTCTTCGAATATAACCGGCATCGGTTTTTCTTTTTCAACGTAAAAACCAGCTTTGAACAATTTATAATATAAACATTCCTTATATGCGCTCTCTAACAATCCCGGACCTAATACGCTGTGTACTTCTAAAGCGATACCTAAAACTCTGTTAGACAACTCATTCTCGTTCATATAGTTCGAATATATTTAGTTTTTATCTTAATATCAATCACGCAAATCTTTGCGCCCTTTGTGAAAATCTTTGTGCCCTTTGTGGTAAAAATAGAACTCGTAACCTCAACAATACAATTCATCCGCCACCCTAAACGTATTGCAATGTGCATCTACGATATCTTTTATATCAGGCGAGTAGCCGCCGCCCATGCTTACCTGCACCGGGATTTCAAGGGTTTTGCATAGCGATAATACAATGCGGTCGCGCGCTTTACAGCCTTCTTTGGTTAAAGACAGCTTGCCCAACTTATCAGATGCTAAAACATCTACGCCTGACAGGTAAAAGATAAAATCAGGTCGCTGCTGCTCTATTAAGTCTGGTAGGGTGTTTTTTAGTATTGAAAGATACGCTGCATCGCCAATGCCATCATCAAGCGGCATATCCAGGTCCGAATGTTCTTTTCTGAAGGGAAAGTTCTTGTCGCCATGCATCGAAAATGTAAATACACGCGGCTCATGCTCAAATATTTGCGCGGTGCCGTTGCCCTGGTGTACATCTAAATCGATGATTAAGATGGATTTGCATAAGTTATTGGATAATAAATAATTAGCAGCGATGGCCTGGTCGTTCAGCAGGCAAAACCCTTCACCCCAATTGCTGCCGGCGTGGTGCGTACCCCCTGCTACGTTAAAGGCTATGCCATGCTCAAAGGCGTAATGGCATCCGTCGATAGTGCCCTGTGCTATCCGTAGCTCGCGTTCAACTAATTGAGTGGTTAACGGGAAGCCGATGCGGCGTTGTTCTCTAGGCGGAAGGGTTAAATCGCGAAGTTGTTCCCAATACGCCTTATCGTGGGTAATTAATACGGTTGGCTCATCCAAAATAGCGGGCGTGAAGAGGCTCTCCCCGCCTATCAGGCCCTCATGTAAAAGCTGTTCGGGTATCAGCTCATATTTCAGCATCGGGAACCTGTGCCCCAGCGGCAACGGATGCGCGTATAAGGGACTGTAAGCTATCCTGAGCATATGAGCGGTTAGGCAAATATCTCGCCTACGTGTTTATCAATGTTTTCGCAAATACTATCTATTGGCAAATCGTTGGCATCGAAACCAAATGGGTCTTCTATTTCCTCGGCAATAAGCTCGATACTGGCGAATACGAAGAGGATAAACCCGATGATAGGCATGATGAAGTACTTAAGATCGAACGCCCAGGCAAAGGGCAGCGTCATGATATAGGTGAAGATGAATTTTTTGATAAACACGCTATAGGAGAACGGTATGGGCGTTTTCCTGATGCGTTCACAGGCTCCACAATTATCTGTAAATGAGGTTATTTCGGCAGTTATGCTCATTAATTGCTCCGGGTTTATCTGCCCGGCTTTGTTAAGCCGGTAAACTTCGGCAATGATGGCCGATGCTACCTGGTTGGGTACATGTTTGCTGGGGTCGATGCGGATATGGCTCTGCTCCTCGGCCTGGTAAATATCGCGCAGGTGGTCGCGCAGGCTGCGGGAGTAGAACGGTATAGCGAACCTGAAGAAGGCAAAGTCCTGCTCGTTAACCAGGTGCCTCAGCTTAATGGCCAGGTTGCGGCTGTTGTTTACCATGCWGCCCCATATTTTGCGGCCCTCCCACCAGCGGTCGTAAGCGGAGTTAATGCGGAAGGCCAGCAGCAACGAAAACACAAAGCCGATGGTTTGATGGATGTAGATAACCTTGTGCAGGATGCTGGTTTCGGGCAGGTGCCAGAAATCTATCAGCAAAAAAGTTACCGCACCGGCATACAAACTTACGCACACCATCAGTGGGAAAAGCTCGCGTAGCGTATCGGCCCTGCTGAAACGGAATATCAGCGAGAACCATTGCTTTGGATTATAATATATCATCTGGTATTATTTAATAGCTGTAAGGGCTTCAAAAAGGCATTCTGCAGCCTTGTGTACATCGGCAAAGGTGTTGTAAAGCGGCACAGGGCTTAGGCGTATTACGTCGGGCTCGCGCCAATCTCCTATCACGCCCCTATCCGCCAGGTAATTGAACGTGGCCCTGGCGCGGTTGGTACATACTACCGAAAGCTGGCAGCCGCGTTCATTTTTATTTTTAGGGGTGATAATACTGTAAGCATCATAACCTACCCGTTGATTGAGATCATTTATTAAGAATTCGAGGTAGCCGGTAAGCAGTTCGCTCTTCGCGCGGAGCATTTGCAGCCCACCTGCTTGCTCAAATATATCCAGCGAGGCCTTGTGTAAAGCCATCAGCATAATAGGCGCTGTACTTACGTTCCAGCCCTCTGCACCCACTTCGGGCTGAAAGCCGGGGGCCATCAGGAAGCGTTTATCCTGCCGGTAGCCCCACCAGCCGGCAAAGCGGTTAAGCGTGGTATCGGTATGATGCTTTTGGTGCACGAAAGCACCACTGATACCGCCCGGCCCCGAGTTCATGTACTTGTACGAGCACCAGCAGGCAAAATCTGCACCCCATTGATGCAATTGCAGCGGCACGTTGCCCGCAGCATGCGCCAGATCGAAGCCGGCGTATGCCCCTGCTTGATGTGCGGCTTTGGTGATTGCTTCGATATCGAAGAACTGGCCCGTATAGTAATTTATGCCGCTGAACATCACCAAAGCCAGTTCATCGGCGTTATCTTTTATTTGTTGGAGGATATCTTCGGTACGCAAAGTGAGCTCTCCCTCGCGCGGCGCAACTTCTATTACCGCATCTGCCTGCGCAAAGCCATGGAACCTTACCTGGCTCTCAATAGCGTACTGGTCTGAGGGGAATGCCCCCGCCTCCATTAATATTTTATACCGCTTATTGCTTGGTTTATAGAAACTTACCAGCAATAAATGAAGGTTTACTGTAAGCGAGTTCATTACCGTAACCTCCACCGGGTTGGCGCCTAAAATACCAGCGAGCGTGGGGATGAGTTGCTTATGATAGCTTAGCCAGGGGGCGTTGCCCATAAACCAGCCTTCCACGGCATTATCTTCCCAGGCATCAAGCTGGGTTTGGATATAATGCTTAGCCGTCCGTGGCTGCAAACCCAATGAATTGCCGCATAGGTACACCGCATCGCTTCCATGATGTTTGGGAATGAGGAACTGTTGGCGAAACTGCTTCAGCCCATCTTGCTCATCCATTTGCGCCGCGTGTGCCACTGTGTTTTGGTAAATCATCAGCCAATTATAGTAAAAAGATGGACAGGAATCACACGAATTAAATTGAAATATTCGGATTAAAGTAGAGTTTTCACGGAAAAACGCGGAAGGATCCGCTGGTGACCGCAGCCTTGCAAGCATGCAGATTACAACCGAAATCAGTCACTTTAGTGTTCCACTTTGTACTGCAAAGGGTTTCATTTATTTTTTGATAATTTACCATAATATTTTAATAATAAGAATATTGTATTGTTTATCTAAACAAATTGTACTGTTTCGCTTGTTTTTCTAACTATTTGATTATCAATAAAAAAGCATTTTGAGTGTGTCACACTCGCAAACCGAAACGACACAGTGGGTGTATAGGGTAAAAATCCGGTTATTGGTTTACTTGGAATTACAAAAACAACCTAAAAAGTATCATCGCAACCCCGCTAATAATTAATTTACGTGGTTGAGGTTATGTTGCAAACCGTCGGACATGGGCGGCCAGGCATTGGCATCGCTGGCCCAAAGTTTATACTGCGTGTTGGTTACGAAGTCCCCGACTAATGAATCATCAACTATCCCTACTCACTCCCCAAAGCCTTTACAGGGTTGGCCAACGCCGCCTTTATCGATTGATAGCCAACGGTAATAAATGTAATAAGCAAAGCCGAAGCAGCTGATATCACGAATACCCACCATTTAATATCTATACGGTAAGCAAAGTTTTGCAGGTATTGGCTCATGGCAAACCAGGCGATGGGCGATGCTATAACTACAGCGATAACTATTAGCTTTAAAAAATCAACCGTAAGCAACGAAGTAATATTAGCTACTGATGCGCCTAACACCTTGCGGATGCCGATTTCTTTGGTGCGTTGCATCGTTAATAGCGATATAAGGCCCAGCAAGCCAAGGCAGCTGATGAAGATGGCAATCAGCGCGCTGGAGCGGATGAGTTTATTGATCAATTCTTCCTTCTGATAGAAATCGTTTATCTGCTCATCCTGGAAACGGTACTCAAAAACATTTTCCGGGTACGCCTGCTGCCAGTTTCGCTTGATGCATTCGATAGTAGCCGATACGTTTTGCGACCCTATCTTTACCGCCGCAAAACGGTATTCTTTACGTATGGCACAAATGGATTCGGGCTGAATTTCGCTGTAAAACGATTTGTTGTGAAAATCCTTCATCACACCGACTATAATGCCGGGGTTGCCGGTGAGGCCGCCTGCAACGAATTTATGCCCGAGTACAGCATCCGGACTTTTCAGGCCAAGCTTTTGTACCATCGTTTCGTTTACGATATACTCGCTTGCGGTATCGGCTTCCATAATGTTTCGGCCGGCGATTAACTTAACACCAAAAGTTTTAACAAAATCTGCATCGCCTACGATGGTGTAGCCGGTGAAATTTTCCCAGTTGCGGTTATCGTATTTTACCGAGCCGCCGTTGTTCTGTATCGAGGCAGCGGGCCTGTCGCAATAGGTTATGCTTTTTATATTGGGCTGTGCCATCAATTGGTTGCGCAGGTAGTCGGTTTTGCTTTTTGCAGCGTCGGGGACGGGCATTACAATTACGGCTTCCTTGTTGAAACCCAAATCTGCAGATTTAAGGAACTTTACCTGCATGGTTATCAATATAGTACCGATGATAAGCACCTGCGCCACCACGTTCTGGAACACGATGAGCCCTTTGCGGCCGAAGCTTGAGGATTGTGCACTATCGTTAACCTGGTTCTTCAAAGCATTCACCGGCTTAAAGCGGCTCAATATCATTGCAGGATATGAACCCGCTGCGAGTATTACTATCACCAATAAGAGGCCTACGAAAAGCGTCAATTGCCCATCGCGAAGAAAATTAATACTCAATTGGGTTTGTAGCCACGTGTTCAATACAGGCAAAAACAGCCAGGTCCAAACAACAGCTAGTAATGCGGCAACAAGAACGATTGCTGCCGTCTCTGTTATAAACTGGATAAATATGGCCCCTGGCGTGCTGCCCAGCACTTTGCGGGTGCCAATTTCTTTGGCGCGTTTAAAGCTTTGTGCCGTAGCCATATTGATAAAGTTTACGCACGCAATCACCAGCAGCATCAACCCTACAATGCCCAGTGTAACCAAGAACGACCGCTGGATCACGCCCGTATATCGGCCATCAAAATGCACCTCGCTCAGTGACTGCAGCAAAAACGTAAAGGCCGATTGCGTATCGCCCATATCGGGCTTACTCATATTTTTGATATCGCGTTCTACCGTTTGGGCAGATGCGCCATCAGCCAGCAATAGAAATATGCTGTTGCGCGAATCGATATACCCCCAGTTGTTGAGCCACTCCTTCGCGTCATCGGGATGGATGTTTTTTAGGGAAGCCAGCGACAGGAAGATATCCGTCTTGATATCTGTATTAGCGGGATGGTCGGCCACTACGCCGGTAATTTGGAAAGTGTTCTTGCTATCCAGGCGCAAGGATTTGCCTACAACATCCTGGCTGCCGAAATATTTTTGGGCAATGTTATGGCTTAATACAACCGTATTGGGTTCGTTAAGTGCCGTGCTTTTATTGCCCTGCTCCCATTGGTAATCGAAAAGGTTAAAAAAATGCGGATCGGTAAGTGACGCAATATCGTTCTCTGCAAAGAGCTTGTTACCGCCATCTGCTTGCGGAATGGCTATCGTAACCTTCCGTAGCCGGTTCATCACCGCAACATCTTTTACCTGGGGTATCTTAGCTTTAGCGTTGGTAGCCAACGCTATCGAATTACCCGATTCGTACACCACGCTGCCATCGCCAACCCTTAGTTCTGTTACCGCCCGGTATATTTGTTTAGCATCGTGATGGTAAGTATCGAAACTTAAGTGATAGCTAATGAACTGGAACAGGATAATGCTACAGCCAATGCCCAGCGAGAGACCGAAAATATTGATTGCCGCGTATAACTTATGCCGCGCCAAAGCACGCAGAGCCAGTTTAAAGTAGTTTTTGATCATGTGATTGCAGCTTGGCTAAAAGCCGACTGTTACCGCACAATATCAACACAATACACACAAAAACCTAAGCATTTAACATTCGTTAACAGCCCCCTCTAAATCTCCCCCGGAAGGGGAGACTTTTAAGTCCTCCCTTCCGGGGAGGGTTGGGTGGGGCTTATTCTGACCTCAAACTCTTCACCGGGTTAGCAATTGCAGCCTTCACGGTATGGTAACTTACTGCGATAACGGCCGTGAGTATTGCTATAAGGGCTGCCGATGCAAATAGCAGCCAATCGGGTTTTATGCGGTAAGCAAAATTATCAAGCCATTGGTGCACCAGGTAATAAGCAACGGGCGCGGCAACAGCAAACGAGCACAGCGCCAGTATAAAGGTGCCCCTGTTAAGCAACAAAAACAGGTTGGCCACCGATGCGCCCAAAACCTTACGGATCCCGATCTCCTTTGTGCGGTTGATGGTACTTAAGCCCGATAGCCCGAACAGCCCCAGGCAGGCGATGATGATTGCAATTACACAAGAAGCTGTAATGGTGAACATCCAGTTAAGGTAGGCTTCGTAGCTTTTTGCCACGTCGTCATCTAAAAATGTATAAGTAAACGGCAGGTTGCCGGTAGCCTCATCCCATGTTGCCTTTATCTTATCCATCGTTTTAGGGATACTTTGCCCCGCCTTTATCTTAAGCCAATACAAATAAATAGGGCCGGCGTTAACGGTATGATATGCAGGTTCGATTTTTTTGGTAAGGTCATCGGTATGGTAATCTTTGCTAACCCCTATTATTATGCCGCCCATCGTCTCGTTAATCTGGTTTAAAGGGGGCTTGCCGAGCATTTTATAAAGCATTTCGTTCACGATAATGGTATGACGTGCCGAGGAACCCTGATGTGTTTTTTGCGGATCCGGAACAATATATTTACTACTGTCTGTAGTGATATCTCTGGAGAAATTTCTGCCGGCTACAATGGGGATTTTGTTAAAATCAAGATAGCTGTAATCCGCATTAAGTTGCTGCACCATCGTTTTTTCGCCATTAATAAAAAAGTTACTCCTGTTGTGTGCCCCAAAAGCGAACGATGTGCCTGTAGCCGCCTCAATTTCGGCTTCGGTTTCGGCAAAGTGGTAAATTCGCCCTTTTAAGGCATCTGCTTTTTGTTTATCCTTCCAGCCGTAAGGGTTTTGTAAAAGCAGCACCTGGTCTTTATCAAAGCCCATACTGGTTTCGTTTATAAACCGCATTTGCTTATTAACGGCCATGGCAGAGATAACCAATATGATGCAAATGGTAAATTGTAGTATGACCAGGCTTTTAGACAGTACCGGGTTAATGCGATAGGCAGAAAACCCGCGCATAATATTTAATGGTTTTAAACCCGACATAGCCAACGCCGGGTAAATACCCGCCAACAGACCCAAAACAAGAGCGAAAACGAATAGCATAATTCCGATATCGCCAAAAGAGAAAAAAGAGATTGACAAGTCGGTACCAGTAAGCCGCCCAAAGAAGGGTAGCGCCGTAACTGCTATTAACAAGCCGACCAACGCTGCGATAAAAGCGAGCAGTTGCGTTTCGATGTAGTATTTTAGGATGATTTGCTTCCGGTTAGCCCCAATTGTTTTGCGTATGCCGATATCCTGCGAGCGCGAAAGGGCGCTGGTGAGCGTCAATAACACATAATTTAAGCATGCTATCAGCAATATAATTACAGCAAGCGTACTTAGCTGGTACACGTTCTTCAGATTTGTATAGTGCCCCCATCCGGGGCTCTGATTGTAGTGTGCCTGGTTAAAAGGCCTCAAAAGTAAGCTTGTAGTCACGAGCGGACTTTTAGGATCAAGCGCTTGTATAGATTTATTGAAGGCACTGTAGTATTGCTTAGAAAACGCAATTAATTTTGATTTGAACTTGTCAGCATCAACATTCTCTTTCAATTTAACAACAAGCCGCATGCTTGATGAGTTTAACCCTTCTGTAAGCCGTTGTTTGTATTCCGGTTCAGATTCCAGCGGGATAACCATGTCAAACTGGAAGCTGGAATTTGCAGGGAAGTTTTTGGCCACACCGGCAACTGTATATAAAGTACTATCCATATTGGGCAAGGCGAATACCTGGCCAACTGCATCATCCTTACCAAAATATTTTTCGGCCAGTTTTTGGCTGATCACAACTTTATTATGCCCCTGCAAAACGCTTTGAGGGTTGCCATGCAGCAAGGGGAAGTTAAACACCTCAAAAAAATCGGCATCTGCATAAGTAAGATGGTCGCTTTTCTCTTTAAAGTTTTGGTTACCTATGTGTATCACCTGGTCGCCTATGCCGTACAGGCGCACAGCGTGCTCAATTTCCGGGAAGTTCTTTTTAAGATCTACGGCCAACACGGGCGGAGTTGCCAGCTGTTTTATTTGCTCGGCATCGCGCATTAAAAACGAAAAGAAATTCTTGTTACCGCCCAACCCTGCCGTATCATTGTCAGATACCTCTACCCTAAATAACCGATTTTCGTCGTTGTGAAAATTATCAAATGAGCGTTCGTTTTTTACATACAAAAAAATCAAAATACAAAATGCGCTTGCAACGCCTAGGCCTATCAAATTTATAGTGGTGTACAAGCGGTTTCTGAAAAGATTTCTGAAAGCTAATTTTAGGTTGGCACTAAGCATAGTTTATGTTTTTTGTTTTTAACGTTTTTTTGGCGATTCCACCGATTGGCTCAGATTACACCGATTTATTTCTGATTAATTTAAGCCTTCCATCATCTGCACATCTGAAATTTGCACATCTGCATATCCGAGTTTATTCGCTCCTCAAACTCCTAACGGGGTTTGCTATAGCCGCTTTTACGGTTTGGAAGCTCAACGTAAACAACGCCGCTACCAGCATGCCGCCGCCGCTAAGGGCAAATATCCACCAACTAATGGCGGTACGGTCGGCAAAATCCTCCATCCATTTCTGCATGGCGTACCAGGCCAATGGCGTTACCAGCACAAATGCCAGTACAATGAGCCATATCAGCTCGGTTGATAGCAGCGTAACAATCTGCGCTACCGATGCGCCTAATACTTTGCGTACGCCAATCTCTTTGGTGCGCTGGCTGGTGGTATAAATGGCTAGCCCCAGCAAGCCCAGGCAACTGATGAAAATGGATAGCCCGGTTGCCCAGGTGAGCAATTGCGAGGTGTGCTGCTCGGCGGTATAAAATTTGGCAATATCCTCGTCATAAAATGAGTATTCAAAATCGTCCTCGGGGTAAACTTCCTTCCATATTTTCTCGAAACTCGCTATTGCGGTTTTCCATTCGGTACCGCCCGCAGTTTGTGGTTTAAGCGCAATATGGAAAGTGCGGTTATTCCACTTTCTGTTCCCGGGCTGCAGGATAGCAAGTGGTTTTATAGGTGAATGAAGCGATTTCTGATAAAAATCTGCAGTTACGCCCACAATTGTTTTCTGCTTATCGTTATAATTCAGTTGTTTGCCAATAGCGTCATTAGGGTTACGGAACCCTAAAACTTTAGCATAAGTATCATTAATGACAATATTCCCCGCACCCGTTGTGTCCGCAGGGCGCAGGTTACGACCCGCCAGCAATTTTATCCGATAAACATTCAGGTAGTTCTCATCGGCAAACTTCTGTTGCAGGTCGGTTTTTACTTCTTTTTTGCCATCCTTATAAGTAACTGTGGTAGAGTTTGTATTGCCCGATGATGGCGGCGCCCCTCCTATGCTCATCAATTCTATCTGCGAAACTGCGCGGATCTTATTCATAAACACCTGCTGCTTATCGGTATTTATTTGTTTGAATGGCGTGCTGATGTTTACGATAGCGTCCTTTTTAAAGCCAAGGTCTTTATGCAAAGCGTAGTATATCTGCTTGCTTACCAATAGGGTAGCCATAATAAAGAACTGGGCTATAACAAACTGCGTAACCGTTAATGATTTGCGCAGCCAGGCATTGCGCGATTTACTGCTATTGGTTGCCGACTGGTTCTTGAGCACCGTAACCGGTTTATAGCCCGATAACACCAGAGCCGGGTAAAAACCCGACAGGCCGCTCACCAATAAGGTCAGCAATATTAAAAATACCACCAGATTTGGTTGGGCTAGTACATTTACGGTTATCCCTTCGGGGATGAAATCTGCAAAGAGTTTCAGTATAACCGGTGCTATAGCAACAGAGATGATGACGGCGAACATCGTTATCAAAAATGTTTCGCTTAAAAACTGCATAATCAGCTGGCCGCGCCTGCTGCCCATGGTTTTGCGTATGCCTATCTCTTTGGCGCGTTGCGAGGCCTGTGCTGTGGTAAGGTTTATAAAGTTGATGCAACCTAATATCAGCAGGAAGGCGGCGATAACTAGTAGGCCATATAAAGTTGTTTTGCTGGCGGTGCGTACGCCGTCTAAACCTCCGTACAACTGATCGAAGTGGATATCGCTGATGGGTTGCAAGTGCAGACCTTGCGTGTTGCCTTTATCTTCGGGTTTGGGCGGGTTATGCTTGGCCAGCATGGCGTTCAGCTGTTTTTCTATTTTTGCGGGCGATGCTGTAGGCAAAAGTTTGATAAACAGCTGCGATGCCGAGTTGGTGTTCCCCCATTCTGCCGTTTCGAAATTGCCTTTTATGAAGTGGTCGGTGGTGCCGGTGATAAAGGAAATGTAATCGTGTGCTTTAAAATCGGTGTTCTGCGTAAACGGTTCTATGATGCCCGTAACGGTTGTTTTCAGCGAATCGTCGTAAATAACTTGCTTGCCCAGCATGTCGGCATACTCCAGCTTAGGGAAGTATATTTTGGCTTGTTTTGTTGTAAGCACAACCGTATTAGGCTCTCTGAGGGCATTTTTTTTATTACCCGCCACCCATGTATGATCGAAAAGATCGAAATAATGCTCATCGGCAAATATAACACCACCCTGTTTCTTGAATTTCCCGTCTGAGTTGGAGCCGTTTGGCACCTGTACGTTCACCTCCTGATAAATATAAAACGGAGCTACCTGCTCAATACCGGTGGCTTCAGCATCGAGGGCCGGTGCAAGGGCCATGGTTACCCCGCCATTATGGCCAACCTCTCCCGCAAAGGAATAATCGGTGGTAACGCGGCATATCCGGTCGCTGTCCTTATGGAACTTATCGAAGGTAAAATCAAAATGCACGATGAGGTATATTACCAGAGCTGCACTGATACCTATCGACAAGCCAACGATGTTGATGAAGGTAAACAGCTTATGCCTGCGGAACCCTCTTAATGCGATTTTGAAATAGTTTTTTATCATAATTTTTTAGTCATTGTGTCATTTTGCTTCGCGTCATTGGGTCATTCCAAATTTGTTAAGCCAGGTAAATCATACTATTTCAATGACTCAATGGCTAATGACCCAATGACCAGTTATTCGCTCCTCAGATTCCTCACCGGATTGGTTACCGCTGCCTTTATGGCTTGCCAGCTTACGGTTATTAATGTCACCGCAAGGCTGATGAAGATGGTTGCCGCAAAAACCCATATGCTCATACCGGTGCGGTAGGTATAGCTTTGCAGCCATTGCCCCATAAAATACATGCTGAAGGCCGCGCCAGCCACAAAGCCGATAGTAACCAACACGATGAATTCTTTTGACAAATTAAACCACAGGTTGCGGACCGATGCGCCTAATACCTTGCGGATGCCGATTTCTTTGCGGCGCTGCTCGGCAGAGAAAGATGCCAGCCCGAACAGGCCAAGGCAGGATATTACGATAGCCAGCACCGTAAACGAGTTGGTAAGCTTGCCAAGTAATTGCTCGTTGCTGAATTTCTCGTCGTACAGCTCATCAACGAATTTGTAATCGAAGGGGTATTCGGCGTTGTATTTTTTGTAAACCGTTTCCAGTTTGGCTAACGCTGCTGATACCGACATGTTTTTATTGAGCCTTAGGCTAGCGGTGCCTGCCCAACCCTTCATAAAGCCGATAATGGCCGGTTTGATAGGCTCGGACGCCCTCCCCCAGATAAAATCTTTCACCACGCCTACTACTGTGCGATTGGCTCCTTGCCAAAAGACGATAGTGCCTACAGGTTCTTTAAGGCGCATCAGTTTCACTGCCGATTCGTTCAGCATAATGGCTGTAGTATCTGAAGGGCGGCCGATATCAAAATCGCGTCCCTGCAATACCTTTAAATCGAACGTTTTGGTAAAATGATACGTAGTAACCATCTGGCTGATGGGAAGTTTCTCCTCGCCCGGCAGTTGACCCGGCCATGTGATGCCCCAGGATGAGCCGCCATCATGAGTAATAGTATTCGATGTGCTGGATGCCTCGGTAACCGCGCCCGATGCAATAGCATCGTTGCGGAAGCTCTCGAACTGGTCGTATATTTTGCCCACAAGCGAAAGCTCTACCAGGCCATCCTTGTTATAACCTGTAGGTAGGTTTTTGATATAGTTGAGCTGTTTGTAGATAAGTATGGTAGATAAGATTAGTCCCGTGGCGAACACGAACTGCAGGGTAACCAGCACCTGCCGTGGCCTAAGTGTGGCCTTGCCGGCATTATTGATGCCCTTGAGCACCTTTACCGGCCTGAAGGATGACAGGAACAAAGCCGGATAACTGCCCGCAATAATGCCGGTTATGAGCGTTACACCGAGCCCTGCAATCCAGAAGTAATTGAGGTTGTAAGGGATAGAAAGGTTCTTATGCGTCATTCCGTTGAAGAAATCGATGGATACGTGCATAATCAGCAGCGCTACCACAAAGGAGATGAAGGACATCAACAGCGATTCGCCCATGAACTGCCAAACGAGCGAGAGGCGGCTTGCCCCTACTACCTTGCGCACCCCAACTTCGCGGGCCCGGTTCTCCGACCGGGCGGTAGACAGGTTCATGAAATTGATGCAGGCGATAAGCAATATGCCTATGGCCAACACCAGGAACAGCCTTACGTAGGCAATTTGCCCGCCAACGCTTACCCCGTTTTTGAATTCGCCGTACAGGTGCCCGTCAGAAAAACGGGAAAGTATCAGCTTGTTTTCTTTGTCCTCGGGGTTGTGTTTGCGTATAAGGCCGGCCAACTTTGCATTAAGCCGCTGCATGTTAGCACCTTTTTTTACCAGCACATAGGTGCGCAACGAAAAATTTCCCCAGTTGGTGCCGGTTTTCATCCAGGGCAAATCAGCCTCCAGCATTGCCCAGGAACCAAGTGCCTGGAATTTCCGCGAAGAATTAGGCGGTAGATCCTTGATAACACCGGTAACAGTTACGGTGCGAGAATTATCTATTTTCACCGTCTTACCCATCGGGTCTTCGTTCCCGAAAATGGTTTTTGCGCCTTTTTCGGTTAACACAATTGATGAAAGTTCTTTAAATGCGGTGTTTTTATTCCCACGCACAAATTCATAGCTGAAGATATCCAGGATAGATGGATCTGCAGATAGCATTGGTATATTGATCGATTTTTCCCCGTACTTAAAAAGGTGATCGTCGTGCCAGTTGGTGCGGGCGGCTTGTTCTATTTCGGGTAAATCGGCCAGCATCGCGCCCGCAACGGGCGATGATATAGAACCGCTGGTTTGTATCTCGCCATCGGCAGGCTGGTTGCGCAAAACCGAGTAGATGCGGTCATCGTTCGGGTAAAATTTATCGAACGTAAATTCATTGTAAACATATAGCAGCAGCATAAAGCTTACGGCCATACCCAGGCCTAAACCACCGATATTGATAAAGCTATACAGCTTATTTTTAAACAGATTGCGAAAAGCAATTTTTAGGTAATTGTTAATCATAAGGTATAAATTCTAAAATCTAAAGCCTAAATTCTAAAATTTAAGCCTTAAATCCAGAAGTTTACTTTAAAACCAATACCAAACTATTAAATATCTTATTATCAGATATTTATACAATACAATCAAACCATGCACTGTACGTATGCGTAACAGCTATTGTACGGTTATGATACAGTTGCTGATTAGAGATCGGAGGACGGAGATTAAAGGTTAGGTTTTAAGATCTCATTAAAACACAAAAGGTTAGTTCAACCAAGAACTAACCTCTAATCTTTAACCTCCAATCTCTAATTATTCATTCTTCAAGCTAGTAACCGGGTTAGCCAGTGCGGCTTTTATCGATTGGAAACTGATGGTTATAAATGCTATGGCAATGGCACCCGCTGCTGCTGCTGCAAGGATCCACCATTTTACGCCATCCTGGTAGGCAAAGCCGTTAAGCCACAGCTGCATAAAGTACCAGGCTAGCGGCGTAGCGATAAGGATAGCAATCAATACCAATTTTATAAAATCTTTTGATAACATACCCACTATAATGCCTACGCTGGCGCCCAGCACCTTGCGGATGCCTATCTCCTTGGTGCGCTGCTCGGCGGCATACGCTGCCAGGCCAAACAAGCCTAGACAGGCGATGATGATAGCCATGGAGGTAAAGGCGATGAATATGCTACCGATGCGTTGCTCGGTACGGTAGCTGTTTTCGAAATCTTCATCCATAAAAGAGTACCCAAATTGCTGATTTGGTGATATAGACTGCCACTTTGCTTTTATTTGTGCCAATACAGCGGTAGCGTTGGCGGGGTTTAAACGCACGCTTAAAGCACCCGAGTTTTGACCGTATAAAAACGCAAGCGGCGATATGTTTTCGCGCAACGAACTGAAGTTGAAATCTTTTACCACGCCTATTACATGCAGTTTTTTTAGTTTCTTCGCCATGTTATCCACGGGCATATAAAGCTCGTTATTCAGGGCATCTTTGTAGCCTAGTATCTTAACGGCTGCTTCATTAAGTATCACGGCCGATGAATCGGTCTTCATCTCTGCAGAAAAATCGCGGCCGTATTTTATCTTCATGCCCATGGTGCTTATATAATCTTCATCAACATCCCAAACACCGGTAGATACCGCATGCTTAGTATCTAATGTGGGGCTCTGGAACATCGATGTGTTGTTACGCCAGCCGCCGGTTGGTATATAGCCCGTTAAGGTTGCGTTTTTTACACCCGGCAGGCGTTGTATCTCCTGTTTGAATACTTTGGCCTGCTTATCTAAAACTTCTGTATTGTTTACGATGAGCACCTGCTCGCGATCGTAGCCAAGGTCTTTACTTTGGATAAACTTAAGCTGGTGGTAAATTACCAGCGTGCCTATAATGAGCAAAATAGAAATGGCAAACTGGAACACCACCAAAAAGCTGCGCAGCATGCCGCCCTTAAAGCCGGAAGATAATTTACCTTTTAACACGTCTATCGGTTGGAATGCCGATAAAAAGAAAGCTGGGTAAGAGCCCGCCAGGCAGCCAATCACCACTACGATAACAAGTAATGCGGGTAACAGCCAAACAAACGTGGCGCTTGTAAATGCCAGTTGCTTATCGGCCATTTGGTTGAATACGGGCAAAAGCAGCCATGCCCCTGCAAGGGCTATAATAGTGGCAGCAAAGGTAACCAAAATCGATTCTGACAGGAATTGCGCAATAAGCGAACTACGCGCAGAACCCAACACCTTACGTACGCCAACTTCGCGGGCGCGATTGGATGAGCGGGCGGTAGAAAGGTTCATGAAGTTTACGCATGCTATGAGCAATATAAAAATAGCCGCTGCCGAAAAAATATACACGTACTGGATATTGCCATTAGCGCCCAGTTCAACTTGCGCGTTGGAGCGGAGATGGATATCCCTTAGCGCAACCAAACTAAGTTTAAAGTAGCTGCCATCCTTTTCAAAGTCGCTAAAACTCATGTGGGTGGCGGCTTGTAATTGCCCGCCAACGTATTTTTCCACAAACGGAGGGAATTTAGCTTGAAGCGCCTGCGCATCGGCTCCCTGTTTCATTACGATATATGTATTGAAATTATTGCTGAGCCAGGCGTTTTCCTTGCTTTCGTCCAGCCCGCTCATCGCCAGCAAGAAATCGTAATTGAAATGCGATTGCTTAGGGATATCCTTGATAACACCGGTAACTTTGTACAAAATGCTATCATTAAAGGTAAGCATTTTGCCCACTACGTTTGTGCTATTGAAATATTTCATCGCTGTGGTTTCGTTTATTACCACGCTTTTAGATTCGGTGAGTGCTGTTTTGGGGTTGCCTTGTATCATGGGCAGGGTGAATACATCAAATACGGTGGAGTCCACGTAAATCATGCGCTCTTCCTGGATGTTCTGCCCGTCTTTTCTAACCTTGAACCCGCCACGGCCCCTAAAGCGCACAGTTTGCTCCACTTCGGGGAAATCGCTCTTTACGGTTTGCGCAAGCGGCGCCGGCGATACCGCGTACTGGCTGGTTTTCCCGCCGAATTTGATATCGTTATTTACACGATATATCCGCTCGGCTTTAGTACTGTAGGTATCATAACCCAATTCGTCTATAACATAAAACACAATAAGCATGCACACGCAAAGCCCCAGGGCAAGCCCCAATATGTTGATGGCCGTGAAGCCCTTATTTTTCATCAAGCTCCTGAAAGCCGTTTTAACGTAGTTTTTAAACATATTTTTTTGATTTCACCGATTTTAAAATTGATTCACCGATTACACAGATTCTTTGTTCTTGATTCTTGTTGTCTTGAATCTATATCTTATGAGCATTACAACCATCAAACCATTTACCCCTATCCTATCGATTGATATAAATGGCTTTTATTTATGACTACATTTTTACAACCCAGGTTACTCGTTTTTTAAACTTTTTACCGGGTTGGCCAAAGCGGCTTTTACCGACTGGAAACTTACCGTTACAAAGGCTACAAGTATGGCTATGAGGCCGGCCAGCGCAAACACCCACCACGATATATCAATGCGGTAAGCAAAATCCTGTAGCCATTTGTGCATGGCGTACCAGGTTACCGGTACCGATAGCACTACGGCAATACCCACCAGCTTTAAAAACTCTGCCGATAGCATGCCTGTTATAGTGCCCGATGACGCGCCTAAGACCTTGCGGATGCCGATTTCTTTTACCCTTTGCCGTATGCTGAACGCTGCCAGGCCGAACAAGCCAAGGCTGGCTATCAAAACTGCAATAAGAGCAAAAGCGGTGAATATCTGGCCCGTGCGCTGCTCTGAACTGTATAGCGCGGCGTATTGCTCATCTAAAAAGGAGTAACTGAAAGGCGCGGTTGCACGGAACTCGCCCCATTGTTTCTTAATATCCGTTAAAACGCCCGAAACATCTGCCGAGTGCACTTTTACCGCCATCAGCATATTGCTTCGACCGGGGATAAACATCAACGGCCCGATTTTTTCCTTAGCCGATTTGTAGTGGAAATCTTTCACCACGCCTACTACCTTAAACTCGCGCTGGCCAGATCGTACGATGGTTTTGCCTATCGGGTCGGTATTGGCCCAGCCTAAATCGCGTACCAATGCCTCGTTAACCACCACTGCCGATGAATCTGCCGGTTCTGTTGACGAGAAGTTACGGCCCAAAGCCATTTTTATACCAAGGGTAGTGAGATAACTATCTTCTACATGGAAAATGTTGGTGTGTATCTCTTTATGTTCTTGCTTATCGGTAAATTCCTTCGCGTATATCTGGGTGCCATCCATATTGCTGCTACCGGGCACGCTGCCGGTTACGGTGGCGTGGGTAACCCGCGGGTCGCGCAGGAGTTGCTGCTTAAAGGCATCTATGTTGTTGCCAAGCGAGTAAGCGTCGTTTATCACCAAAACCTGCTCTTTATCGTAACCGAGCTTAATGTTCTGCATATAGCCCAGTTGACGGTACACCACCATAGTAGCGATGATTAACGAGGTGGAGATGAAGAACTGGAACACTACTAAGCCGCTGCGCAAGAAATTGCGCTTAGCCGGCCCTGCAGAAGTATTGCCTTTTAACACACTCAATACCTTGAATGATGAAAGGAAGAATGCCGGATAGATACCCGCCAACACGCCTACGAACAGTACCAGCAATACCTCTGCCGCGATAGATGTTTTGCTGAGGAACAAATCAATCTGGAATTGCTTGCCCGCCAGGTTATTGAAATATGGCAGGGCGAAGTACACCAGCACCAGGCCTATGGCCATTGCCAGAGCAGTAATAACCACCGACTCGGTAAGAAATTGCGATATAAGTGAGCTTTTTAATGAACCCATCACTTTACGGATACCTACCTCTTTGGCACGCTTTACCGAATTGGCGGTTGAAAGGTTCATGAAATTGATGCAGGCCAGCAGTAATATGAAGGCCGCCAGCGCACTGAAAATGTACACGTACTGGATATCGCCGTTTGGCTCTATCTCGAATTTGGTAGCCGAATGCAAGTGAATATCGGTAAGCGGCATCAAAAAGAAGCGAAATGTGTTCACCGATTTTTGCGCTTCGGCGAGGCTTATGCCCATATCATGCTGAATTTCGGGCGCGGCGTATTTTAAGGTTAAAGCGGGCAACTGCGCTTCTATTTTTTTAGGGTCGGCACCATCGTTCAGCAAGAGGTAGGTGTATGAGCTGATATTGCTCCAGGTTTCGTGTTTTGCGGGATAAGTGGACTTGCTGATAAAGGCATCGAAATGAAAATGCGAATTGGCGGGGATAGCATCTATAACGCCGGTCACCTTTAAATCGCGTTCGCCCTGCATAGTGAGCGTTTTGCCGATGGCTTGCTCGCTGCCAAAGTATTTTTTGGCAGTTTGGATGGTGATAACCACGCTATTGGGCTCTGTCAATGCATTGTGGCCATCGCCCTGTATCAGCGGCAGCGAAAACATCGCCAGGAAATTGGAATCGGCAATGCTGAAGTGCTCTTCCTTAAAAAGCTTTTCGTCATACTTTACGTAGACCGAGCCCCTGCTTCTGATACGGGTAGAAGCCTGCACGCCGGCCACGTTGTTTTTGATGCCCTGCCCCACGGCTTCGTCTACCAGCGCAAAATCGGTAACACCGCCATTCTCGGTTAAATGAAGGCCTACGCGGTAGATACTTTTTGCTTTGGCGGGGTAAGTATCGTAGGTAACTTCCTGGTAAATATAGGCGCTGATGAGCATGCAGCAAGCCAGGCCAACAGCCAGGCCGAATATATTGATGAAAGAGAAAACCTTGTTCTTGGTAAGGCTTCTCCAGGCGATGGTCAAATAATTCTTTATCATAAGGCGGATAAATTCTAAAATCTAAGGCCTAAATCCTAAAAAGGATACCAAATAAATAAATAACTGATTATCAATTCACTATAAAGACTTTTACAATAGTGTAGTGTTCGCCTGTGTAACAGTAGTTGTTCGGAAACGATACAGTTTTTTGGGTGAATAGTAAAATAGAGTGTGGTGAATAGTTAGTAATTCTACTTCTTTGTTTGTTTAGTTGATTATAAGTAAATTCGTAATAAAATAGGACGATATGGAAATTGTGATAGATCTTGACAAGATAAAGGATGCCACCAAAAAAGAATGGCTCATTAACTCTTTGAAGTTAATGCATATTGGGTTCGATACACAAGAAAAACGCCAGACTATTGAAGAATACAATGAAGACCTGGAACGTGGAGATGCTGAAATAGAACGTGGAGAGTTTATAACAGCCGCTGACTTAAAGGCAAAAATAAGTAAATGGTAGTAATTTGGAGTTAAGGTGCAGAAGTTGAATTAATAAAAGCTTATGATTATATTTCTCTTGATTCGCCACAAAATGCGACACTGGTATTAAATACTTTGGTTGATTTAACTCTTGAGTTGCCTAAACATCCTGAAAAATATGCGCTGGATAAATTTAAGAGAAATAATGACGGGAGTTGGGGGGCTTTTGAAAAATACAATTACCGTATTTCGTACCGCATCTTAAAAGATAAAATTCGCATAGCTCGTTTGCGTCACACAAAAAAATCCCCCTTAAAATATTAAGAATCCGTGCTATAGCAAGAAAAAAAACCTGAGTCAAACAATATCAACTCAGGTTTCAAAATTTATTGTTTTAATCCCTATTCACTCCTTAAACTCTTCACGGGATTAGCTAAAGCCGCTTTTATCGCCTGGTAGCTTACGGTTGCAAGGGCAATGATAACGGTTATCAGCGCAGCTGCAACAAACATCCACCAGCTTAAGGTAATGCGGGTTTCGTAATTCTGTAGCCACTTGCCCATCCCCCATATAGATACCGGTGTTGCAACGGCTATAGCTATGGCTACCAGTATCAAAAAGTCTTTAGAAAGCAATGTGGTGAGATTGAGAACCGTAGCGCCCAGCACCTTGCGCACGCCTATTTCTTTTACCCTTTGCTCGGCTGCATAAGCCGCAAGGCCGAACAGGCCGAGGCAGGAAATAACAATGGCAAGCCCGCCAAAAAGGTTGGCCAGGGTGGCCATCAGCTTTTCGTTCTGGAATTTCAGCTCGAAATCGCTATCCACGAATTTGATGGTTGGCGGGAAGAAGGGGTTCACCGCCTTCAGCGATTTGGTAATGGCATCGATATTAGCGGTAATGCTGCGGGCGGGGTTCAACCGCAAATCTATCACTACACCGTATTTACCCGCATATTGGGTAATCATGGGCCGGGTTTTCTCATATGGCGAGCCCCAAACAAAATCTTTATACACCCCCACTACAGTCAGGGGCCTGTCGCCATATTTTATTTGCGCGCCTACCGGGTTTTTCGCATTGATTAGTTTGGCGGCGCTTTCGTTTATCATCACGGTAGTACCGGCGGTATCAGCTGCATTGCCTTCAGAAAATTCGCGGCCCTGCAAGAGCTTAACGCCTGCGGTTTTGGTAAAATCATCGCCGGCCTGAAACACATCGAACAGTATCTGCTGGTCGTCGCGTTTGCCGGGCCATCTGATGCCCCAGGTATTGTTGCCCGATTCGGTAATGCTTTGCGAAAACATAGTAGCGTTGGTTGCTGCGCCGCTGCTTTTTAAATCATTGATGAAAACCTGTGCGTTCTTTTGCAGGTCGCCTTCTATGGGTATCTCCACCATGTTATTTTTCTCGAAGCCTACCGAGTTGCTCTGCACATACTTGATTTGCCTGTAGATTACGATGGTGGCCGTTATCAGAAATACGGCTAAAGAAAACTGCAAAACCACCAGTATCTTACGCAACGGCAATGCCGATGTACCACCTTTAAACATGCCCTTGAGCACCCTGATGGGTTCGAAAGAGGATAGGTAAAAGGCCGGGTAACTGCCTGCTATAAGTCCGCTTAGCGCGCCGGTGCCTATGATGAACAGCCAGGCGTAGCCTTCTTTGTATGGGAGGACTAATTTTATCCCCAGCAAATCGTTGAAATAAGGCAGGCTGAGGATAACGATAATTACCGCAGCCACAGTGGATAGCATCGACAGGATAACCGATTCGGTAATAAACTGGCTGATAAGCGAGCCCCTGCCAGAGCCGATAGCTTTGCGGATGCCCACTTCCTTCGCCCGCTCTTCTGACCGTGCGGTAGAAAGGTTCATGAAGTTTACGCAAGCGATGAGCAATATGCAGATTGCCAGCGTGATGAACAGGTGTATCTGGCTTATCATCCCTCCCACGTTTTTGCCGTCCTCGAATTTTGAGTACAGATGCAGCTTGGCAAAGGGGTATAAAAACAGTACGTTCTTATTGCCGTCGTTATGGCGGCCCACCATCCCTTTCATGATGGTATTTGCGTGAGCCAGGCCTTCCGGGCTTTTCAGCTGCACCACCGTGCGTGCGTAATTACTGCCCCATCCGGAGGTTTTGGCCCAGGGGTTAGCATCTTCGAACATCGCCCAGGGCATCACGAATTCGAACTGGAAGGTAGCATTGGAGGGTACATCTTCTATAACGCCGGTAACCGTTAAAGGCAACTGGTTATTGCGCTTAACTATTTTGTTCATCGGGTCTTCTTTGCCGAACAGCGTAATCGCAAGTGATTGTGTAATCACGATGGAATTGGGTGTTGCCAGCGCCCTTGCCGGGCTGCCCTCAATGAATTTGTAGGAAAAAATATCGAAGAAACCGTTATCGGCAAAAAGGCCCTTCTTTTTAAAGTTGTTATCCTTATAGCTTAGCAAGCCCTCGGCGGTGTAACTGATAACCCGCACAGAGCGCTGCACCTCTGGTATTTCAGCTTTTATAGCTGCCGCTGCCTGGCCGGGCGTTGCGGCGAATGTGTACGTTTTGCCGTCGCCGGGTTGATTATTCTCCACCAGGTATATGTTCTCTATATTCTTGAATTGCTTATCGTAATTGAGGTGGTAAACCACATAAAGCACCAGCAGCAAACAGCTTGCTATGCCCAGTGCCAGCCCGCCGGCATTTAAAAACGAAAAGCCTTTGTGCTTAACAATGCTTCTCCACGCAATTTTGAGGTAATTTTTAAACATATAATCTTTGGTTGATAGTTCATGGATTATGGTTCATGGTAGTTCATAGATGTTAGTTCATGGTTCATGGTAGCTGCAAATAGTTAAAGTTCATAATTCATAGGAGTAACATTCTTCCTATGAACCATGAACTATCATCTATGAACAATAAACTACTAGTAGCTTACGGTAACATTGCCGTCGCCGCGCACTTCAACGGGCGAACCGCCGCCGTTTACTTTGCCTACAACGTGCTCTTTATCTTTCTGGCCTTCGAATGTACCTGTGCTGGCCAGGCTTACGCGGTCGCCGTGTACATCCAGGTTAAAACCTTGCTTGCCGGGTAATTGAAGGTCTACATGACCCGAGTCGCCGTCTATTTTTACGTATTTATCAACACGGGTCATCTGCACGTGTATGCTGCCTGCGCTGGTTGTAGCGTTTACGCTGCCGGCTATGTTAACCAGGTTAACGCTGCCGCCCGATGTGCCTGCAATCAGTTCGCCATCTATATTGTTGCCACTTACGCTGCCGCCGCTGGTTTCGGCTTTTACGTAGCCTTTTAGGTCCTGTAGTTTTACGCTGCCACCGCTGGTTTCCAGTTTAAGGTGGCCCTGGCAGTTACTTGCAGTGATGCTGCCACCGCTGGTTTGCAGGTCGATATCTTTGCTGGAGTTGGCCACGCTGATGCTACCGCCGCTGGTTTCGCCTTTTATCACACCCGCAACGCCGGTGATGCTAAGGCTGCCGCCACTGGTTTCGAACTCTTGATTGCCGGTTAGGTTAGCTATACTGATGCTGCCACCACTTGTATTGAGGTTGGTTGATGTAGCTTTGTTTACATAAACCCTAAAACCAATGCTCAGGCTTTTGCGCCAGTTGCTGATGTTGTGCTTCTGTTTGGCCGTGGCATGCAATTCGCCATCGTGCACGCTGATATCGAGCGTGTAATCTTCATCAAGGCGTTTCTTGATTTCGTCTTTGCTCAGATTCCGGTTATTGTTGTCTACGATATACACTTCTATACGGGGCTCTTCGCCGCCTTTTACAGAAATGCTGCCGCCGCTGGTGTTAACGAACACGTTTTTCACGTTATCGGCCGCCAGTGATTTAGTGAGATAAGGCGTTTTGTAGTCCTGTGCCGATGCCAGGTAGGCTGGTGAAGCCAGCAGTAAAAGGATGAGATATTTTTTCATGATGTTTAGTTTGTATAATAGATGGTTATTGAAATTGATTAGTTGCACGGGATTAGACAAAAGATTTTAAGAATCAAGAGTCAAGACTTAGAAATTTGCAGTGCTTTCTTGCTTCCTATTATCTTTTCTCTTGTTTCTTGTCGTCTTGATTCTTGCCTCTGCCTCCGCCCTACTCGCTCTTCAAACTTTTTATCGGGTTGGTTATAGCTGCTTTTATTGATTGTATGCTGATGGTTGCCAGTGCTACGAGACATGCGCCGCCGCCTGCCAGCGCAAATACCCACCAGTTAATGGTTATTTTGTATTCAAAATCCTGCAGCCAGCGGCTCATGGCAAAATACGCTATGGGGCAGGCTATTATGGTAGCTACTATTACCAGCTTCATCAGATCGGTGCTTAGCAGGCTAACGATGCTGCTGACGCTGGCGCCCAACACTTTGCGTATGCCGATTTCTTTGATGCGCTGCTCGGCGGTAAAGGTTACCAGGCCAAACAAGCCCAGGCAGGCTATGCTGACGGCCAGCACCGTAAATATCAGTAGTATGCTGCCCTGCTTTTGCTCGGTTTGGTATTGCGCAGCAAAGTTTTGATCGAGGAAGTGGAACTCGGGTTTTTCTTCGATATCGAAATCGGCGTAAACTTTGGTGATATAAGCTAATGAAGCTTTTATATCGTTTTTGCCAACGCGCACATAAAGGTTGTCCTTATCGTTCGCATCCTGCGGTAGGCCCATCACCAACGGCAATATTTTATGTTGGAGCGAGTAAGTGTTGAAATCTTTCACCACCCCCACTATCGTGCGCATGATGGGTTTGTGCTGGTCGTCTTCGCCTAATTTTACGCGTTTGCCTATGGGTGTTTTCCACCCTAACCTATTCACCAGCGTTTGGTTAACGATGATGCTTTCGTTAACGTCGTTGGTTATGTCCTTTGAAAAATTACGGCCTTTATCCATTTTGATTTGCATGGCGGGGATAAAGCCCTCGTCGATAACAAGTTTTTGTACAATGAAAGATTCGGACGCGGATTTTCCGTCGGGTTCGGTAGTGAAACCGCCGCTGTTGAGGTTATTGTTGCCAATAGGGTTACCGGCTGTAGCTACATCCTCGATATTGGGGTTCTGCATCAGCTGCTGCCTCAACGCATCTACCTTTGCCCTTACCTGTTTGCTGTGGATATGGAAGGTAAGCGTTTGGGCCTTGTTAAAGCCCAGGTCCTTATTCATGGCGTAGCTTAGTTGCTGATAAATAATGCAGGAACCAACTATCATTACGATGGTTATGACGAACTGGAACACCACCAGCGATTTACGGAAGAAGATGGTTGCCATTTGGTTGCCCAACTGACCTTTCATGGCGTTGATGGTGCCGAAGCCCGACAGGAACATGGCGGGGTAAATGCCGCTTAAAACACCGGTGAATAAAGAGAAGCCGGCGAATATGGCAACCGTTTGCACTGTGCCGAACTGCATCAGCAACAAGGTTTTGCCCGATAGTTGATTGAAATAAGGCAACGCGAACTGGATGATGGCCGCGGCGATAAGGGTGGCGATAAAGGTAAGCAGGATAGATTCGGCAAAGAACATGGTGATGAGCTGCCCCCTGTCTGACCCGATTACCTTGCGCACGCCAATCTCTTTGATGCGGATAGATGAACGCGCGGTAGCCAGATTTACGTAGTTGATAACTGCAATGATTAATATAAGCAATGCAGCAATGGTAAACACGTAAATGTAAACGATATTGCCGTTGCTGCCCAGTTCGTAACCCAAATTAGAGTGCAGGTGTATGGAAGTAAGCGGCTGCAGTTCGAGGTTAAACTTCATTTTGCCCATGCCCTTCTTTAAGTATTTGGTGAAGAAAGTACCGCTTGCCGCTTCTATCGCGTTTTTGCCTTCAGCGTCTTTCAAAAGCACGTAGGTGTACACGCTCGAATCGTCCCAGGCACTGGTGAAGCCTTCGGGCATGGCACGCAGGGCCTTAAAGGTAAAGTGCGAGTTAACGGGTACATCGGCGATAACACCTGTAACGTAGGCTGGTTGACCTTCGATATTAACGGTGTTATTCATGGCCGATTCCGCATCGCCGAAGAGGGTTTTGGCCAAAGTTTCGGTAAGTACGATGCTTTGCGGCTTGCTCAACACGGTTTCGGCATCGCCCTGTATAAATTGGTAACTGAATACCTTAAAGAAAGCATTATCGGTGAACATCATGCTGCCCTCGTTCACGGTTTTTTCGCCAACGGTAATCTTACCGCCGCCTTCGGGATCTATCCTGATGGCTTGCTCTACCTGTGCAAAATCTGATTTCAAAGCAGGTGCATAAGGAGCTGATGTTACGGCAAAATCGAACTTGCCGCCACTCCAGGTAGCATGCTGCGTAACGCGGAAGATGCGGTCGGCTTTGGTGTTGTAGCGGTCGTAACTCAACTCATCGGTTACGTATAGGGCAATCAGCCAAAAGGCCGCTATGCCAACAGCAAGGCCAAAAATATTGATGAACGAAAAAGCTTTGTGCTTCTTCAGGTTCCTCCAGGCAATGGTAAAGTAATTCCTAAGCATGATGTGGTAGTTTGGTATAGCTATAGTAAAAGATATACCAAACATACAAAACACTGTTTATAAGTACGTTACAATATCATTGCAATTATACTCTGTACGCATGTGTTACAATGAAGTGTTCGGTTATGATACAAGTGGGGAGATAGAATCAAGATTATTAGAATCAAGAGACAAGAAATAAGAAACAAGACAGTTAGAATCAAGGGTAAGAAAGAAGATTGGCATTTGCATCTGTTCTAACTTCAAAATATCGACGAGATATTCACAATGCGGCCCCTACCGGTTTGTGCTATCGCTTCACCAAAAACCTGAGTAGGGATAATGGTTCCGCAGGTGTTGAGGTCTATGACGGTTTTCAAACCGGCTATGTTCATTTTTAAAATATCCTCATCGGGCTGTAAAACACCCTGCGGTATATTACCCCCTGCCCGATAACGTTGTAGTTGTCATTCCTAAAGAAGAACTACAATGTTTTTTATCAAAAAGCTATAATTCTGTCATTGCTTTGAAAATCACGTTCCCAACATTATCTGGTTTCCCCTTTAATGCCGGGGTAATTGTACCTTTTAATTTCCCGTTTACTTTACTCACCACAATCTTCCGGAAGGTATAATTGCCCTTTTCATAGTCATACGTTTCTCCGTCATCATCATATAAAGAATAAGTACCCGGTTTGCTGCCATAATACCTCACCTCCAGGTCAACCTTCTGCCCTGCTTTAGGCGCGTGCAGCATTACCGGCATCATGGGTATAATGCCGCCGTCCTTTACATAAACCGGTATTTTATCCAGACCCGGTGTAACGTTGATGACTTCTCCGTCACCTGCATACTTCCCGGTATAAAAATCGTACCATTTACCCTTTGGCAAAATCACTTTTCTGCTGGTTTGCCCGGCAAATATTGGTGCTACCAGCAAATATTCGCCGGCCATATACTGGTCTTTAACTTCTTTGGTAATTGCCTCTTCATATGGGTTTTCCTCCAGGTTTACTTTTTTGTTTTCATTTTTGGCGTCTCCTCCAACAAAGCCATCTTCCAGGTACATGGCCCTGAAAGGCGGGATGCCTTCAAAGTGATATTTGGCAAATTCGCTATACCAGTAAGGCATCATCTGCATGCGCAGGTTGGCCATTGTTTTTACCTGTTCGGCAACCTCCGGAAATGACCATGGCTTGGTACCGCTGGCCCAGGCATTGATCATAGCCATAGGCGAAAAAACGTTCGACTGAAACCTGCGTAACCATTCCTCGCCGGTTTTGGAAGAACGTACTTCGGGCGTCCATAACACACCTGCAAAACCACTGTTTACCAATGCTGTTATAAAATCGCGGTGATCGTAATAATCGTTATAGATAACATAAGGAAATGAAGAGCCACCACCATTTGAAGCGCGAACCAGGCCAAATGTGCGTTGATTACGTTCATGGTAAATTTCGCTGGTGTAGCGCTGCATCATTAAGCCATACGTCTGGCGCATTTGCTCTGCATCGTGGCCCGAGGGGAGGGTTGCAACATCGGGCCATAAATAATTGTCCCCGCCATCAACTTCATCCATTTTATAGCCGCTGATGCCAATATCTATTTTGCCTTTTTCCAGTTCGCCAAAAAATATCTTGCGTGCTTCGGGCATACTTATATCGGGTATTATGCCGTTCCAAACCGTATGCGAACCACTGTAAGGTAAAATACTTTTATAAACCGGCGCCTCGGGAGATACATAAGGATTGGTCCATAAATTGAGCCTGATATTCTTTTTCAGCATATCCTGTATAAAACTTTTAGGATCAGGGAACCGGCTTGCATCCCACTCAAAAGTACAGGGGTATGATTTACTTTGCCAGCCTGGTTCAAGCCCGATAAAATCCAATGGATAACCTTTTTCCTCAAATGCCTTCGCTTCAGCAGCTACACCCTCCGCGTCGGTTAAACGCTGCATGCGCTGGGTAAATCCCAGGCCCCAGCGCGGTGGCAAACAACCACCGCCATTTAATAAATTATAGCGCCTTACGGCATCCAGCATAGTGGGACCAGCAAATACATAGATCTCTACGCCGGAGGCAGGCACCAACATTTCCACACCATCTGAATATGGATGCGAGCTCCATGTTTTATCAAGATTCCTGTCTTTTACATCGGGAGCTACTTTACTGTCTCGCCTTACTGCTGTACCTGCATATACATTGATGTACCTGGCCGAGTTGATAAACACACCATATCCGTTGGATGACACATAAAAGGGCGTGGGCGCATGGGTGCGCCCATTATCCTTGCCGGCATAATTGTCAACATGCAGCGTAAGCACTTTACCGCGCTGAAATACAGTCTGGAAATTTAAACCGAAACCAAACAACTGCTCTTTTTTTTCCAATGGAAAGCGCAGGTAAGTTTTACCGCCCTGTACACTGCCTGTAATTTCCTGCTGTGGCAAGGGGAAGGCGGCCTTTGGCATTTGCGCTAAACCGGCATGATAGGGTTGTACCCCTGCGACTTTCAGCAGGTCAAATTCTTCGGGCTTACCTATAATGCCTTTCCATATTCCGGGTTCTACTTCCGTCCAGGTGATAGATTGCGCGTAGAGCGTTCCGGTGAAACTCCAAAACAAACAAACCAGCAAAAAGCCTTTTAAATTTATTATCATGTTAGTTAGGTATAGTGGTATAGGTTTTACCTTTTTCTGTAGCAAAGTCAATTATATAACCTTTATTAAAGGATAGATCCGGTAGTTTGGCATCATCTGCCCTCAGGTAAACCGGTGTTACCGGTGGCGTAACTAAACTATTTTTGTTGATACCTGTAGCCGCTTTACTGCTTACCTCAACCACTTTTACAGGTATCGGGGTTCGTAGGCGGCAATTGCCTCCAATGTTCGATTTGATCAGCGCTCTACTCAATTTTCCTTTTTTCCAGTCGATGGCTACCTCAAAGTTTCCGCGGGCCTTGATGCCTTTAATGCTGCCATCGGCCCAGGCATCGGGCAGGGCCGGTAACAATTCTATTTCACCATCCTGGCTTTGTAATAACATTTCGGTCATACCAGCCGTTCCTCCAAAATTTCCGTCGATCTGGAAGGGCGGGTGAGCATCAAACAAATTGGGGTAGGTTCCGCCGCCACTCATTTGTCCCTTTTTTTGCACGGGGTCCATATAGTTAAATGCTGCGCCTAATATTTTATAGGCATGATTGCCATCGTGCATCCGCGACCACCAGTTCACCTTCCAGGCCATCGACCAGCCTGTGCTCACGTCGCCCCTATAGATCATAGATTGTTTTGCAGCAGCAGCTAACCGGGGCGTATTAAACACAGAGATCTGCCTGCCCGGAAATAAACTAAACAAATGTGATATATGCCTATGGGTATCTGCGGTGTCATCCCAATCCTGGAACCACTCCTGTATCTGGCCGTGTTTACCTATATGAAATGGATAAAGTTTATCATATGCAGCTTTTACCCGGGCTGCAAACACTTTATCGGTACCCAATATCTCCGCGCTGCTTATACAATCCTGAAACAACTCGCGGATGATGGACATATCCATAGTAGAAGCCATACTTACCTGGTATTCCTTACCACTGATTTTAATGGTATTTTCGGGCGAGGTAGAAGGATTTGTTACCAGGTAGCCTGTTTTAGGATCGGTTACCAGCCAGTGCAGCATAAACTGTGCAGAGCCTTTAATAATAGGGTATGCGGTTTTGCTCAAAAAAAGCTTATTGCCGGTAAAAAGGTAATGATCATATAAATGAAGACTCATCCAGGCACCTCCCATTGGCCAGGCTGTCCATCGTACCGCGCTTCTGGGGTCATGGTCAAAATTACCAACGGTTGATGTTTTAGCCCAGATATCGCTGTTATGATGTTGTACCCAGCCTTCATTAATGTTATAATTTACTTTGGCTGTAATTGCGCCGTTCACGGCAAGCTCTTTCAGAAAATCAAATAAAGGTTGGTGGCACTCCGAAAGATTGGTGTTCTCGGCCAGCCAGTAATTCATTTCGGTATTGATGTTGGTGGTATAATTACTGCCCCAGGGCGGTATCACCTGGTCGTTCCAGATACCCTGCAGGTTGGCAGGCGCACTGCCCGGCCTTGAGCTGGCAATCAGTAAATAACGGCCAAACTGGTAATACAGTGTTTGTAATTGCTTATCGGGATTAGCCACACTAAAACTCCTGAGCCGTTCATCTGTAGGTTGTTTTACCATACCGGCATCTGTACCCAAATTAAAACTCACCCGTTTAAACAGGCGCTGATAATCTGCGATGTGCCTTTGCCTGAGTTGCTCGTATGTTTTTTGCAATGCGGCAAGCAAGCCGGCATTGGCCTCAATGGCCGGGTTTTTACCCTGCAACCCCGGCGACTTATTAAAACCGTTAAAGCTGGTTGCCTCGGTTAAATAAAGTATAACCTGGTTAGCGCCCGTAACCTGTAATGCATTGTTATCGGCTATCACCCGCCCGCCATCATTTTTCACTTTGAGGTTAATCTGGAAACTCATACCCTCCCCTTTGGGTTCATCATAAATTACCTGCCGTGGTTCATAGTCCCGGTTAGCCACATAACTTGGGGCTTTACCCTTTAATATCAGCGTATTATTGCCGTCATTCATAACACTAAAGCGAAGCTTGCTTTGCAAATTAGCTGTGAAATTAATAGCACCTTTTTTATCTGCCGTAATACGCACTATCATTACCTTATCCGGGTAGCTTATAAATGTTTCCCGTTGATAATGCACACCACCAGCCTCAAACCTCACTGTCGAAACCGCGTTATTTAAGTTCAGGTCGCGGTAGTAATGTACACTGTCTTTCAGGTTAAAGTTAAGCAGCAGATCGCCTAAGGGCAGATACCTCGCCGTGTATGGCCCTTGTAAATACTTTTTCCATATCTCTGCCGCTTTATCAAAATCGTTATCAAACACGGCCTTTCGTACTTCGGGCAAATGCGCTGATGCCTGTGGATTGTTGCCGGCTTCGGGGTAGCCCGACCAGAGGTTATGGTCGTTAAGCTGGTAATGCTCGTGGTTAACACCGCCAAACACCATAGCGCCGGTGGTAGCATTTCCCAGGGGCAAGGCCTCTTCCCAGGCAACGGCCGGTTTGGTGTACCAAAGTTTTAAATATGCGTCGTTGTTATTTGTTTGTGCGCTTGCAAATTCAGCGCCTACCAAACATGCAACAACTAAATATTTTACAAGAAGACGTATTTTACAAAGCCTCATATTATTTAGCTGTTGTTAACTTAAAGGCCATTACCTTTTTAGCCCAAAAGGTGGGCACATACAAAATGTGTTTCACGGCATCATAAGCCAGGTCGGCAGTATTTATCTTTTGCTCCTGTGTATCAAGCAGGGTTTCTATTTTACCATCGGCACTTACATAAAATATATGGCCCGACCAGCAGGTAACCAGGAAATCGCCATTACCAACAGGTTCAAGGCCATCACCTCCGCAGCTTAGCATGGTTATTTGTGTTAAATTACCCTGGCTATCTGCTTTCATAAATTTTTGCCCGCCAAGTATATAAAGATCTGTACCGATAGCTTTGAGCCCGTTTACACCGCTTACGTTTGTTAAAAACGTAGTTGTATGGCCATTTTCAATACGGTGTATTTTTTTTGTTTTACTATCAGATACATAAACAACGCCTTTATCATTAACAGTAATGTCATTTAAGGCTTTGGCACTATCAATAGCAATCTTGTTTTTAACCTTACCCGTATTGATATCAATAACTACAATCTCAGACAAATCTGCGGCGTACAGCTCATTACCAAACCTTCCCAGCCCTTTTGGTGCGTTTAAACCGGTTGTAAAATCAAGGTTAATGATCTTTCCATCAACAGTAAGCTTCGCTACACCTCCTTTACCATCAACTGCGTTAGGGTTTCCATCTATCTCTGATACATATAATATACCTTTTTTAAAATCCGGCAAAACTGATTCGGGAACTCTTATAACCGTATCCGTTTCCCAAAGCTTTTCCAGTTGATGTGTTTGGGCATTACTGTCATAAGCAGTAACCACCATTAAAACAGACAGGATGTATTTAAAAAGTTTGCTCATCATAGTTATATTAGTTGTTGGTTATTGATACCTATAAAATTACCGCTTGTGTACTCCCATCATTTACTTTGTACCTGGTGGTTTTGGCACCCTCTGTTATGGTAATATTTAACTTCTCCTTATTCAGCCTCGATATTTTAAGGTTGAACACGTGCCCGAAGGAATGGATATTATTTAGCGCCATTTCATTCCAGCCATTTGGCAGCCGCGGCGTGCAATTGAAGCTGTTAAAGCCGGTTGGCCGCATACCAAATAAGCCTTCGGTGAATATTCTGCAGTAAAGTCCGCTCTCGGCCGATAGATGCCTTTGGTTACCCTCGGGATAGGCTTCTACAGGGTAAGGCACGTGCTCTCCCAATAATCGCCTGCGTGAATAATAGCGCAGGTAATCCACTGCTTTTTCTGTTTTACCGGCCTGTAGCACGCCACGAAGCGCATATAGGGTGGAGCGGTCCCAAAAAGTTTCTTTGCCGGCCTCAGTAGCTAATCCGTCAGCCGTCCATAAGCGGGGCGAAAAAAGGGCATTGATGGTTCCTTCGCTCCTGTCTAAAATACCCATGGTGAGGGGCAGGCAGATCCAGGCACGCAGTACGTCATTGGTTTCGTAGTATTTGTAGGTTTTAAAGCCTTCTATGGTTGCTCCGAAGTATTTTTCGATATTACTTTTAAGCGCTGCGGCCTGTTTTAAATATGCATCTGTTTGTTCTTTTGGCTGATGTAATTGTTCACCAAGATAAGCCGCCGATATCAACGCGTCGTAATAAAGGCTGTTGGTTGACAGGTTGGCTTTACCCGATGGGAAGCGGCCTTCCAGCTCATCATGATCTGAAGTAACCACACCCTGGTCGTTTAGCTTCCTGTGACTATATTCCAGGCACCAGGTAATGAGTGGCCACAATACTTTTGCAGAATCGGGGCGACCATAAGTTAATGCATACCGCGAAGCGCCATAGGCAATCATAGCCTGATCGCCACGGTCACCGGCACCTTTCCATACGGCGTCGCCTTCGGCAACTATGGAGCTGGGTATAGGTTTGTACTCCGGGTTCATATACCTGGCAAATAGGCGGTAACAAGTCATTGCCGATAGGTTACCGATACTATCTCCGGAAAACGCAAAAAAGGGACTAATATATTCGGCCTGGTCATTTGCCCAGATGGCGGCGTAATAAGCCAGCCCGCCCGGCCCATGCAGGTAGCCTGCTTTGGTTTTGTAAATACTCTCTGTTCCCCTGATCTTGGCAAAGGAGAACGCAGTATTCAATAACGTATCGGGTGTTTTCAATTGCAGCGGCGACAAAATTGTATTTACACGTTTTTCACGGGCTTTTTCTTCTGCATCTGCATTAACCGTAATGGGTTGACCGGGAAAATCTGTTGCCAGATAATAAACCGCGAAAGTTGTATGCTCACCAGGTTGCACTATACGGCTGCCATTATTTGCAGATGCCATGATGATGGAATGGGGTCTTACTTTACTTTTAAGACTATCCGTCCTGACCTCATGCCGCAAGTATTCCATGGAAATGGTGACCGGCTTATCGGTAATATTAGTGAACACAAACTTTTCAATAACCATAGGTTTATCCACCGAGGGGAAAATACTCCGTTCAATTTTTACTAGCGCCGGGTTGCTTGTTGTCGCCTCAATCCGCATAATGCCTTTATGGCTGATGCTTTTGATATTGTACGAAAGATCGCCCGATTTTTTCCCACTGGCCAAATCAGTTTTTAACTGTCGGTTATTAATGTAAAACCGGGGCAGTCCGCTATCCTGAAAAGTATAATCAATGTGGGTACGGGTACCATCGGGCAGCATTCTGAATGTTGGGAACACCACCGTTCGCAAAACAGACGATCTGCCAGCGCTGTCTAACCCATACTGAACCCAGACAGATACTTTTTCTCCCGACATTTCGATATGATCTGTATGCGGTAACCTGCCGTTAATAGACCATTTGATACTTCCATCGGGTTGGATGGCCCATCGGTCGGTTTGCTTAGGTAAAGCACTCTGCTGGGCATAAAGCCTGCAGGGCAGTAAAAAAACTAAGCCTAAAAATACTTTGCAAATATTTGCCTTCATTTGATATTGATCATCAATGTGTTATTCTAATGCAAAACAGCTGTTCCGGCTTTCAGATCGGCAGATAGCTCAACCTTTTTTTGTATGCCGGGGATTTTATTTTCCAGGATATGTACATCACGGCTTGCATTGCCTTCAACACGCACAAATGCATCCGCAGATCCGGTTACAGTAGTATTATCTATTCGCGCCCCGGCAACATTCTCTAACCTTATTACGGCCCGGGCGCCGGTTGTTTCTGGAATTATACAGGAATTAAGCTCTATATTTTTCCCATCTTCACAGATAATGGCTGGCCGAAGATCATTATGGCTTAGGGTAAATTTAATATTGCTAATCTTTAGTCCATCCACATGCCTGGCCCAAACACCGTAGGCCGGTACCAGCGGACCAAATGTTTTTATTTCCGGATATTTATCAATGGCCTCGGGCACAACCTGCCTGGCATTTTCATTACTTCCGCCACCTGCAAGGTTTATCTCTATGTTTTCCAATACCAGGTTTTTAATATCATGCCCGGGGATACCCGTTATCAGGATACCCGATGGCGGCATTAGCTGTGCGTTATCGGCCGCTTTTGCTTTTATATTTTTGATGGTTACGTTTTCAATAGTGCCTATAGATTGCTGGCTATCCTGATCTTTACGGAATACACTTAACCTGGCACCCAAACGAATGAGTATAGGCGTTTTTACCTCAACCATGGTAATATCACTAATTTGAACGTTCCTGATATTTGCACCATCAACCGAAAGCAGCTTAATACCCCCGTTGGCTGTATCGTAAATATAACATTGTGATATGTTGATGTTCTCAAATGCCGCCATGGATTCGGTTCCTATCTTGATAGCCCCCTGGCCGCTTTTTAACCGCAATCCCGAAACAACAATATTCTTACAGGCCATTTTACTTGATGTTGTTTTAAAACACAAAGCGTCGTCGCCGCTTACCACATCACAATCTTTAATAGTAACATCCTGGCAGCCATCTATATCCATACCATCATTATGCGCTACGCCCCTGCTTACAATTTTTACATTTTTTATACTTACCTGTTTGCATTGAAAGTAATGAGATGTCCAGGCTGCGGCATAATTTAAGGTAACACCATTTATTGTTACAGCCTGGCAGCGTACAATACGCAATAAAAACGGGCGCCTGCCCCAGCGCTGCGATTCGGCGCGTGTATCGGTTAATATTTGCTGCGCTTTCAGTTTTGATCCCTGGCCATCAATGCTACCCTCGCCCGCTATGCCTATATTTTTTTTATCAACCGCAACAACAAGCGCCCAGCCAACACTTATACCAAGCCCATCCACAAAGGGATCAAGGTTTTTATAATCGTTAACATCGGTGCTGCCTAATAAAACAGCGCCTTTGTTTAGCTGCAGCGTAATATTATCATTCAGTGCGATTGTGCCTGTTAAAAACACTCCCGAAGGAATAATAACTTTACCACCGCCGGTTTTATAACAAGCGTCAATTGCTTTTTGAATAGCCGCGGTATTTAATGTTGTACCATCGCCTACAGCACCGTAAGCAGAGATATCTACATTAGCCGCAAACAAACTTAATTTACATGCTACCGTAAGGATAATGCCCAACAATAGCCTGATTAGCTTGTACATGGTTATTTTTTCCTTTCTGCTTTAAGCATTTCGGTTCCGGCCAATAATAAGGCTCCTAAACCATGTGTATCGTTTAGCTCGGTTGGCCTGGTGTAGTAAAATTTAATGTCGGTATCCATGTTGGTACCAATACAAACATCCTGCAATTCTCCGGCGGCCGTAATTTTGGTTTTTAACCCATCCCATCCTTCGCGGGCTATGGCTAAATATTTTTCATTGATCCAGCCCTGGTTTACTGCACGGGCTACAGCATAAGTGTACATAGCTGTAACTGAAGTTTCCAGGTATGAATCGGGTTTATCCAATAACTGGTGCCATAAACCGGTTTGATCCTGGTAACGGGAGTAACCCACAATTTGCCTTAACAGCAGTTTGATCAGTTCGGGGCGTTTGGGATGGTTTGCCGGTAAATTATTCAACAGTTCAACCTGTGCCATGGCTATCCAGCCATTGCTGCGCCCCCAATGACCTACGCCATTGGTTTGATCGTCAGAATAATAATTATGAAAGAAAAGGCCTGTAGCAGGATCATAAAGATATTTGTTGAAATTCTCAACCTGTTTTATAGCATCATCAAAATATTTAGTATCGCCGGTAAGCTTGCCCATCCGGGCTAAAAACGGGATGCTCATAAACATGTCATCGGCCCAAAGCGTGCCGAAACGAGGTTGGGGCCGTGCAAACGTACCATCAGCCAGGCGCATCTGCTTGGTTAAAATATAAGCTGCAGACCTTTCTAAATAGGCCTGGTAATCTTTTCTTTGCGCCAGGGCATTTACATCAAACAAACCGGCAGACATTGCCCCGCAAGCATCAAGGTTGGTGATATTGAATACCGAACCATATTCTACCCGCGGTACTGTTTTAGCTTTGTAAAGAGTTTCAAAATAATTAAGGTTATCAAAAATGAATGCAAAGTTGTGCTGCGAATATTCCGAGTATTTTTTATCCTTAAGCACATCGGCAGTTTGCACCATGCCAATGGCTAAAACACCGTTTACATAGGCCCACTTATTGTATTTGCTATCCGCTTTAATATCCGCTGACGATGCCAAACCTTTGGTCGAATCGTATTTTTCTTTGGTATTGGCATTGATAAATTTAAATGAAGTGTTTTGAATTATATTGTCGGCAACCCGGCGAACAACTTCTTCCGTATTGGCACCCTGCCCAAATGCTATCGCCGGGCAAACCATTAGTAATATGTATAAGAATGATTTCATAATGAGGTATCTGTTTTAAATAACGATTTATTTTTTATTAGCGGCTCTTACTGCTTTTACCTGTGCCGTATTTATGGGCCCCGCTTTATTGGTAAAGTTTTTTCTGACATAGGTTAGCACGGCTGCAATTTCCTGGTCTTTCAAAAAATCATGTGCCGGCATCACGTTGGAGTATGATTCACCATCAATATCAACGTTTTCCGAAAACCCGTTAAGCACAACCTTAATCAGGCGTGTTTTATCGCCCAACACATAAGATGTTTTTATTAATGGGGGATTCATATTGGGTACCCCACCCCCATCTGCCTGGTGGCAGGTTAAACAATATTTTACATATATGCTTTTGCCATCTATTACTAAGCTTTGCCGGTGTTTAGTGTGGTTTTTTGCCTGAGTTTTAACCTGAGCCATTAACTGGAAGCAGTTAAAAATGAAGATGATAACCATTAAATATTTTTTCATTTCGGCTGTTACTTTTTAGTGTAGATAATACGGTAAATGGTACCTTTTGAGTCATCGGTAACATACAAAGAACCATCAGCTCCCTGGGCGAGCCCGCAGGGGCGATGATCGGCACGCCCGGCTGCCGTTTTTTCCGGCGAACCCGAAAAGCCATCTGCAAATACTTCCCAGTCGCCATCAGGTTTCCCGTTCTTAAATGGTTGAAAAACCACGAAGTACCCGGCCTGTGGTTCGGGTGCCCGGTTCCAGGACCCATGAAAGGCTATAAAGGCCCCATTCTTGTATTTTGCAGGGAATTGGCTGCCTGTATAAAACAACAAACCATTGGGTGCCAAATGACCGGGATAGGCAGCAGCCGGATCAAGAAATTTAGCGTCGGCTTCTTTCTTTCCATCACCGCCATACTCAGGGGCCAGCATCTTTTTATGCTGGATCTGGTCATAATACATATAAGGCCAGCCGGCGTTATCTCCTTTCTTAAGCGCGTACAAACATTCGGCAGGCAACTCGGCCGATTGTTTGGTTGTGTACAGCTCGGGCCATGAACTGTTAAGGTTATCCCGGCCATGCTGCATTACAAAAAGCTGGTTATCCTGCTGGTTCCAGTCCATACCTACCATATTCCTCAGCCCGGTTGCATATCGTACACCATCGCCATAGCTTTGGTTTAATTTGTCAGCTTTAAACTGCCATACTCCTCCCATCGAATCCAATATCGGGCAACCCGGTATTCCGGGTGAATGCAAGCCCCGGTCTTTTTCCTGGCACGAATTAAACCAGGCACCTATGTTTACATAAATATTCCCATCGTTATCCAATACAAACGATTTGGTTTCATGCTGGCGGCCCGCCTTTAAACCGGTAATTATTTTTTCGGGCTGATCCGGATTGATCACTTCATTTTTATCATTCACCTTGTACCTAAACACCTCGGTGTTGGATGAAGCATACAGGTATCCGTTTTTTAAATAAACCTCGGTACCACCGTAAGTGCCAAAGCTGGTTTTAAGTTCGGCCTTGCCATTTGCAGCTTCATGAAATACTAAAATACCTTTACCTTCTTTGGTAACTTTTGCCAGCTTTACATAAATATCGCCCTGAGGCGTAACCACCAAATGCCTGGCTTTGGCACCGGTCTCGGCAACTTTTAAGGCGCCAAAGCCGGCAGGCAATTTTAAACCAGCATTATCGGCGTCGGGCACTACATCGGCTGCCGGTGTTAGGGCATAAAGTATCACGCTTGCGGCAAGCGCTGTAAGTATTATTAATGACCTGGATAGTTTACTTTTCATGCAATTATCTATTTTATTAAAGTTCCTTCTTATTCACATCCACCATCCTGGTGTTTGCAACCGGCAAACTGTTATATATGTTAAAATCTTTTACTTCATTTAAAACAAATGCCGGTGTATTGGCCGCTTTCTGCACTTTAATATGCTGAAAATCGGCACCTGTCACGTGATCAAGTATGAATGCCGGGCGAAAATCTTCATCCATATAGCTCACCTCTACGTCGTTCATTTTAAGATCTTTTACATTGCGGATAAAGAAACCGTAGGACGGCATTGTACCAAAACGATATGGTTCGGGATACTCTTTTTCTAAACCAGGCACTTCGCGTGTTGATTGTTCTTTAGTACCACCACCTTTGTAATAGATCCTGATGTTACTTAACCGCAGGTCTTCAATATCATGGCCGGGGATTCCGCTTATGATTGCGCCATGCTTATTATCTGCATTATAACATACCACATTGCTGATGATAACTCTTCTGAGTGCGCCTACAGGTGTACCTTCGGGCGCGCGCATACGTGCCCCAAGCCGAACAAAAATGGGGGCGTTTACAATATCGCGCATGGTGATATTGGTAATGGTAACATCTTCTAAAAGCGCGCCATCAACAGTTTCAAGAGCCAAACCACGGCAATAATCAAATACACAATTTGAAATGGTGATATTCTTAAATCCACCATTTGATTCGGTGCCCATTTTTATACGGCCTGTAGGATTGCCATCGGAGTATTTTTTTTCGTTCCGTTTAAAAGTGCCGTCTAAAAACGAACCTTCATCATAACCGCTTACCTGGCAGTTGGTGATGGTAACGTTTTCTGTAGCGCGGGCAAAGCCAAGCCCAAAGGTGCTTTTCAAACATATACCATCATCATAGGGCGAATTAATACTGCAATTGGAAATACGCACATTACGGCAGCAGTCAATATCCATCCCGTCGCGGTTGGTATCCATCTTCACATTATCAATAGTAAAGTTATCTATCCCGGTAGCCAGGATGCCAAACCAGCCACCATGCAGTATAGATATGTCTTTAATGATCACATTTCGGCATAAATAAAGACTGATGGTTTTGTTCGGGCGCTTGTCATCTTCTCCTTTATTACTCCGTACCAGGTCTTTTCCCCAAAGGGTACCCGGACCTAATATGGAAATATCGTGCAGGTTTTCGCCCCATATCAAACTATTATGCCAATGCCTGTGCCCAAAATCCTGGTATTTGTTGTCGATCTTGTCTTCGGGTAAATCATAACCCGAATCATCAGCAATTGGAGCTGCAATTATTGTAGCTCCCTGGTCTATATACAAAGAGATATTACTTTTGAGATGAATGGAACCGCATAAATAATTGCCCGCCGGAAAGTAAACAGTACCCCCGCCAGCCGCCGCCGCCGCATCTATTACTTTATTAATCGCTTTTGTATCAATGGTTTTGCCATCTCCTTTTACGCCATAAAGTTTTACGTTATAAGGTGATGTTTCCGGAGATGACTTAACATCAGCCCGGGCCCCAAGGCAATAAAAAAACAAAAGAAAAATAATCAGGATACCCGGTATTGGGTTGTATTTTTTCATAAGGTTTTATTGTTACTTAATGTTTTATAGGTTGACACTTAAATTATTCTCAAAACCCTGGTTTACCAGCCAGGGTTTTGAGGGTACGGAGTACCGGTAATTGTAGCATCAATTTGTGCTTGCGGAATTGGGCGCAGCACGTGAAATGGTTTAATATTATTTTTGCTATCGGTATTGTGCAGCTTTACTCTTTCCAATAGTTTACCGGTGCGGGCCAGGTCAAGCCAGCGTACCAGTTCACCACATAGCTCCCTCGACCGCTCGTCTAAAATAAAATCCAGGGTAACTTTATCGGCAGTGATATCCATTGCGGCAGCATTGCCCGATGGATAAGCAGCTCTTTCGCGCACCGCATTTATATATGGCACGGCATCGGCTGCACGGCCATCCATATATAATGCTTCGGCAGCAATTAAATAGGTTTCGGCCAGCCGGTATATGATGATGGGCCTGCTGGATGGCGAATTTTGATCGGGCCGTTTGGTATCAAAATACTTGATCATGGCCGGTGATAAAGCAATACTATATTTATTTGGCGGAAGAACCTGGTAACGGTACCCTGCAATTTGGCTGGCAGTCATGGCATAACCCGGCATCCATATGGCGGTATCGCCTACGGCATATTTAGGAGCACCGGGCTGCGCACCCGCCGGTGCCCCGGCAGGTAAAGGATTGGGCCAGTTTGGTATAGATGCAGCGTTGTTACACAACCACATGGTTTGAAATGTTTTATTATACCGCTGATCATTTACCCGTTCTTTAAACACGGTATCGGTTAGCCAATGAGTAGGTACCACCCGTATGTAAGGGCGGCCATAAAGAGTGCTGCGCTGCATACCCGGCTGTACCTCATATTTGGGCACAAACAAATGGCACAAAAGGTTATCGGGGCCGCTGTTGTTTTGCAAAGGCGAACCGTTGTAGGCTAGTGTAGTGGTGTGTTGCACCGTCCACAATATTTCACTGTTGCTTTCATTGCCTTCGGCAAATACCTTTCCAAAATCCTGTTGCAACTTTATGCCCGCTCCCGGAGCAACATTGGTAATTAAATCAATAGCGTTGGTATAGGCATTTTTATAATCATCAGCTTGTTTGGCCGATGAGCCTGCCCTTGTTAAGTAAACCTTTGCAAGCATATGCTCAGCTGCGGCTTTAGTGGCCCTGCCTGGTTGTACGCCATTGGTTAACGGCCCTGCGGGCAAAGCAGCTATGGCGTCTTTAAGATCCTGGATAATGAAGTTATACACATCGGCCATCGGGGCGCGGTCAGCAGATGTTGTCGGGGTTGCCTGAAAGCTTTTGTTTAAGGTAACATCGCCCCAAAACTGAACTAATATAAAGTAATAATTTGCCCGCAAAAATTTAGCCTCGCCAAGTAAACTCGCTTTTGTAGCGGCGTCGAGGTTGGCCGGGGCATTTTCAATCAGCCCGTTACAGGTATTGATATAGGTGTAGCAGTTTTTCCAAACGCCGGCTACTATACCATCAGCGGTGTTAAAGTTGCTGTTGTATTTAACCAGGCCGTTATTACCATCGTTACCGGCAATAAATTCATCAGTACCGGGTACCGTGAGTTCTAAATAGGTATCAGGCCCCCAAATGGTCCTGAAGCCGGCGTATGCTGCCGTAAGGCCCGACTGAAAACCCTGGGTTGTTGTAAAAAAAGCGGGAGTAAGTGTTGATTTAGGAGCTTCTACCAGTGTTTTTTTACACGAGGTAACCATCAGACCTAAAAATAAACAGGTGTTTAAATATATAGATATCCTTTTCATCTTATTTTAATTTAAAGCGTCATGTTAATACCGAATGTAAATGACTTGGTTGGCGGAGTATCAATAGCTAAGCTTCCGGCTGTTTCGGGATCAAGACCGTGAAAGGTATTGCGATACGGCGAAAAAAGTATAAATGGGTTTTGCGCCGTTGCATATATTCTTAATGACTTTGCCTTAATACGTTTTGTTATTGATTCGGGCATATAATAACCCAGGGTAGCGCTCCTTATTTTAAGGAAAGTACCATCAAAATAACTCAGTAACGATGAGTAAGGTGTATTGGTTGATGCGGAGTTTGGCTTCGGATAATAATTTTGATGATTGGTTGGTGTCCAGTAATCTTCATTCAAATTATTATAATTGCCCTGGAAGGTATTAACAAAACCGCCGCTTTGAAATAACCGGGAGGTTATTAAACCGCCTACCCTGTAAACTCCGACTATGGTAAAATCAAAACCCTTGTAGGCAATACGATTAGTAAACCCACCGGTGTATTTTGGCTGATCTGATCCAAGTACTATCCTGTCGCTTGCATTGATCTTTCCATCCTTGTTTACATCTTCTACCCTTATGGTACCTATAACAGAACCGGTACCCGTAGTGGTAAGCCCCAGGTTTTTAGCCAGGGCGGTGTCGGCGGCCGTATTTTGCCATACTCCAACCTTTCTATAATCGAATATGGCATTGATAGACTGCCCGACAAAAAGGTTATTCGCGATATCTTGGGTAACACCGCTTGCTAATTTGGTTACCGCTCCGCGGTTGAAGGTAATGTTGGCACTGGTGGTCCAGCTAAAAGTGTTGCGGCCGTTGCCCCGTATATTAACGCTGCTTACGCTTATTTCGATACCCTTGTTTTGGGTTTGGCCAACGTTGGTTAAAATACTGTTGGGAATGCCGGATGTTGGCGGCAAGGCCAATGGAAGCAGTAACGACCTGGTAGACTGACGATAAGCATCAACGGCACCCGTTATCCGCCCATCGAGAAATCCAAAATCAACACCGGCGTTCAATGTAGATGTGTACTCCCAGGTAAGGTTGGGGTTGGGAACGTTTGTTGGATAGGCACCAGTGAGGTTTGTAGAGCCAAAGTTATAGTTAACAGATGTTAACGCGCCCAAAGTTTGGTAAGGGTTAATTGCCGTATTACCAACCGTACCGTAGCTTACCCGCAATTTAAGATTTGATAGTACACGCGAATCCTTAAACATAGGCTCCTGCGTAACATTCCAGGCGACAGCGGCCGATGGGAACACATGATATTTGTTACCGGGTGCCAGGCGCGATGAACCATCTGAACGCATGGTTAAGGTAAGCAGGTATTTGTTGGCAAAGCCGTAATTTACCCTTGCCATATAGGATATAATATCCCATTTTGAATACGAGCCCGATCCGCTCAGGTTGGCCCCATATTGCGGGTTAAAATACTGAACACCATCTGACAGGATATTGTTATAGCTGAATGAGTTAGACTGCGACTGGCTTTCCTGCAAGCTGTAAAGACCTGTAAAATTGATATGGTGCTTTTGAGCAATTGTTCTGTCGTAAGTTAAAATATTTTCAAGTGTGTAGTTATAATTGTAAGTACTTTGGTTATTTGCTGTAGATGCGCCGCCCAGGTTGTTGGTAGTCGCGCTGGCGTAGTAATTTCCATATATATCCGGACGGATTTCGGCGCCCCCGTTAAACCGGTATTTTAAGCCCGGAGCCAGGTTAATCTCGGCATAAGCAGTGGTAAATGTGCCGAACCGTTTGCGGGTTTCAGCCACCGCGCCGGGAACAAAGTTGGCAAGGGGGTTCCATACCTGGTTGGCGCTGCCGGCTGTAAAGCCTACTAAATTGCCTGTAACATCATCATATGGGGTAGAAAGCGGACTTGCCCTAAGCGCCTGGCCGAGTGGGTTAGCGTTTTCGCCATTGGTATAGCTTAAGGTATTTAAGCTGCTTAAGCCGATTTTAACATTTTTGCCCAATTGCTGATCGATGCTTAGCTTCATTGAATACCGTACAAACGACTGGCCAAAATAAATACCGGTTTCGTTATAATACCCAGCCGATAAAGCATATTGGGTTAAATCATTCCCACCCGAAACACCTAACTGATGATCGGTAACAAAACCTGTTTTATAAATAAGGTTTTGCCAATCGGTACTGCGCCCGCTTTTAATAGAAGCTACTTCCTGCGGGGCAAACGAACCATCGGTTAAAAAAGCAGGATCGTCTATTCCCGAATATTTACCAGGGTTTCCGTTTATAAGGCCCCATTTTTTCAGGTCTTCAAATTGGGGGCCGTTCATTACATTATAATTGCCCATTGGCTTGTTAAAGCCGGCATAACCACTGTAGGTTATTGATGTACCTCCTTTTTTACCGCGACGGGTAGAAACCAACAAAACGCCATTAGCACCTCTTGAACCATAAATGGCTGTTGAAGAGGCATCCTTTAATACTTCTAAAGAAGTGATATCATCCGGGTTTATGTCATTAAGGCTTCCGTTAAATGGAAGGCCGTCAACAACGATCAATGGTGAATTTGAGGCATTGATTGACCTGGTACCCCTGATTAAAATTGAAGGTGTAGCGCCCGGATGGCTGTTACCGCCGCTTTTTTGAATATCAACACCAGCAGCCTGCCCTTGTAACGCCTGGCCTATATTTGCCGCTGGAATATCGCGAAGCATCTGCTCGTTAACAGAAACTATGGAACCTGTTATATCCGATTTTTTTTGAACACCGTAACCAACCACAATAACATCGCTCAGCGATCTAAGGTCGCTTACCATGGTTACATTGATAACGGTTTGGTTGTTGATACTGATTTTTTGTGTTTTATAACCGATGGAAGAAAATACCAGCGTAGCATCCGGAGCCGCTTTAAGCGAATAGCCACCGTTGGCATTGGTGACAACACCCTTGGTACTGCCCTCAATCACCACAGACACACCCGGCAGGGTGCCGTTTATATCTGATACGGTGCCCGTTACGGTAATATCGGCCGATTCGGTTTTTATTTCTGCTCCGGGAGATGTGTCGGTAAACAAACTGGTTTTTGGTGTTGCTGTTTTGTCGAAAATCACTATCCCATCGTTAATTTCTTTAGACGTGAGCTGGGTTTTAGCAAACAGGTAATTAAGGATAACGCTCAGTTTTTCCTCTTTAAATTTCTTTGGTTTAACCGAATAACCCTTTAAGTCTTCGGGGTTGTAGGAAAATTTGATGCCTGTTTGTTTTTCGAGTTTACTGATGGAGCTCTGCAGGCTTTCCTTACCAAAAGAAATTTTGACAAGCGTGGCCGAAATCTGGCTGTTTGCTGTTTTAGCAAGCAATAACTGGCAAAAAACCAGGGAGCATACTACTACAGTTAGGGATACTTTCATGAAAAAAGTAAAAAATTTAGTCAATTTTTTTATCATCTTTACAAAGTTTTTGTCTTAAAAAACTATGTAAATCATTGGTTTAGCTTGGAACCTGCCAATAACTTACATTAACTACTGTGCCGATGTCTGCTGAGCTTTGCTCACTGACATTGGCATTTTTTGATTGCTATTTATTAGGTATTTTTTCTAATATCACCTCCTTTCCCTTTACTGTATAGCTAACGCGATGTATAATTTTAATAATTTCAAGCACCTGCTGTAAATTATCGCTATTTGAAAAATGAATGGTTGTTGGCAACGTGTTCAATCTATCATGATCATAGGTGATATGAACGTTATAGATATTTTCGAGCCTGAGCATCAATTCGGCAAAAGAAACGTCGTATAAATTAATCTCGTTTGTTGTCCAGGCGGCTATCTTTCGTGAATCAACCTTGCGGATGGTGTGCCGGTTGCTCAACTGATCGTAGGATACTTCGTTGTCATGCGCAAGTACGCCAAAACTTTCGCGGCCTTTGCCAACTTCAACGCGCCCCCTTGTTACGGTTACCCTTACGTCGCTAACTTTTTTAAAGTATTTTATATTAAAGGCGGTGCCCAAAACCCGGGCGTGTAACTTGCCGTAGTTAACTATAAAAGGCGAATGATCGTCGTGCTTTATATCAAAAAAAGCTTCGCCGTTAATGAGCTGTATCTCGCGGGTTTTATCAAACCGATCCGGATACCTGATAGATGAGCCCGAATTTAACCACACCTTTGATCCATCGGGCAGGGCAATAATGTTGATATGCCCATTTGCGGTGGCTACCGTAACAAAATTGATTTTATTTTTAAAGGATAGTTTAAGGCCCAATGCTATAGAGCAACATAAAAGCACAAACGAAGCCGCGACAGCGTATTTGCCCGACGTAGTTTTGATAAAATACCATTTCCCATAAATTTCTTTATGAATGGCATTTAACATTTGCTTTTCTATAGCCTTCATCGCCACCTCATCCTGCAGATGGGCTTCACCGGCAATAGGCTTATAACCAGGCTTTAGCCATTTTATCATTATTGTAAAAGTGTATTTGGTTTTAAAATATCCTGCTTACAAGGCAGTTTATGCATTGGCACTTATAATACAAGCGCAACTGGTTTTGGTACCAGATTTATTTTATAAAAAGAAAAGTTATCAGCAGGAACACGTCCAATCCTGTGCGTAATATTTTCAGGGCGTTTGAAATCTGGTTTTTTACGGTGCGAGGGGCTATATTGAGCATTTCGGATATCTCGCTGATAGATAAATTTTGCTGGCGCGATAACACAAACACCTGCTGCATTTTACCGGGAAGTTCCTTAATGCGGCCTTCAATTGTATTGGAGAGTTCTTTGGCAATTAAATCATCTTCGTTAGTAAACTCGTTACCGCTGCTTAGCTGCGATAACACATCTACTCCCCTTTTCCTGATGGCGTCCTTTTTGTAAAAATTGATGATATTATTCTTTAAAGCCCTCAGCAGGTACGATGAGTTATATTGATCGGGGCAAAGCGTGAACCGGCAATTCCATAAACTGATAAAAACCGTTTGAACAAGATCCTTGGCGTCATCAGACGAACCTGTTGAACGATAAGCGGCCTGGTATAGGCCACGCCAGTTTCTTTTATAAAACTCGTCAAAGGCCCGGATATTCCCCTGCTTAATTAATGTTATTAATTCTACTTCAGACAGCATTTTTCGTAAATCAAATAATACAGCACGCTTTGGGGCAAGTTTGTATTATCAATAATTGGTTTTTATAATTGGTATCGCAATTAAATTATAATTATGGCTTGTTTATGCAACTTAATTAGCAATTTATTCATCTATTTTGGTACAGGTTGGTTACACTAAACCAAATTTAAAAGCGGTTGAAACGGCTCAATTTTATTTTTAATATAAATTATTAAAACAGCGTTAAACTAACTTATATTTTTAGCAATCATCATCCTGTCATCCTTTAAAAGTATATAAAAATAAAGTCAGCACAAAATATCCCGGATAAAATCCACTTAAATTTTACGTCAAACATAGTTTGTAATACATTTATTTAGTGCGTTTTATATTTTGGCTTGCCACATAATGGGCTTTAATGCAATAAATCATTTCTTTTTGGGTATTTGAGATAATAGCCATTTGGTGATATCATCTGCCGCCTTATCATTTTCAAAGCCCATTGATGGTGTAAGCCTTCCGTTGGTGTATTCATTGTATATCCAGGGATCGCCAACTGCAAACACTATCCCCTTGCCATAACGGGCTGTGGCCACAACCACTTTATTACTATCTGTAAGTACCGGTTTTGCATTTAATGATAGCTTAAGTGTTGCAATATCCTTTAAATAAACTTTGCGGGCCGTTTTAAATATAGGATTGCCCGGAGGCACTGATATTGCGCCCATTTCAAATTGTTTGTCAATAACATGCTTATATAAATCATCATTAAAATGGATGCCAAATTTTTCGGCCAGCCTATTTAAGTGAGGTAGTTCGGCATTAGCACTGTCATTGGCAAGCATTACCAGCACACCGCCTTTTTTAACCCAAGAGGTTATGGCGTCAATATGCCGGGACTCGATATAATTGGGATCGGCTGTTTCCTTCCTGGTATCAGGATCAACAATAACATAAATATCTGTGCCCTTTAAACTTTCTGCAGTAGGCTCGTCTGTAAGGCTTTTCAGGCTTGCACCATTTTGTTTAAAAATATCACCCCATATAGAATACCCCGAACTTTTGGTATCCTCCCAGGTATAATGAAACCGCTCCATTGTGCCCGATGCATTTTTACGATATTCATTATTAAAAAAATAATCAAGGGTAACGGTTTTAGTTTGAGCCCTTGCTGTTGGCATAATTAATCCTGCAAGTAACGCTATTATGGAGTATTGTTTAAATTGCATCAGTAGTTTATATTAATTTTCTCTTATTGAATTCTCTGCATTTATTTCTATTACCATGCTGGTTAAGGGTATTAACTTCCCAGGGGTTAAATTAAGCCCCATAGTCATCAAGTAATCACCGCTAAAAACGTGGCCATTTTCTGCAAGGTTTGATTTGGCACCCGGCATAAGGTTTGTTTCTTCCACCTTATATAATTTTTTATTGTCCAGCCCCTGTAATCGCACCCTGTTAAGTACTTCTTTATACCTTGTGTTAAGGTTGTAATTAAACAAAACAGCCTTCGACTTTTCTGTATTTACATAGATAGCCACCATACGGTTTTCATCGTAGGGAGAAATTATGCGATACAGATCGCCAAACCAGATTATATTGTTTAGCCGGCTATAGTTTTTAACAGCCTGTTTGCTAAACTGCAATTCATCATCTGTCATTTTACTTACTTTAATATCATAACCCAGCTTACCCATCATAGCAACATCTGTGCGGAATTTGATAGATTGTTTTCCCCAGGAGGTAACGTGGCTTGAGATAGTTGAGGCCGGAAAAAAATTACTATACCCCCATTGTATATACACGCGCTCCAAAGGGTCGGTATCATCACTAGGCCAAAACTCGGTGAAGTATTTTAAAGCCCCGTAGTCGGTACGGCCCCCTCCTCCCGAACACAACATAATTGGCAAATGCGGATATTTTAACCTGATACGATCTAAAATTTTATAAAGACTTAAAGTATAGTCAACAAACAAAGCCGACTGCCTATCCTTTAAATATGGCGACCAGTTATTACTCATACTCCGGTTACAATCCCATTTAATATAAGCCAGGCCGGGATTCTTAGTTAGCATATCAACCACTGTATGATATACGTAGTCGGCTACTTTAGGATTTGTAAGATCCAGCACTAACTGGTTGCGCTGATAATTTTCATCCCGGTTAGGTAATTTTAAAATCCAATCCGGATGCTGCTCATACAATTCACTTTTAGGATTTACCATTTCCGGCTCAAGCCAGATGCCAAATTTTAATCCTTTAGCCTCTGCTTGTTTAACCAAATAGCCTATCCCGTTTGGTAATTTTAATTTGTTCTCCTGCCAATCTCCCAATCCCGCTTTGTCGTTATCACGGGGGTATTTGTTTCCAAACCATCCATCATCAAGCAAAAACAGATCGACACCCAGTTTTGTAGCATCATCAAATAAGCCCACCAGTTCTTTTTCATCAAAATTAACATGTGTTGCTTCCCAGTTATTTAATAAGGTGAGGCGTGGTTTATCGCCGTCCAGTACACCATAATTACGCGCCCATTGATGTAAATTCCGGCTGGCCTGTCCCTTTCCTGTAGTTGAATAAGTAAAAATAAATGCCGGAGTTGCAAAGGTTTCGCCTTTTTTCAATTTATAGGCTGATGCATAGGGGTTAATGCCCGATATTACTCTTAACGCGTTGCGTTCATCTATTTCAAAATGGAATTGAAAATTGCCTGTCCAGGCTAATGTGCCTGCAATTAGCTCCCCGGTTGTTTCATCTGCCGGTTTATTTAGTGCGAGGAAAAATACCGGGGTTTGGTACATATTGGCACGGGTGCCCAATTTACTGTCTATCTCTTTTACGCCACTGGTAAGCTTGCTTTCCTGCATCTTCATTTCAGAGGCCCAATCGCCGTGAAACTGTGTAAGCCAATAATCTTTGGCCTCAAAATGCAGCATAGATGAGGCGTAATTCTCTAAAGTTATTTCACCTTTTTCGTCATTTTTAATTTCTGTCCATGATTTTATGATATCCTCCTTATTAAAAGCCTGGTAATGCAATATTACCTGCACCGGATACTTGGGATCCTGCAACATTATGTCGGTTTCTAAAATGTTTTCATCAACATTTTTTGTAGTGTGGCTTACATAGCTTAGTTCGAGCGATGGGTTACCGTCGCTATGAATTATGCGGATGGCGGGTTGCAAAAGGTCTTCCATCCCCCCGGCAATATAAGCCTCATGCTTTCCATTGGGGATTAAGCCATTATCCTGCTGATTTAAAAACCGTTTCCCCAGGTATGCCTGGTATATCCTGTTATTGGCCCCCACGGCAAATACCAAATTCACATTTCTTGTTGCAACTATTATTTGTTTATTGGTTTGTGCGTTTAAAACAGCCCCGCCGCAAAAAAAAGCCAGGTAAATACATAGTACTAATTTATTCATATGAAACTTTTGATTTTACAGGGATAAACTCCCTTTGGTAATTTAAAGGGCTTTTGCCGGTAATCTGTTTAAAGTATTTATGAAAATTTGCAAAATTATTAAAGCCGCTTTCGTAACATAGTTGCTTTAATGGCAGCCTGTTTTCTATAAGTAATTTACAGGCATGGCCAACCTTAATTTCCAGTAAAAATTTAGAATATGTTTTTTGCGTACGGGCTTTAAAATACCTGCAAAACGAGTTCGGACTAATTCCGGCCAGTTCGGCCAGTTCATCTATTAGTATTTTGTTTTTGAAATTTGCCAGCGAGTACTCATAAATAACATTAATGCCATCATTACGTGATTCCTCCACATTCGGACTGAACCCAATTGATGATAAACAATCAGTGTGGTCGCTTTCAGCAATGGTATTTAACACCTCCATCAATAATAAAATCCGTTTCGCGCCTTCGGCAGCAAGCAGCCTTTCCATAATCTGGGCGATTTGTTTTTTTACTTTACTGGTAATTTGTATACCGCGCCTGGCTTTTTCAAGCACTGTTTTTATATTCTTGTTCTCGGGCAGCTGTAAAAAATCATTTCCCCAAAAATTCTCGCAAAAATGGGCAACCCTGATATCAACCTCGGCTTTATTATCCCGCGAAAAATAAACATCATCAAACCTCCAGTAATGCGGTAGGTATGATCCCACCATTACAATATCACCGGTGTTAAACCGCCGTATGCTATCGCCTATAAATTGAGTTCCGCTACCTTTTTCAAAGTGGATCAACTCAACTTCCGGGTGATAGTGCCATTTATTATTGACAGAAGGAACTAAATCCCGCCGTACATTGAAGGACTGTGCGGGGCCAGATGATACTTTTAGCAATTGTGGTTTCATGTAACTTAATTTACCATTAACAATAGTTTAGCTTATTAATCCAATGCACCTGTTTTCATTTTGTCGGCCGGATTAGCAGCCTGTGCATCAACAACTCCTTTAACCTCTACCTTAATTACAGTAGCAATGCTATCGCTTGCATTATCGGGCACATTTATACTTATGCCATCGGCATTAACAACGGTTTTTAAACTGCTGCCGCCGGCAAGTATTTTAGCACTCACAACTTCATTTTTTAACCCGGGAATTACCAGTTTACCATCAGTTGGCCAATTAAATACAGAAAAATACAGAATGGTATTTTTACCATCGGGCTTAAGCGTGCAGCGCCCCCAGCTTAGCGGCTGTAACGGACTTGCCTTGGTAGCATATATAGCTTCGCCGTTTACCTTCATCCATTCGCCTATCTTTTTCAAGGTAGTTATGCTTTCCTGCGGGAACTCACCTTCGGCAGTGGGGCCAACATTTAACAGGTAATTACCGCCTTTTGAGGCTATATCAATTAAGTTGTGAATTAAAGTTTCGGGAGTTTTCCACTTATGGTCGTAACTTTTATAGCCCCAGGTGCCGTTCATGGTCATGCAGGTTTCCCAATCTTTTCCGTCAAGCTCACTAAGGTTGGGGATCTTTTGTTCGGGTGTTTTATAGTCGCCGGGAAAATTGGGACGTTTAAGCCGGTCGTTAGTAATGATATTGGGCTGTAGCTTTAACACATCCTGAAGTTTTAGCGCAAACTCATCCGTCATTGCCGTTGGTGTATCCCACCAAATTACAGCAACATCGCCATAATTGGTAAGCAGCTCTTTTACCTGCGGCACGGCTACTTTATCAATATATTGAGCCATGGTGCTTGATGTTTGTGCAGGGTCCCAATGGCCACTATTTTCTTTGGTATAGGCATCAATCCTGGCCGAATCGGGGTTTGCCCATCCTTCGCTGCTTATTTTACGTGCCGCAGCGCCACCGGGATTATTCCAATCCTGGGCCTGTGAATAATAAAAGCCCAGCTTAATACCATATTTGCGGCACGCAGCGGCTAATGGTTTTAAAACATCTTTACCATAAGGCGTAGCATCGGCAATATTCCATTTACTGGCGTTTGATTTAAACATGGCAAAACCATCATGATGCTTTGCAGTTATCACAATGTATTTCATGCCTGCCTCTTTAGCCAGCTTTACCCAGGCATACGGATCATATTTTACAGGATTAAACTGTTGAGCAAACTGTTGGTATTCGGCTACCGGAATTTTCCCCCTGTTCATGATCCACTCACCGCCACGCCCTACTTCGTGCCCCTTGTACACGCCTCCCAAGCCGGCATAATCGCCCCAGTGAATAAACATTCCGAAACGGGCTTCGCGCCACCATTTCATACGTTCGTCGCGGGTAAGCTCCTTTTGAGCAAAAACAGTATGCGTAAGTAATAGCAATAGCAAACAAGCTATAAAAGGTTTTTTCATATTGGTTTATTATTGGCGAAGGTTACCACCGTGTTGATAATAACCTGCAATTATGCTAATTGGTTAATGAGCGTTGTATTATACCGCTCCTGTTTTACAATACAAATGCTATGATGTTTGGTACTATAATGATTTATAATAAACTACGCAAACGTTGTAGTAACTGCCAGACTTTAGTTACATGGTTACTCCCCCATTGTTTATGCGGATACGAATAACTGATTCTTCTGAATTTTTTATATCATTGCTAACCAGTGCGTTAACCGCTTCATGCTTTTGAAACTGGATACAAATATGTTGTTGCCAAATAAAAAAGTATATGTTAACCGGATTCAAAAAAATCTATCAGCAAACATCACCAAATCGAAAATGAAAGAGTTGGATAGATAGTTCCGTTTTTAGGAATAGCGATATCGTTGTAGTAAATAATCTTAATGATTTTCTATCTGTATTATTTTGCATGGAGTATATTTAAATGTATCAGGCATAAAAATTTTACACAAAAACCAACATGAGCATTGTTAAAACATTAGGTCAGTTTATAATTGAAAGGCAAAAAGATTTTCCATTTGCTAAGGGAGAGTTGTCGCGATTGTTACGGGATTTAGGGATAGCGGCAAAAATTGTTAATAGGGCAATTAACAAAGCAGGTCTTATTGATATTTTGGGAGAAGCCGGTTCTGTCAACGTGCAGGGTGAAAATCAAAAGAAATTAGACCTCTATGCCAATGAGCAATTTATCGCAGCTCTGCAGTGCGGAGGCGAGTGCTGCATAGTTATTTCAGAAGAAAATGATGAATACATTTATATTGATTCTGAAATATCAAAGGATGCAAAATATATAGTCGCACTTGACCCTTTAGATGGGTCTTCTAATATTGATGTCAATGTAGGAATTGGGACAATTTTTTCAATATACCGGCGCAAATCGTTAACCGGACCTGCTACACTCAACGATGCCCTTCAAAAAGGAACAGAACAGGTTGCTTCCGGCTACATTATTTATGGATCATCCACAATGCTCGTTTACACCACAGGAAACGGGGTAAATGGTTTTACACTTGATCCATCCATTGGTGAGTTTTGTTTATCTCACCCAGATCTGCAGATTCCAAATTCAGGCAATATTTACTCTATAAATGAAGGGAATTATAATTATTTCCCTGATGGGGTAAAAAAGTATATTAAATACTGCCAGGTAGAAGATAAACAAACCAACAGGCCTTACACTTCAAGATATACAGGATCAATGGTAGCTGATTTACACCGGACCCTGATTAAAGGAGGTATTTTTATTTACCCTCCTACTTCGGGCGCAAACAAAGGTAAACTGCGATTGGTGTATGAATGTAACCCTATGGCATTTATTGTTGAACAGGCTGGCGGCAGGGCCTCTAATGGTTATAACAGAATACTGGATCTTGATGTAGAAGAACTTCACCAACGATCAGCAGTTTTTATTGGCTCTACAGCTATGGTTAAGAAAGCAGAAGAATTTCTGCTTTCTTTTTCGCCTCAGACCTTTAAAAAGTCTTAGAGGGGGAAATTTCTATCCAATGAAGCCAATTTCTTCAAATCTTCTATAAAAAAGTTCGAAAACTGCGGTCGGAAGGTCACCTTAAACCGCAAATCAGATTTAACACCTATTTTGCGGTCTTTTTTTTTGCTCAAAAACGGCCGTTACGCTATCAAAAACGCGGATATGCAAACCCCATCGGCAGCATATCAGCATCTCAACACTAAATCGTTACCACTTCTCTAAACCCAAAAGCTTCTTGCCCAGACCGCTCAGTTCGGCTACCGGGTTTTGCTTTTCGCGTTCCATAGGGTCACCGGGGAAGGCGTAGCCCTGCATGGCTTCGCGACTTTGCCAGCTGTTTATGCGCCAGTCTACCAGTTCCTGGTTATCTTCCTGTGCGGGCATCATGGCAATGTACTGCGCTATGCGCACTTTGTTACCGCTGGTGTTGGCGCGTATGCCATGCGGCTGCACGCTATTGAATATCAGCAGGTCGCCTGCCTCCAGCTTAACTTTTACCAACTCGAAACCTGTGGTATCGGGTTTGTAATGGTCGCGGTCTTCGGGTTGTGTCAGCTTCCAGGTATCGTAGGTACGATATAGTTCGGGGATGCATTGGAACCCGCCCATCGTTTCGTCCGTTTGGTCGGCAAGTGCCAATACGCCCTGCACGTTTTGAGGTTTGGTTTCGGGGTCGTAATCCCAGTGAATGAAGCCTTTGTACTCAAACCCAGGGCGCAGCGGGAAGTTGAGGTTAGCCCTGTCTATAGTGGCCCAAAGTTTTTCGGTTCCCCATATATCGGCAAATGCCTGGTGTACACGCGGTGTTTGGCGGTTATCCCACATCAGCTGATGGTTGTAAATTTCTACCATGCCGGTATTGTTCAGCTCTTTCATCTGCATTTGGGCGTTTGGCCTTTTGTACCAGGTTTCAATATCATTGGCATCCTTTCCTTCATATTCCCACAGGTAGGCGGCCAGTTTTTCGGCTTGCTCGCGCGGTACGGCGTTTTTTATCACTACGTAGCCGTTCTCCACCCAAAACTTCCAGTCGTCCTCGCTCAATACCTGCAGGGGTTTGCCATTACTGCGGTCGTTCAACCTCATCTGGCTGGATTTTGCGGTTGATGGGTTACCGGGAATTTCCTTGTGTGCGTTTTTTGGGCCGGGGGCCATCATGGTATTGGCCATAGTTTGTTGTTCTGCTAACATGGTTTTGTTTGGTTTGATAATCCAAAGGTAGGGTCAACAATATGCAGGCACGTTCTACGTAATGACCAATATTTGCTCTGTATTGACATTATTATTAGATTTAGGCAATCAATTGAGCCAATATTGTATGAATGAGATACAATTAGAACGGATAGATTTCGAACCCGGCAAATCCTTCAAGCTGTTTTCGCCACGCTTGCGCAACACCTTTTTGTGGCATTATCATCCCGAATTCGAACTGGTATATGTAGAGGCTGATGCCGGCATACGCCATGTAGGCTCGCACATCAGCAGCTATACGCAAAGCGACCTGGTATTCATCGGCAGCAACCTCCCCCATCTCAACTTTGATTACCGCCTGCGCAGCGATTACCATCAGATTGTTATCCAGCTTCGCGAAGGTTTCCTGGGCAACGCCATTGGCACATCGCCGGAGTTGGCCATTATCAAACAATTATTCAAAAAAGCAACCTATGGCGTAGCGTTCCATGGCGAAACAAAAGCCATCGCTACCGAAAAGCTGAAAGCATTAGCGGGCCTGAATTCTTTTGAGCAATTGATAGAACTGATGAAGGTGTTCCACATCCTTGCCCAATCGAACGAGTTTACTATCCTGAACGTCGGCGACATCAGCCTGCAGTTTTTCCTGAAAGATAAGATACGCATGGGTGCTATTTATGAGTATATAGATGCCAATTACAACCGCAAGCCCGATGTGAATGTGGTGGCCGGCAAGGTGAACCTTACTACTGCAGCCTTTTGCCGGTATTTTAAACGCCAAACCAACATCACCTTTACCGATTTTGTGAACCAGTACCGTATAGATATTGCCAAAAACTTGCTGATTCAGGACAAGAACATCACCGAAACCTGCTATGCGGTAGGCTTCGAGAGCCTGTCGTACTTCAACAAATTGTTTAATAAGCTGGTTGGTCAAAACCCGTCGGAGTTTAAGAAGAACAGGTTGATTTAGAAGGAAAAGCATTTAACATTCCGCAACGGCTTCCGTTACGAAACCGTACACACGGCTGTATCGTTTATGAACGATGGTAAACTCTAAACCACAGCAATAAACTAACAATCAGCGTATTACAAGCATGGCATTTAGTTTGTAGCTGATGGGTATAATTGGTGCAATATGAAAAATAACCGGCCCCTTATCAGGCGTACTTTTTTGCAGGAACGCTTCGATATCCTTATCAAGAAACAACGAAACGGCACCGCCAACTTTAATGATTTAACCGAGCTTGACGAGATTGTTAACCGCGACCCCGCTATCCGCGAAAGCATACTGGAAGAAATGCACGAGATGGAGCACCCATCTGAGGGGCCAAAACAAGAAGAGGTTATAGCAACAGCGCCGATGCAACAGCCGTCGTTGCTAGAGCAATTAAAGAATTTCTTTCATCGCCTGTTTACAACAGATGCGCTCGGGGCAAAAGCCATCCTCGTACACTAAACGGCCTTTGCCAAAATCATTGGGCGCCAACCCATTGCACCCTAAGGCCTTTGTGTGTATTCAGCTTGCCCATTACCTGCTCTACCTGAGTTTTGCGCACCGAAAATTTGATACTGCAATTTAATTCAGACGTTTGCTCCAGCACCTGCAATTGCTCTTCTTTGATGATGCGCATCACATCATTCATCAAGGCATACTCAAAACTCACAACATAAACATCGTTCATCGTCTTTTCGATAATCTGTGCTTGCTCCAGGGCGGCCTCGGTAGCCAGTTTGTAGGCATTGATCAACCCCGGCACGCCCAAAAGCGTACCGCCAAAATAGCGCACCACTACCACTAACACATTTGTTATATTTTTAGATAGCAAGGTGTTGAGGATAGGCCTGCCTGCTGTGCCGGAGGGCTCGCCATCGTCATTCATGCGGAAAACCGACCTGTCTATGCCCAGCCTGATGGCCCAGCAGTGATGGTTGGCCTTTGGGTGCTCGGCCTTTAGTTTGGCGATGAGGGGCTTTATATCAGCATCCGAATTAACCGGAAAAGCGTAACCGAGGAATTTGCTGCAACGGTCGCGAAAGATGCCTTCGGATGGAGCGGCAATGGTTTTGTAAGTATCGTCGAAAAGCATTTAGTTTTGCGAGAGGGTGATTACGATAATGGCGGCGATGGCCAACCCGATGCCGATTTTATTGAGGATGCTCAGGCGTTCTTTAAACAACATCAGCCCCACAATTGCCCCGGCGGTTATTACGCCGATGTTCATGGCAGAAAATACCGAGGACGGGCTTGCCGACAGTTGCTGGTGCGCTTTAATGTAAAATAAGATATTGCCGAAGTTGGCTACCCCTATTATCCAACCGAACATTACATGCGGCCAGGAAATGCGGGCGCCCTTAGTAAGCATCCGGAAAATAAGGCCGATGAACGCTATGATAAATGCCAGGATAAATATCAGGAAAAGCGAAGTTGTATAGGGCACAGCCTTGAAAGCAGCAACCTGCTTAAATAAAATATCTATTGCCCCGAAGCCCAGGAAAACGACGAGTAAATAAAACCAGGCATTGCTCATTACCCTGCGATTGGCCGTTTGCTTTTGCCATGGTATGGAGCATAATATAGCAGCAAAACCAATAATTACCCCCACTATCTTCAGCGGGGTAAGTACCTCATTGAATAACCAGAACGCGGCAACGAGCGGAATCAATAGCGATAGGCGTTGCGCAACATCGGTACGTACTATACCCGCCACACGTACGGATGACGCCATCACCATGAATATAACGGGCAGCAAAATACCAAGCGCAGCATAAACAGGAATAGGCCCGGCTTTGAATACCTCGAGGTTTACCTGCGGCCGGAAGAAGAACCAGGTAAGCAAAATAGCCACCGGGTAGTTCCAGGTGATGGCCTGCGAAATATCAACACTGTAGCGCCTGGCCAGTTTTAGCAAAACCGACACAATTACGCTGCAACAAACGCTGAGAAAAACGTATAACATTAGCTTTTAGGCTGATTATAATAAACTTGCAAGTGGTCGGCCCCTACGGGGTATTGCCCGCCGTTGGTGCCACTTATTTTTGGTGCCGATATGCCATTGGTTAAAGCATCCGGCCCTGTAAAAATACGGGCTTCATCCCACAACCCGTCTTTTATGAACGAATTTAGGGTGTGCGCACCGCCCTCTATAATTACCGACTGGATATCCTGCAGGTACAATTGATACATCATATACTGCGGTACATAGCGGTCGAAATCTTCCAGGGCGATGCATTTTATTTTCCCATCAATATCGGTTTTTATTTCGTTAAAAATCAGGGTTTCCACTGTCTGGTCAAAAATGTTTAAATCCGATGACAATTCCAGCCTGCGGTCTACAATCACACGTTTCGGAGACTTGCCTTCGGCATAACGGGTGTTTAATTGCGGGTTATCGGCCAGCACCGTGTTCTTACCAACTAAAATAGCATCTTCCTCAGCGCGCCATTGGTGTACCAGTTTGCGGGCTTCAGGGCCGGTTATCCAGTGCTGACTGCCATCGGCAGGTGCAAAAAAGCCATTGGCAGTTTGCGCCCATTTCAGGATGATATACGGCCGATGCATTTGCACACGTGTAAAAAAGCGACGGTTAAGCCATCGGCATTCTCCTTCCAGCACGCCTGCGGTAACCTCAATACCTGCTGCAAGCAGTTTTTCTATCCCCTTGCCATCTACCTGCTGGAAAGGGTCGCGGCAACCCACCACAACCCTTGGGATACGGTGCTTGATAATCAAATCGGCACAGGGAGGCGTTTTGCCATAATGCGCGCAGGGTTCCAGCGATACGTAGATGGTGGCGTTTTGCAGCAAGTCCGCATAATTAGCATCGTTGCTTATTACCATGTTAACGGCGTTCACTTCGGCATGAGCCTCACCGTAACGGTGGTGATACCCCTCGCCTATTATCTTATCCTCGTACACAATTACCGCACCCACCATGGGGTTGGGGCTAACCCGGCCTGCGCCTAAAGCGGCAAGTTCCAGGCAGCGATGCATATATATTTGGTGTTGCGGCATGGTACAAAAGTAGCTTTTATGTTACTTTGTTGCATGAAAACTATCAGGGATGTATTCTTCAATTTCCACCAGGCATTGGATGAGCTATACGGCGTACAGGAAACGGAGGCTATAACCCTGATGGTACTGAGCGAGATAAGCGATTTATCGCGTGCCAAAATAAAAGCGTTTCCGGAGGATAATGCACCGCCAGAGGCCCTGGAAAAGCTGGGCGGTATCCTTGATGAAATGAGAACCGGCAAGCCGGTGCAGTATATTTTAGGCAGCACAGAGTTTTACCGACAGACTTTTTTGGTGAACCCCGCAGTGCTGATACCCCGACCAGAGACAGAGGAATTGGTGGAATGGGCACTGGCGACAGTTAGCAGTGGGCAGTGGGCAGTGGGCAGTAACGGAGAACCCTTACGCATGTTGGATATTGGCACGGGCAGTGGATGCATCGCTATCAGCCTTAAAAAGAATTTGTCGCATGCCGAGGTGACAGCGGTGGATATTTCTGCCGAAGCCTTGCAAACGGCTAAACAAAATGCAGTAATAAACGAAGTTCAAGTGAATTTTATTCAGGATGATATCCTGAATTCCGAAATCGAACATCCGAATTTCGAAATCATCATCAGCAACCCCCCTTACGTTACTTTAAAGGATAAAACGCTGATGCATGCCAACGTAACCGATTTCGAGCCGCATACAGCGTTGTTTGTGCCGGAGGATAGGCCCCTGCTGTTTTATGATGCCATTGCCGGTTTCGCTGTGCAAAATCTTGTACCGGGCGGATTGCTTTTCTTCGAGATAAACGAAGCCTTTGGTAAAGAAACCGTTGAGCTATTGGTTGATAAAGGCTTTACGAACATAGAGTTGCGGAAAGATTTGAGCGGTAGGGACAGGATGATAAAAGCGGTTTTACAGCCGTAGAGACGCAATATTTTGCGTCTCCCGCATGCAAGTTGATTATACAAATCCTCCAGGGAAATTCAGAGACGCAAAATATGGCGTCTTAAATTATGTCGGTATGGAGACGCAAAATATTGCGTCTCTACGGGTTACCATTTAAACTTCTTTTCGATAAACTTAATCAGGTTAGCCGCCATTGCTTTTTGCTCGGCTTCGTTAGGATGGCCACCTGTGCCTTTGTACGGGAAGAAGTTGGTATAAATGCCTTTATCGTGCATTCGGTTTACCGCTTCTTTGATATATCCTGGCCAGGGCGAGCCGTCCTTGGTGGCATCCATGGCGCCTAAAGCACATACTATTTTCGCAGTGGGGTATTTGAGCCTGATTTTGCCTATGAAGTTTTGATAGGCGTTGATAATAAACTCGGGTGTTGGAGCCGCATTGCCAAACCGGGCGATAAATTGTTGGTTATCAGGGTGCGTAACTATCCACGAATCGTTTTGGAATAGGTTTACCACAACCACCTCTGGCGTATATTTAGTAAAATCCCAAATTTTGGTAGAATCAAGCGCGTAAACCCTGTCGTAAACTTCCGGCATCACGTAAGGGAACCAACTTACGGTAACCCCGATACCGCTTTTTGCGATACAATAATAATCCGCATTAAAATGACGGGCCGTGAGGTTAGCATAGCTTTTATAGCCATTTTCAAATTCATAACTTCCTCTGTCCTTACCTTCCAAATCTTCTATCGCGTAGCCGCAGGTGATAGAGTTGCCATAGAATTCAATCCTGTGTTTGTAAACCGGTGGCGGCAAAACCTTAGCACCGCCTGCTAATGTGAATTTGTAAAACAATAGCCGGCCCATTTCATATTCGGTGCGCTTAAAAAGCTCCAGTTTATGCGGACCTTTGTTTAAACCACTTGCCAGTACATATTCCTTTTTGTAGTTTTTTACCTGAATGATGTTAACCACCTTATCGTCTACAACAATGGTAACAAAATCATAGCCGGTATCATCCTGCAAAGTCGCATTAGCGCCTGTGCCATCAAAATTAATAATGGCTGATGAAGCTGTCCAGGTTAACTCGGCGGCATCGCTTTTCATGCCGATTCGCCCCATATAATGGATATTCGGGTCGTTATAGGCAATCACAGTTTGCGCTGTACAACTAACCGAAAAACAGGTGCTTAGTAAAATAAAAAAAACGAAAGCTCTTAATCTTCTCATAAAAATCATTAATTCTTATCAATCCGGGTGAAGGAGTTAATCCTGTCAATCCTTTAATCCCTAAATCGTGTTACGTCTATTATTTGAAATAAACATAAGTTATCCCCTGCCCACCCCTGTCGGCATGTTCATCTTCCATCCTATCCACCTGCTCGTATTTTTTTAAATACTGCCTTATCATCTTCCGCAGGATGCCGTCGCCCTTACCGTGCAGTATTTTCAATGTACCGAAACCCATCATCAACGCCCTGTCGAACAGTTTCTCTATCGCGAATAGTGCATCTTCGGTGCGCATGCCGCGTACGTCTATCTCCGGACTAAAATTTGCGATATCGCTGGTGTGGCCGATATTGCTGCGCCTTATTTCTTTGGGCACAGTAGATTTAGCCACTTTTTCGACGCGTTTTCGTTTCACCACGGTGCGCAATTCGCCCATCGCCAGTACCACGTTGTCCTTTATCAGCTCCATTACCTGCCCGGTGGTGTCGCCGTCGGTAAGTTTCACCCAGTCGCCTACCTTAATTTCCTCATCGGTTGCGGCGGCCGCTTTGGGTGCTTCTGCCTTCACCGTATTCTTTTTTACTTCGGCAGTGAGGGTATCGCGCAGGGTCTTGGTTACTTCTTTATCGGCGTTGCTGCTTTTTATTTCAGCAATAGTATTTTCTACCAGTTTATTGGCGTTCAGGATGATGTTTTTCGCTTCCTGCTTGGCCTCCTTCATCAATGCCTTGCGGTTTTCATCTAAAAAGCTCTTCAGCTCTTCGTTCTCTTTCAGCAAAAGGTTTACGTGCCGTTGTTGCCTGTCAAGCTGTTGCCTGGTATCGAATATCTCTTTCTTCTCGCGTTCCAGGTCTACCAATAAGCTATCTACCTTTTTTTGACCTGCGCTTATTTTATTGCGGGCCAGGTTCAGTACGTTTTGCGGCAGGCCTATCTTTTGGGCAATTTCAAAGGCGTAGGAACTGCCGGGCTTGCCCACCTCCAGCATGTACAGCGGCTGCATCTTGGCGTTATCGAACAGCATTGATGCATTCTCTATCCCCTCCGTATGGCTGGCAAATATCTTCAGGTTTGAATAGTGCGTGGTTACCATACCGCGTACTTTTTTATGATTCAGTGCCTCCAACACAGCTTCGGCAATGGGTCCGCCGAACTGAGGATCGGTACCGGTACCAAACTCATCTATCAGTATCAATGTTTTACCGTTTGCACCTTCCACAAAATATTTCATTTTTGATAGGTGCGCACTGTAGGTACTTAAATCGCTCTCGATGGATTGGTCGTCGCCTATATCCACGAACAGTTGTTTGAACACGCCCGCCACACTATCGGCGCTGGCGGGTATCAGCAAGCCAGCCTGCACCATCATTTGCAGCAAGCCAACGGTTTTCATACAAACGGATTTACCGCCCGCATTTGGCCCCGAAACCACGATGATGCGCGTACCCTCGTCTATCGACACGTTTAGCGGCACCACGGTTTTGTTCTCTTTTTTAAAGTTGAGGTACAGCAAAGGGTGGCGTGCGTTGTAAAAAGTAAACCTGCCCTCGTTTACCACCTTGGGCATTTCGGCTTCTATATCAATGGCAAAAAGGGCCTTGGCGCGCACGAAATCAAGTTTGGTGAGCAACCCATGGTACGATAATAGCAGCGGCACATATGGCCGCAGTTCGTTGGTTAAGCCGGTAAGTATCTTGATTATCTCGCGGCGGCGGTCGAATTCCAGATCGCGGATACGGTTATTGAGCGAGAAAACTTCCTCGGGTTCCATATAAACTGTTTGCCCTGAAGCAGATTCATCGTGGATGAATCCTTTAAGCTTGCGTTTGTTCTCGGCCAGTAAGGGGATGCAAAGGCGGCCATCGCGCACGGTGAGCGAGCCATCGGCGGTCCAGTTGCTGGCACTTGCAGCTTTGAATATCTGGTCTATCTTCTTACGGGCTTCCTGCTCGGCTTTGGCAATGCCGCCGGTAATTTCCATCAACTCGCGCGAAGCATTATGGCGGATTTTTCCCTTGGGGTCTATCACCATATCTATCTTTTTCAGGATGGCCTTTTCTATGGGCAGATGCTCAAACAATGCCTCGAGATTTGGGTACACGTCTTTGCGCTCGTTGAAATAGGCGATCACGGCAAACACGGTAGTGAGCGATGTCTGCACCTGGAAGAACTCCTCTTCCGACAGGAAAGCACCTTCTATCTTCGCCTTATTGGCCAGCGATTTTATATCGTAAAAATGGTTGATGGGCAGCGCATCGTCGTTCTGAAGGATATTCTTGAATTCATGCGCCTGGTTCAGGAATTTCGATATCAGGTCGTAATTGCTCATTACCTGTATCTTATCCACCATTTGCTGGCCCATTACGCTAAGGCAATGCGCCTTTATCAGTTCCTTTATCTCGGTAAAGCCGAGTTTATCGGCACTATTTAACGGGTATACCATTTTTGTTTCTCGGCGCGGTATTCGGCCGGCCTTTTTTATTTAACGAATCTATTTTTGCCTGTATATTGGCGCTTACACGGTCGTACATCTCCAGCATTTTTACGGGCTGGGTAGTGTAATACTTCAGGCTCGCCTTAAATTGCTTATCGGTAGTGTGATGCCTTTTAAACAAAGCTTTATACCGCGCCGAGCCATATTTATACAGGCTATCGGGTGTTTGGCTTACGCTGTACAAACTGCCATCGGTAAGGTGTACATCGGTAAGTAAGCTTATCATGGGCTCCTCCGCAATAGTCCCTTCGGGGGCATTATCCCCGGTGCAGGCGGCAAAAAGCACCAATACTGAAAAAAACAAGATGATATATTTATGCATTCTGTAATTTAGCGGCGTTATCAAAAACAAATTTACGGATAAATGAGCATTGCAGATAATATCAAAAGCCTAAAAAAGGAAACCGAGGGTACAAAGGTTACTTTGCTGGCTGTTTCTAAAACCAAACCCGCGGCAGAACTTATGGAGGCCTATGATGCAGGACAACGCTTATTTGGCGAAAATATGGTGCAGGAACTGGTAGAAAAACAAGAAAGCCTGCCAAAAGACATAGAATGGCACCTGATAGGCCACCTGCAAACCAATAAGGTAAAGTACATAGCGCCTTTCATCAGTATGATACAATCTGTAGACAGCTTGAAGCTGCTGCAGGAAATAAACAAGCATGCCGAAAAGAATAAGCGCACTATCGATTGCCTTTTGCAGATATACATTGCGGACGAGGACACCAAATACGGCCTGGGTTTTGATGAAGCCATTGAGCTTTTGCGCAGCGAGGATTACGCGGCATTGAAAAACATTCGCATACGCGGCCTGATGGGCATTGCCACCAATACCGATAACGAAAAGCAGATAAAGGACGAATACTACGAGCTGAAGACATTTTTCGATGGTGTAAAGGCCAGTTTCTTCCGCAAGGAGGCCTCTTTTGACACGCTATCTATGGGCATGTCGGCAGATTACAAGCTGGCGATAGAGCAAGGCAGCAATATGGTGAGGTTGGGGAGTACTATTTTTGGGACACGAGTGGTGAAGCACTGGAAGAATGACACGATTTAGGGATTGAAGGATTAAACAGGACTATTTATCTGAACTCGAATTAAACGAATTTTAGAAATTTACAGAATAGCTTCGATTGAAGCACATATATGGAAGAACAAGAAAATCAAAAGCTCCCCCTTCAGGGGGCTGGGGGGCTACAAAAGCTCCCCCTTCAGCGGGCGGGGGGGGCTAGCCTTCGAGTAGCCGTTAAGGCCGATTGCGCAAGAATATTAGAACTAATTATCGAGCTGGCGATATTCGAAAAAGAACCGGATGCCGTGACCGCAACCCTGGCCGAGCTGGAAGATGCAGGCTTTGGGCCCAACCCGGTTTGGAAAGCATTCGTGGTAGAAGATGAGGGCATCATCGTGGGCTTTGCGCTTTACTACATACGCTACTCTACCTGGAAAGGGCAGCGCCTTTATCTTGAGGATTTGGTGATTACCGAAAGCTATCGCGGCAAGGGACTGGGTAAATTATTGTTCGACAGGCTGATACAGGAAACCCGCGAATTGGGTTTCAGCGGCATGGTTTGGCAGGTGCTTGATTGGAACGAGCCCGCCATCCAATTCTATAAAAAATACGAGGCAAGCATTGAGGCCGGCTGGCTGAATGCTGCTTTGACAAAAGAACAGGTCAATAAAATTTAAGCTGATGAAAGGGACGAGGGGGGTATTGCTGATAGGTGTTGTGCTGATATTTTTAGCCTCTTGCGAGTTTGGTAAACCGACCCCAAAGGTTGAACCTGATATTTTTACTGATACGGTTTTGTACGAAATGAAAACTATTCGTGAACGTGCGAAAGATTGCAATGCCGGGCCCAACAGTACTTGCACTATGGCAGAGATAAGCTATCCGGTTTTTAAAGGCCAGGATGCGTTAAACGACACTATTAGGAATAGATTGCTAAACCTGTGGGTAAACGGCGACGAAAAAGCAGATTCGTCGCTTCAGGCTATGGTAAGCACCTATTTTAAGAGCTATGAGCAATTTAAAAAAGAAGATGAGCGAAAGAATATTTCCTTTGATCTTCAGGAATATGCCCGGGTAGTAAATCAGGACAGTTGCCTTATTGCAATTAGATATGGCGGCTATATCTTTTCAGGCGGGGCGCACGGCTCAGCTTTTGATGCCTTTATTAATTGGAATCCAAAGACAAAAAAATCCGTTTATCTGAAGGAGATCCTGCTGCCCGGCGCATACGCGCAATTAAGCAAGGTGGCCGAACGTATCTTCCGCAAGAACGAAAAGCTCAAAGATACCTCCTCACTTGAACTGGACTATTTTTTTGAGGATTACAAATTCGCCCTCAACCAAAACTACCTGTTTACACCAACGGGCATCCGGTTCTTATACAACGAGTACGAAATAAAATCCTACGCCGCAGGGCAAACCGAGCTGGACATCCCTTGGGCACAGATAAAAACACTTATAAAACCACATTCGGTGGTGGCACAATACATAAAAAAAGATGCTGGTATTTAAATTCGGAGGCGCTTCTGTTAAAGATGCGCCGGGCGTGATCAACTTGGGTAAGGTAGTAAGCCGCTATGCGGGCAACAAATTGCTGGTGGTGGTATCGGCCATGGGCAAAACCACCAACGCGTTGGAAAAGCTTACCAATGCCTATGTAAATGGCGAGGGCGACGTGCATGAGATATTCGAAGAAATAAAGGCTTATCACTTCCATATCCTGTCGGAATTGTTCGAGACGGGGCACCCGGTGTTCGACGAAGTAGCCAATACCTTCGTGGAGATTGACTGGATGATTGAAGACGAACCGCACGATGATTACGATTTCATTTACGACCAAATCGTCTCCATCGGCGAACTGGTATCAACCCGCATCGTAAACGCCTGGTTCAACCAACAGGGCATTGCCAGCAAATGGCTGGATGTGCGTGGCTACATCCATACCGATAATACTTACCGCGAGGGCGTGGTTGATTGGGATAAAACCCGTGCAAGTATCCAGAAGGATCTCCCCGCAATGCTGGAGAAAAGCGTTGTAGTTACGCAGGGTTTTCTGGGCGGCACATCGGAGAATTTCACCACTACGCTTGGGCGCGAAGGTTCTGATTATACGGCATCCATCATCGCATCTTGCTTAGCTGCCGAATCCGTTACTACCTGGAAAGACGTACCCGGCATACTGAATGCCGACCCGAAGCATTTTGCCGATACCGTCAAATTCGATGAGCTGAGCTACCAGGAGGCCATAGAAATGACTTATTATGGTGCAAGCGTCATCCATCCAAAAACCATCAAGCCGCTGCAAAACGCAGGCATCCCCCTATTGGTAAAACCTTTCACGGACCCCGGTGCGCCCGGCACTGTTATTAAAGACAATGTGACCAACAGCTTTGCCAAACCGGTTATCATCGTAAAACAAAAGCAGGTGCTGTTATCGGTTTCGGCTAAGGATTACTCCTTTATTTCGGAAAGCCACCTCAGCGAGATATTCGGCCTGTTTGCGGCAAACCATGTAAAGGTGAATGTGATGCAAACCTCTGCATTGAGCTTTACGGCCTGCATAGATCTTGTGCCCGGCCGTTTCGAAAAACTGCTGGTAGCACTAAAGCAGCAATTTAAGGTGAAGTACAACGACGAGTTAACGCTGATAACCCTGCGCCATTATACCGACGAAGCCCTGGCCGAATTAACAGCAGGCAAAACCGTTTTGATGAAACAAACCAACCGAAATACCGCGCAGGTAGTTATTAAATAAGCAACAATACCCAGGCAACAAGGGCCGCAAAAAGCGTATTGAGGAAATTAACGGCATCGTTCTTAAGATAGCCCCCGCGCTCTAGCGTGGCGCCTAAGAGGGAATCGAAAAGGTTGCCTGCAGTGCCTGCTGCAATAATTACCCAAAAACAATTGCCCCAGCCTGCGAAAAGCAGGTAAACAATTGCGATTGCAGTTGAACCCGCCAGGCCAATCACCGTGCCCTCCAGGCTAATTACCCCATCCCTACCCCTTTCATCGGGCTTAAGACTGATGATGTTGTAATGCCGCCGCCCATAAACCACGCCCAGCTCCGACGAGAGCGTATCTGCCGTAGCCGACGATAAGGCTGCCGCCAACAAAACTGCAAACGGGTAACCGGATGCAGGCAACAGGAACATAAGCAAGCCAACAACCGCAGCTACTCCACCGTTAGCCAATACTTGCGCCGCATTACGTATCTGAGTATGCGTTTCTCCTTTTGCGGCCTTTTTCCATGCGGTGGCCAGCGTTGCCAAAACAAAAAAAGTTGCCAGCAAAGCTATCCCCTTTACTCCTGCACCAATAAAAATGCTAATCGCAACCAATCCGCCGGCGAGCGTACCTGCAAGCGTAAGTTTACGCAACTTATAAACCAGGACGAGTATAACAGGCAGTATTAAACAAAAGGAAATGTTGGCAACAAGCATGTAGCTAATTAAGCCAATTTTAGGTTTTAAAGCAACAGGGCATCATGTTTGCATGCAATACATATAAGCAGCAACAAAAAACGGGGTAAAAAAATCATGGCCCTTTCATGATTATGCTTTTATAATAGGATTTTGTTTTAGTAAAACCACGTAGAAATACCTATATTTATTCAATGAATTAAATCCCCCGGCTTAATTCGCTATATAAATCTAATTTATTATTCTTCACGCTTATTAATTGGTGTACCAAAGATTTTTATAAATATGCTGGGCAACTCAACATTCATCAAAATATTTCAGCAGTTCCCATCGCCAGGCATCGTTTTACTGCCGGATGCACCGGTTTTTACCATAGTTGAAGTTAACCTGGCCTATCTGGTTGCGCGCAATGTAGAAAGAGAAGATGTAATTGGAAAGGGTTTCTTCGATTTTGTAAAAGAGCACTCAAACAGTGTTAGCGATGCCGAAATTCAAGCATTTTGCGAGGCCTTGCAAAACAAACAGAAGTGGAGCACTGCACCGCATTGTTACAATATAAAGATTAAGGATAAAAGTGGATTTGAAGAGCGGTATTTTCAATCGGAAAACGAGCTGCTGCTGAACGATGAGGATGGGGTTACCCATATTATACATACCATAACCGATGTTACCGAAACCGTCCTTATAAAAGAAAAAGAGGCCCGCGCCGAACAAAGCCTGCGGGAAACATCGCTGCTGATGCAACAAGGGCAGGAACTTGCCAATTTTGGCAATTGGCAATGGGACGTAGTTAAAAACAAAGTAAGCTGGAGCGAAACCCTATACGCAATTTATGGGCTGGATAAAACATCGTTCAAGGCAACTTTCGAAGGTTATCAGGAACTGCTTCATCCAGATGACAGGGCCTACGTTTATAACACGATAAGCAGCGTATTGCAAACCAAACAAGACGTGGTATTTGAAGAACGCATCGTAAGGCCAAACGGAGAGCTGCGTTATCTGAAATCGTGGGGGAAAGTGCAAACGGACGAACAAAATAACCCGGTAAAAATGATAGGAGCCTGCCTTGATATTACCGAAACCAAAATTGCCGAGGCGCAATTGACCCAAATGCACAAAGAGCTTGAAGAACATTTGAAAACCCTGGCCATTTCAGAAAAACGATACAGCGACCTTTTTCATCTCAGCCCTTTGCCTATGTGGGTTTTTAACCTCGATTCCCGCAAGTTTTTGAACGTAAACTCTGCTGCAATAAAACATTATGGCTATACGTTGGATGAATTTTTAACAATGGATGTTACCCGTATGTGGCCTATTGATTGCCTGCACGATTTTGAGCAAACCGTAAATAGCACAAGCCAAATGTATAGTGGCATATCTACGCAATCAAAAAAGAACGGCGAAAAAATAAAGGTTTTCCTGCAAAGCAACTTTATACAGTTCAGTGGGGAAAATACCCACTTGGTGGTGGCCACAGATATCACAGAAAGGCAAAACTACATACAGGCTATAGAACTGCAAAACAAGCATTTGCAGGATATTGCGTGGATGCAATCGCACGTAATACGCGCGCCGCTGGCCAGGATAATGGGTTTGATTGAAGTATTCAAAAATTATGATGCCGCCGAGATAGACAAGAACGGGGTACTTGCAGATATCGAAATATCGGCTCAGGAGCTTGATGGTGTCATCAAGCATATATCCACCAAAACCGATGAGGTGGCTTCTCCCCTTAAAATTTAATGCAAGCGTTTATAGCCTGGCTACCGGTAAAATGGTTATAATGAAATAATTGACGGGCAAGTACCGCCCATTAAAACAACCTGGCACGGCGGGCGTAACCAACTATCCCTTCGCTTCCTCCTCCACGTTCACGATAATGGAGCGTATAGCGGTATCCAATTCCTCGCCGGCTTCTTCTAACTTATCCAGGGCTTCGGGGTCTACCTGATGTTCCATTAGTTTTATCACGGTAATCAATCCAAGTATAGATGCCAACGGCTTGCGCAGCTCGTGCGATTGGATAAAGGCGATATTCTCCAGAGCCTTATCCTTCCGCAAACTGCTGATGATGCGCAACTGGTTATCCTTACGAATAATACGATACTGCAAAAACAAAATGATACTGAACACGATGAACAGCATGCAACCAGCTACCGTAACGATCAACTGCCGGTTACTGCGTGTTTGGCGCTGGTCCATCTCGGCAAGTTCCTTATCTTTTTTGGCGGTTTCGTATTTAATTTGCAGTTCGCTCAGCTTCACTTCGTTCTCCTTCACTTTAAGCTGCTGACGCATGCGCTGCGCGCGCAACATTAACCCAAGTGAGGTTTTGTAATCGCCTTTGGAATAATAGCAGGCTTCCAAATGCTCGTACAGTTCCATCTCGCGGTAGGGCTCTTTTATTTCTTTAGCTATCTCGATGGCTTTTTTGATGTAACCAAGGCCTTTTTCCTCTTCGCCCTTAAAAAAGTAGGCCTGCCCCATCCAGGCGTAACCATAGGTCAAACTCCGTAGTTGATTTAGCTTTTCTGCCAGGGCTGCGCCCTTCCCGGCATAAAATATGGCTTTATCGTAATCTTTATTATCCAGGTAATACTGCCCAACGTTGTCGTACAAGGGTATCCGCTGGCGTTCGTATCTATCGCTTTGCTCCGCAATTTTCAAAGCGCGCATTTGTACATTGATAGAAGTATCGGGCGCGGGATCGGCAGTAACTTTTCTGATAGCGTGGATAAGCATGGCTTTCTGGCTAAGCGAACCGATGATCATGGCTGTATCTTTATTGGCGATTGCCCATTTCAACGCTTTTTGCTGAGCCTCGAATGCCATTTTGTAATTGGTGTTCTCTTTATGCAGGTTGCTGATCAGGCTATACAGCAAGGGGTAAACTTCGTTGATTTTATACCGCTCGATATCGCCGAGGCACTTTACCGCCATGTGCATAGATTCCTCGTGCTTAGACGACATCCAGAAATAATGCGACCTGAACAATTCGCTGTACACCAGCGCGGTTTTATTACCTGTTTTTTGCGAAGCGGCGAATAACTTATCTGCAATAGGCGGAAGCGAGTCGGCATGGGCATTCTGCAGGCTTTTGCCTTTATCTATCAGTTGCAGTATTTCTTTGGAACTTAATGCTGTAAAGGGTTTATCCGCCGGTATTTGCCCACATGAAGACAGGAACACTAAGGCACAAATGATCGTGAATAAACGTTGTGTGACAGCGGTCATAGGGTATTAGCAAGCATAATATTTGGATGCATCTAAATCTAGGAAAAATCATTAATAAATAATTAAACTTCGTTATGGTTATTTTAACACAGGAGCGAAGGCAAAAAACACAGAGGCCACGGAGCATGGCCATCTGTCATTTAGATACCCAACCAAAAAAAATAAATGGTTTGCAAATCTTGGTGCCCTTTGTGTTCATCAATTTGGAAATCCTTTGCGCACGTTGTGGTAAAATCGTGTCTAGTTCGCCAAATTAATCCTCCCTAACGGTACTTTCCGTATCTTAGCAGCGTTAGCTACTACCTATGTCTAAAAAGAAGAAAAAAGGCAATTCATCCATCAACCAGGTGCTTACGCAAATGGTGCTGGATATATTCGAACAAAATGGCAATACGCCGCTCAACCATAAACAGGTTTCGGCCAAACTCAACGTGCGCGATCCTGACGCCCGCGAGGTGATATTTGATGTATTAAAAGATGAAGCCTTCAAAGGCGTTTTAAAAGAAATCTCACCAGGCAAGTTCCAGTTGCTGGAACTCAAGACCTTTGTAGAGGGCAAGGTGGATCTCACTAACGATGGCTCAGCATTCATCGTTACCGACGACCCCGCAGAAACTGATATCTTCGTGGCACCGCGCAAACTGCGCAACGCACTTAACGGAGACCGCGTAAAGGTTTACGTGTACGCCATAAGCAAGGGCAAGCGCCAGGAGGGCGAAGTAATAGAGATATTGCAACGCAACAAGATGGAGTTTACCGGCGTGGTAAAACTATCCGAGCGCTTTGCCTTCTTTGTGCCCGACGACAGGAAGATGATGCACGACATCTTCATCCCAATCCCCGACCTTAACGGTGCCAAGAACGGCATCAAAGCCGTTGCAGAGATTACCGACTGGCCGGCAGGAGCCAAAAACCCGATAGGCCGCATCAAGCATGTTTTGGGCAACCAGGGCGAGAACGATACCGAAATGAACGCCATTTTGGCTGAGTATGGCTTCCCGCTCTCTTTCCCTGCCGAAGTGGAGAAGGATGCTGAAGAGATACCAGCCGAGATTTCTGCAGAAGAAATCGCCAAACGCAAGGACTTTCGCAATACGCTTACTTTTACCATCGACCCTTTCGATGCTAAGGATTTTGATGATGCCATCTCCTATAAAAAGCTGGATAATGGCAACTACGAAATCGGTGTACACATTGCCGATGTATCGCACTACATCATCCCCGATTCGGCTTTAGACAAGGAAGCTTATGAACGCGGTACCTCTGTTTATTTGGTTGACAGGGTGATACCTATGCTGCCCGAAAGGCTGTCTAACGGACTTTGCTCACTTCGCCCAAAAGAAGATAAACTTTGCTTTGCTGCGGTGTTTGAAATGGACGAAGACGCCAATATCATCGAGCAATGGTTCGGTAAAACCGTTATCCACAGCGATAGGCGTTTTACTTACGAAGAGGTGCAGGAAGTTATCGAAACCAAAACCGGCGATTACCCCGAAGAAATAGAAACGCTGAACGCCCTGGCCTATAAGTTGCGCGAACGCAAGTTCAAAGCAGGTGCCATCAGCTTCGAGACTACTGAAGTGAAATTCAAGCTGGATGAAACGGGTAAACCCACCGGCGTTTACGTTAAAGAACGCAAGGATGCGCATAAGTTGATAGAAGACTTCATGCTGTTGGCCAATAAAAAAGTGGCCGAACACGTGAGCAAAATGGGCAAAGGCAAGCATAAATATACCTTTGTTTACCGCGCGCACGATTCGCCCAAGCCCGATGCGCTGGCCAACTTTGCGCAGTTTGCGGCAAGGTTCGGGTATAAAATCAACACCAAATCTGATAAGGAGATTGCCAAATCGCTCAACTATTTAATGGAGGATGTGGAAGGCAAAAAAGAGCAGAACGTGCTTACCCATCTGGCAATCCGCTCCATGGCGAAGGCTATTTATACCACCAAAACATCCAGCCATTACGGTTTGGCGTTCGATCATTACACACACTTTACCTCGCCTATCCGCCGTTACCCCGATGTGATGGTGCATAGGCTGCTATTTCATTACCTTAATGGCGGCCAAAGCGTAAATGGCGACCATTATGAGGAACTGTGCAAGCACAGCTCGCTGATGGAGAAGAAAGCTGCTGATGCAGAACGCTCTTCGGTTAAATACAAACAGGCTGAATACCTGAAAGACCAGGTGGGCAACATATTTACCGGCATTATTTCGGGCGTTACCGAATGGGGTATGTATGTAGAGATCATCGAGAACAAATGCGAAGGCATGATACGCCTGCGTGATATCAGTGACGATTTTTACACCCTGGACGAGAAGAACTATGCCATCATCGGCCAGCGCAAAAAGAAAGTTTACCAGCTTGGCGATGAGGTGAACATCAGGGTGAAAAATGTAGATCTTACCAAGAAACAAATAGATTTTAGCTTAGTAACCAATTAATTATTGATTTAGTGAATTAGCGATTAGTTGAATAGGTATCTATAAATCCAATCGCCAATAAACCCGAAATGAGAAAACTCGAAGACCTGCAATCCCTTATTGCAACCTCCGTAGAAAAACTAAAATACCCGGCTTACCCGGCCGAACTGTACGAGCCGATAAGCTATATTTTATCTATCGGCGGCAAACGCATGCGCCCTGCCCTTTTACTTATGGCCTGCGATTTATTCGGTGGCGATGTGGAAGCGGCCCTTCCCCCTGCCATGGCCATAGAGGTGTTCCATAACTTCACGTTGATGCATGACGATATTATGGATAATGCCCCCATACGCCGTGGCCGCGCCACAGTGCACGAAAAATGGAACCAGAACGTAGCTATCCTGAGCGGCGACGTAATGCTGATAGAAGGCTATAAGCTGATGATGCAGGTGCGCGATAACATCCTGCGCCGCGTATTGGATATCTTTAACGAAACCGCTGTAGGCGTTTGCGAAGGCCAACAGCTGGACATGACCTTCGAGACGAGCAATAATATCAGCATTGCAGAATACATCAACATGATACGCCTTAAAACGGCCGTTGTGCTGGGTGGTGCCTTAAAGATAGGCGCGCTCATCGGCGAGTCAGATGATAAGGATGCGGACTTACTATCCGATTTCGGCGTAAACCTGGGTATTGCCTTTCAGCTACAGGACGATATTTTAGACGTGTACGGCGACCCATTAAAATTTGGCAAACAGGTTGGCGGCGATATCATCTCCAACAAAAAAACTTACCTGCTGATAAAAGCATTGGAACTGGTGCAAGGCTTCGATGCCGAAGAACTACAGCGCTGGATAACCTTCATCACCTTCGACGCTGCAGAAAAAGTGGCTGCCGTTACCGAAATTTACAACAAGGTAAACGTTCGCCAGTATGCCGAAGAGGAAATGCAGGCCTATGCCGAAAAAGCCTTCAAAGCCCTGGAGCAAATCAACCTGCCCGAAGACAGCAAACAATACCTCCGCGATTTTGCGGATGGCTTGCTGGTAAGGGAATATTAGTATATTTAGGGTATGAAAATATTTTTGCGTATATGCATCGTTATCTTAATGACGAGCGTCTATTGTGCAACCACAAGTGCCCAAACTACGAGCAAAGTCATGTTGGATACCAACCCGGTGTTTCAACGCGTTGAAACAATTCCCGAATTCAAGGGAGGCGTTTCGGCTTTTACCAAATTCTTAAATAAGAACATTAAATATCCCAAACAAGCTCTTCAAGACCATACCGAACGTACGGTAATCCTTACTTTTGTGGTAGAGAAAGATGGAACGCTCTCGGGCTTAACGATATTAAGAAGCGTATCGCCCGAAATAAACCAGGAAGCATTGCGGGTGATGGGCATATCGCCGCCCTGGACGCCCGGTACGCAAAACGGCAAACCCGTACGCGTACAATTTTCAATACCCATTGGCTTTAGACAGTCCTAAAAAGTGGTAAAAGCTTATGCCGAACCTTCCGGCCTGCCGGGTGAATAATTTATCGGCAGGTGTATTATTTATGATACGCCTTGATTTTGAAACCCTGTAATGCTTAACTTGCCTAACCTATTCAGCATTAAATGAAAAGAAACCTATATGCCTTTTTGGTGGCGATGGCTATTGCTGCCACTGCTTAAAACTTTTGGCAAAACGTAGCGCACCGGCCAGCTATCGAATGACATTACCAATTGTTTTTAGCTTAAAATAACGCTCAATTAAGATAATATAAAAATGAAAATAAAATTATACCTCACCTTACTTTTCTGCGCGGCAATGTTTGCTGCGAAAGCTCAAACGGTTGATACAGTAAAAAGCGTAAAAGACACCGCCCAGGTATTTAAACCTGTAGATGTCCTACCCGAATTTAAAGGGGGGCCGGAAAAACTAATGCGTTTCCTGGCCAGGAATTTAAAATACCCTGCAAAAGCGTTGGATGATAATGTGCGGGGGAAGGTAATTGTAAGTTTTGTTGTGGAGAGAGACGGCAGCTTAACTGATATAGAAGTTGTTAAAAGCCTGTCAGCCGAAACGGATGCCGAAGCTTTACGACTGATAGCGATGCTACCAGCCTGGAAGCCCGGTATACAGGGCGGTCGGCCAGTCAGGGTTCAATATTCACTTCCTGTTTCATTCAATTTTGATAATGACTAGAATATTTTTAAAAACGTTCGCTGTTGCCCTGGCAATTAGCACAATTGGCCTTACAGCCTCTGCCCAAAACAAAACAACATCCGGCGGAAAACTAAAACCCGAGCAGGCCAATATGGATGTTCGGCATTACACCATTGCGCTGGATGTAAATTTCGAGCAGAAAACGATTGATGGCTACGCATCTATCGATATCATCACCGCAAAGCCAACGCACGTACTGCAGTTTGATTTGCTGGATTCGCTTAACGTCAGTTCGATTTTGGTAAATGGCAAGAAAGAACCTTTTACCTACAAAAACAACATGATCACCATCAATACGGTGAAAGAATTGGCAGCAGGCAAAGCCAGCGTTAAAGTGGTGTATGGCGGCAAGCCGCACATTGCCGTGCGCCCGCCATGGGACGACGGATTTACCTTTACAAAAGATTCTACCGGCCACAACTGGCTGGCTATTACCGCCGAGGGCACGGGCGGCAAGGTGTACTTCCCTTGTAAAGACCACCCATCAGATGAACCGAACGAAGGCGTGGATTTGATTATCACCGTGCCGAAAGATTTGGTAGTGGCCGGTCCGGGGTTATTGGTAAGCACCAAAAAGAAGGGCGAAAAAGCCACCTTCCACTGGAAAACCAATTACACCATCAACAATTACAGCATCCTGTTCAACGTAGGTGATTATAAGCTGGTGCAACGCAGCTACAAAAGCGTGGCCGGCAATATCGTACCCATCCAATTCTACGTACTGAAAGAACATGCCGATAAAGCCGATAAGCTGATGGATATGTTCGAGGTAACCATCCACGAAAAAGAAAAATACTTTGGCGAATACCCCTGGGCTAAAGAGAAAGTGGGCCTGGTAGAAACGCCGCACCTGGGCATGGAGCATCAAAGCATGGTGGCCTATGGCAATAAATTCAGGTACGTACGCGTAGGCACGCAGGATTACGATTGGCTGCTGCACCACGAGTTTGGGCACGAGTGGTGGGGTAACAAAATCACCGCTATCGATTGGGCCGACTACTGGATACACGAAGGCATAGGCAGCTACGCCGACGCACTGTTCACCCTGGAGTTTGCGGGGAAGCCGGCTTATATCAAGCTGTTCCAAAAATCGGTAAAGGGCATCCAAAACAAACAGCCAATAGTATTGGGTAAAGATATCGACGAGGAATCGGCCTACAACGGCGACATCTACAGCAAGGGCGCTTTCTTTATGCACACCATCAACTACGTAATGGGCGATAGTCTCTTCTTCCCTACCCTCAAAGGTTTCGCTACCGACCCTAAGCACACCTACAGCAACCTCAACAATACCGACGATGTGGAGCAATACTTCAGCGCCGCCTATGGCAAAAGCCTTAAACCGTTGTTCGATATGTTCCTGCGCACTACCGATAAACTGGAGATAAGCGTTACACCCGCGCGGGGCGATAACAAATACCTGGTAAAGCTCAACAACATCAGCATGCCGCTGCCTGTAGATATTGCTACCGATGCCGGCACGCAGCGTTTGGTAATTGATAGCAAGGGCATCACTATAGCCAGCAAAACCATGCCGGTTATAGATGCGGATGGCTGGTATTTTAAGCGGGTGATATATGAATAAAAGGTAAAAATAGCTTCTCAGCAGGGCCCTAAACGGGCCCTTCGCTTTTTTCAGGGCGGCCGCTATCTGATTATGGTATGGAATTTTAAAAGGATTTCATCTTGCTGATTTTGTTTTAGGTTTTTTAATATTAATCTGCATTGGTAAACTATGGTAATAATAATGTTAGCTTTACCATACCAATTTTAACCTTAATACATTAAATCATCATGCAAACAGCAGGCATCATCGGTGGCTCCGGCTTTATCGGCAGCTACGTAACCAAACTTTTTTTAGAGCAGGGCTACAAGGTAAAGGTATCGTCTACCGATATCGGCAACCACAGCAAATACGAACACCTAAAAGCGTTCGATGGTGCGGAAAACCTCGAAATCGTCGCGCTTGACCTGATGCAGGCCGACAGCATCAAAGATTTTGCATCGGGTTGCAGCATCATCGTACATGGTGGTACGCCCTTTATTTTGGATGTGCAGGATCCACAGACCCAATTATTCGAGCCAACCGTAAAGGGGACGCAAAACTTTTTAGAAGTAATAAAGGCTGCGCCCGGCATAAAAAAGGTGGTGTTCATAGCATCGGTAGCCGCATGGAATACCTCGTACCCGTTGAACCCTGCCACCTACCCGGCCGACCATATATTCTCTGAAAATGACACCCCATATTACGGCGAAGCCGATCACCCATACGCACAAGCAAAATTCCTGGCCGATCAGGCCGTAAGGAAGTTCACAGCCGATAACCCCGATTTGCCCTTCGAAATTGTTAGCGTTTCGCCGGTATTTGTTACGGGCAAGGCCTTATCGGGCCGCGAAGATTCTACCTCCATGGGCCTGCAATTCCTGTTCAAAAACCAAATAAAACCAAACTCCTTCGTAGAGTTCCTGTTCACCGCCGATGTGCCCTTTGCCCTGGTGGATGTTCGCGACGTAGCCGAAGGCATATTCAAGGCTGCCACTATAAAAGGCCTGCATGGCAAAAACTATTTGCTATCCGGCGAAACCTATAGGGTATCAGATATCAGCCTCATGCTTAACCAACAGCCCCCAGTGGCTGAGGCGGTAATTGTTTATGATAATACCTTAGCTAAAACGGATTTAGGGATTACGTTTATTGCGGCGAAAGAAACCTTGAATAATTGTTGAAAATTGCTCACTAAAATATAGTGGCATTTTAGATCGGCATTTAAGAGGAAAACCTAAAAAGGGCAAGTAAAAGAGAAATTTGGGGTAGCTGTTTATTTTACAGCTACCCCATTGCCAAATCCTTGTTGTAGCGGCTCCGGTATTCTAAAGGCGAAAGTCCGGTAATTTTCCGGAACACCTCTCTAAAAGCTTTCAAATCGGCATAGCCTACCTCGTACATTACTTCGTTAACCCCTTTGCGGCTGGTTTCGAAGGCTTTTTTTGCTGCCTCTACTTTAACCCGCTGCGCGTACTCTAAGGGCGTATTGCCGGTTGCCTTTATAAATCTGCGATCGAAGTTGCGCCGGCCAACGGAAAAGCTTGCAGCCAGTTCTTCCACAGATATCTTTTCCTCCGGATTGCTCTCTATATACGCCTGAGCCTTTTTCACTAGCTCATCGGTATGCGTGCGCTGCCCTTTAAAAATAATAAAGGCCGATTGGCTATGCCTGTCCATCTCAATCTGGAACACCTTTGAGCAAAAAATGGCCGTCTCGCGGTCATAGTATTTTTCCACCAGGTAAAGGATAAGGTTAAGGAAAGAATAAGCACCTCCGTTGGTATAAATACCCTCCTCATCGGTAATGAGTTGGTCGGTTTGCAGGTTGATTTTTGGATAAAGCTGTTTCAATTGGTTGGCAGCCGACCAGTGCGTAGAGCAGCTTTTGCCATCTAACAAACCCGCGGTCGCCAGCAGGTAGGCCCCGGTACAGATGCTGGCTACACAGCTGCCGTTGCGGTATTGCTTGCCAAGCCATTCAATCAATTCACCGTTAGCTGTTATGGCTTGCTGGTAGTTATGATTGAGGGAAGGGATAATAATCAGATCGGTTTTGCCGATTGCCGATATATGCTTGTGCGGCCTGGCGGTAAATAAGCCGCCGTAAAAGTCCACCTCGTTGGAGATGCCGGCCAGTTCTATCTGAAATACTTCCTTTTTACCAAGTTCTTTGCGATAAGCATTGGCGCGGGTAAAAATCTTATAGGCCCCCACAATACTGCTGAGGTTATTCTCGCCATTAGGCACAATGATAGTAAGGTGTTTCATAACGATTGCTTTACCGTAAAGATAATGGTTTGCATATGTCTAAATCAACCCGTCATGTTGTCTAAATAACACCCAGTTTCATTCCCGTTTGGATAGTATATTTGTTATATCGACCGGTAATATTAAACATATCTGCAAAACAATGAGAAATACAACCCTTTGCCTTTCAATGGCATTGCTTGGCCTTAGTGCCGGCAAAAACGAATATCAGCCAAAAAAAACAAACCAACAAAAACCGACAATGATGACAACGGCATACATTACAACCGAAGTAGACCAGCTCACACCCCAGGAAAGGGAATATGCCATCACACTATTAACACAAACAGAAGCAGGCGTTTTCAGCTCCATAAAAGGATTGTCCGAAGCACAAATGCAATACAAGCCCGCTGCCGATAAATGGAGCGTAGAAGATTGCGTTAAACATATCGCCGCAGCCGAAAAAGAACTTTGGGAGATGGCGGATGCCGTATTGAAACAACCTGCAAATCCCGACAAAAGGGATGGAATAAAATTCACCGATGCGCAATTGGTAACAGCCGTGGAAGACCGCTCGCATAAATCGAAAACCTTCGCAGCGCTGGAGCCGGCAAACTCACCTTATAAAACGGTAGCCGAAGCACTGAAAGCTTTTAAAGAGAATCGTGAAAAACTAATTGCCTTTGTTAAAAACACACAGCAGGATCTGCGCAACCATGTAGCAGTATTACCTCTTGGCACCTACGATAGCTACCAGTTTATTTTGCTTATCGCAGCGCATAGCAACAGGCATACCCAACAAATGGACGAGGTAAAAAACAGCATGGATTTCCCGAAGAATTAATTGTACACTTTTCTTGTTAACCTGGCAAACTAGATAAAAATCATGACAGATTTTACAATTTCATTCACCGTTACCCAAACACCGCAGCAGGTGTTCGATGCAGTAACCAATGTACGCGGCTGGTGGTCTGAAAGCCTTGAAGGCGATTCGAAACAGTTGGGCGATGAATTCAATTACCGCCATAAAGAAGTGCACTATAGTCGGCACCGCCTAACGGAAGTTATCCCCGCTAAGAAGGTTGTATGGCTAACTACGGATAGCAGCATCAATTTTGTAGACGATAAAACCGAATGGACCGGCACCACAGTGGTATTTGATATCGATGAAAAAGACGGGGAGACAATCCTGCGGTTTACCCATATAGGCCTGGTGCCCGCGTTGGCTTGTTACGAAGGTTGCAGTGGCGGTTGGAATTACTATCTGCAAAGCTTGCACAACTTAATAACTACCGGCAAGGGGAATCCGGACGTGTTAGGTGGTTGATTATTAATGGGTCGAAGGAAATTCTGCTTGATCCAGTTTTTCTCGGTAAGCGCTTAACCAATTAATTTTTTGCGCTCAAGTCTAAAAGCAAAAAGGCCTGTAAATCATACAATTTACAGGCCTTTGATGTTGTTTGTTATCAAGCTTGGCGGGGAGGTAGAGATTGTAACCCCCTCCCTATTCATTTGATTATCTTTTAGTTACACATTTACCAGACGCTAGTCACCACGAATGCCGCACCGCTCTTTATTAGCTGTAAATTCAACTCTGCCGATAGCGACTCAAAAACTTCTATAACGGTGCTATTGGCGGCTTCTATAATTACGGCTTCACGGCTGGTAACCAGTCCTTCGGCTTTTAAGCGCAGCACGTGAGTTTTGGTAAGGTCTTTCAATGCCGCGGCTTTGCCGGGCTTGGTTTGTAAGCTATAACGACTATGCGCGTCATGAAATTATTATTAAATACAATAGTATGAACTGATTTTAATTTGCTTATATATCTTGTGCGTCAAATTTTTATTATATGTAAGGTTACTTAATGCCAACTTTACTTAAAAGCAATCGTATAAAAAGCAATAGATAGCTAAACCCAACAAAAACCTTTATAGAGTGATGATTAAACCGAGCAGATGGTTTACATATTTGGTTCGCGGGTTTGCTGCGCTTGCGTACCTTTTATACCCCTCAATTGGTAAAACACAAGCGCCCGAAATAAAATTCAAGCAAATCAGCATAGAGCAGGGCCTGTCAAACAGTTATGTATTTGCAATCAGGCAGGATAGCCGGGGCTTTATGTGGTTTGGTACGCAGGATGGTTTAAACCAGTACGACGGGCAGCAAATGAAAATTTACCGCACCATACCAGGCGATAAACATAGTTTGAGTGATAACGTGATCCGGTATATTTATGAAGACAGCAACAAAGTTTTATGGATAGGCACATTAAACGGGCTAAATAGTTTTAATCCATATAGTAATTCATTTACACGTTATAATCACGATGGTAAAAATAGTAATAGCGTTAGCGGGGGGCTGGTAGCCTGTATTTTTGAAGATAGCCAGCATACCCTGTGGGTTGCTTTTCAAGATGGTTATCTTGACATGTTTAACCGTCAAACAAAACAATTCACACATTTTATACACCACAAAAAAAATAGCAGCAGCATTAGCGCGGGAGCTGTTAATTACATTTTTGAAGACAGGCAGAATAGGCTTTGGATAGCCACCGACTCGGGTTTAAATTTGTATAACCGCCAAACAAAAAAATTCAGCCTGTTTAAAAATAAATTTGGCAACATAGCCAACCAGATAGAAGGTATACAGCAAGCCCATGATAACAAACTTTGGCTTTCTACCAAAAACGCCGGGGTACTGGTTTTTGACCCGCAATACAATTCTTTTAAACAATATAAACATATCCAGGGATCAGAAGGTAGCCTATCGAGCGACGAGATAACGATTGAGGGTTTGCTTATTGACCACGAGGGCCATGTTTGGATAGGAACTATAAACGGGGGGCTTAACCTTTATAATCCGGAAGACGATAGTTTTTATCATTATAAACATAAATTTTATGATCCAACCAGCTTGGCCCAACTTTCGGCATCGGGCTTATTTGAAGATAACCAGGGCAACTTATGGGTGGGCACAGGCCGCGGAGGCATCTGCCTTTATACACCTGCGGCCAACAGGTTTAATGTTTACCGGCAGGAAAAAGATGCCAATAGTTTAAGTTTCAGTGATGTTAAATCGTTTTGCGAAGACAGTAAGGGCAATATCTGGATTGGTACCGATGGGGGCGGGCTAAATCTTTTTAACCGAAAAAAAGCGACCTTTAAACACTTTAGGTACAACGAGGCCAACCCGGCCAGTATTGGGTCTGATGCGGTGCTTGATATTACCGAAGACAGGGATAGGAATTTATGGATAAGTACATGGGCCGGTGGGCTAAACCTGCTCCGTCCGGGAAGCAAAAAATTTACCCGTTTTAAAAACAATCCGAATGATAAAACAACAATCAGTTCGGATATGGTGTTTAAAACCTTTCAGGATAGCAAAGGAAACATATGGGTGGGTACTTTCGCGGGCGGCCTTAACCTGCTCGATGCTAAAACCAATCAATTTAGGCGCGTTACTAAAGACCCGGATGGGATTACCAGTTTTTTGGGTAACAACGTATTTATAATTAACGAAGATAAAGCGGGCAACGTTTGGTTTGGCGGCGACGACGGCGGTTTAAACTGCTATAATTTAAAAACCAGGCGCTTCTCGCACTATTTTAATGAATTTGCCAAGAAACCCGATATCAGGGTAATATTTACCGACCATAAAGGACGCCTGTGGATAGGGCAATCAGGCTTGTATCTTTTTGATGCGGCAAAAAAATCGTTTGCGCGCTACAGTAAGAAGGCGGGAGAATTTGACGATATGATTAAAGGTATAACCGAAGATGAGTTTGGCAATCTATGGGTATCGGCTAATGATGGCCTGTCGATGTTCAATCCTGATAAACATACCTACAAAAAATTTAATATTAATGACGGGCTGCAAGGGATTGAATTTGAATCCAATTCGTTTTTAAGGGCAAAAGATGGCGAAATGTTTTTTGGCGGCACCAAAGGGCTCACCACTTTTTATCCTAAAAATATCAAAATCAACACCTTTCTTCCGCCCGTTTTTATAACCGGGCTTCAAATTTTCAATAAAACCGTCGTTCCGGGCCAAAAGGATTCGATATTAAAAATCGATATTTCTTTAACCAGGCAGCTACATTTAAACTACAGGCAAACGTCGCTTACTTTTGAATTTAACGCCCTTAATTATGTAATACCCGAAAATAACAGCTATGCGTACAAGTTGGAAGGATTTGATACGAGCTGGACAACTGCCGATGCCACAAAAAGAGCTACTTACACCAATCTTGATCCGCGTACTTATACATTTAGGGTAAAAGCATCAAATAACGATGGTTTTTGGAACCCAAAGTATGCGTCGGTTCAAATCACAATTACACCTCCGTACTGGCAAACGCTTTGGTTCCGGATTTTAGCCGGGCTAACCTTTATTGCCGGCATTTATTCCTATTACCGGCACCGTATCAACAGTATCAACAAGCAAAAGATAGAACTTGAAAAGCAGGTAAAAGAACGCACTGCCGATATTGCCAATAAAGCCGAAGAACTGCAGACGCAATCATTAGCGCTACAGGCACAGGCCGAGGAACTGCAGGCACAATCAGAAGAATTACATTCATTGAATACCGAATTAACTACAAAATCAGATAAACTGCTTGAGCAGGCTGATGATCTGAAAGTGGTTAACCAGCAGCTTACCGAACAAAAACACCAGGAATATTTGGCCCGCGAGGAAGCCGAAAAAGCCAACATGGCCAAAAGTACTTTTTTGGCCACCATGAGCCACGAGATACGCACACCAATGAATGGTGTTATCGGAATGGGATCATTACTGGCCGAAACTAACCTTGACAGCGAGCAGCGCGAGTATACCGATACGATTATCAATTGCGGCGAAAGCTTACTGAGCGTGATCAACGATATTCTCGATTTTTCTAAAATAGAATCGGGGAAAATTGAAATTGAACACGAGGATTTTGTGCTTCGAAAAAGCATAGAAAATGTGATGGATGTGTTCTCGACCAAAATTGCCGAAAAACATATTGATTTAATTTATGAAATTGATACAGACGTACCAGCATGCATTGTGGGCGACGAGCTTAGGCTTAAACAGGTATTGATAAACCTGGTAGGTAATGCCATAAAATTTACCGAGAAAGGCGAAATATTTATAAGAGTATTTGCGGCATCCAAAGCTCATGACGGTAATATACTAATAGGTTTTAGTGTGAAAGATACCGGTATTGGTGTTCCGCAAAATAAGTTGTCAAATTTATTTAAGCCATTTAGCCAGGTAGATTCTTCAACCACACGAAAATATGGAGGTACCGGGCTTGGTTTGGTAATCAGTAAAAAATTCGTTGAGTTTATGGGCGGAGAAATATGGGTTCAAAGCCTGCCTTTAGAAGGTTCGGTTTTTAATTTTACTATTAATGCCGGTGTAAGCAATGCCAAAGCTCCCCGTGATGATATTTATACCACCGTCGGTTTTGAAGGAATAGAGGTATTAATTGTAGATGATAATAAAACAAACCTTAAAATTTTGAAAAGCCAGCTTGAAAACTGGGGGATGAAGGCTACAGCAACTACTTCGGCCAAAAATGCCCTTAATCAATTGTTAACAGACAGCAGCACACATCTGGTTATTACCGATATGGAGATGCCTGAGATGGACGGTGTGGGCTTAACCAAAGCGGTAAAAAGCATTAACCCGCTAATACCTGTTATTATGCTCAGTTCGATAGGCGATGAGAGCAGGAAGAAGTTTCCGGGATTATTTGCGGCCATTTTAACAAAGCCTGTTAAGCAACAGTACTTATTTAATAGCCTGCAAGCGGCTTTAAATTTGAACAATAACAACCCGCTGTTTGAAGATAAAAGCAAACAAATACTTTCGGTTGATTTTGCAGTGCAAAACCCGCTTAAGATACTGGTTGCCGAAGATAATCCTGTAAATCAAAAATTGATACAGCGCATTTTAAATAAGCTGGGCTATGAGCCAGGGATGGTTCAAAACGGAGTTGAAGCTTTGAATGAGCTGGAGGAAAATGATTTTGATGTGGTGCTAATGGACATACAAATGCCCGAGATGGATGGCCTGGAAACAACTGCCAACATCAGAAAAAGCAGCAGGCCGCAACCCTATATTATTGCCATGACGGCTAATGCGATGTCAGAAGATAAAGAAATATGCCAGCAGGCCGGCATGGATAACTATATAGCCAAACCCATGAAGCTGAAGGAGATCATCGATATGTTAAAAAATGTTTCGGCTACTTATAAACAAAAAGCCTGATTGGGTTGTGAAATATTTATCTGCAATAGGGGATAAAATAAAAGCCCTTGCCCTGTAATTTGGTTAAGCTATACGGAGATAATCAAAATTAACATGGCAAAAAAAGTTGCAGACCAATTGGTAAAGGCGGCAGGCTTTTCTCTTCCAGGTAAATATTAAACTGCCCGTTTTCGGAATGGGATACGTCAGTGAGTTCGAAATATTCTAAAATGCCTTCAGGCAGGATCAGGCGGACAAGGGTTTCGTGAGCGTTCGGCAAAGCTGTCGGGTGAAATAGTAGTTAATAAAACGCAAAGCAACTATTTTTTCCCATTTCCCCCAACTTTTCTGCTTGATCCGTTTTTTTTACGAGATCTTGAAAAAATCCCTTAAAACAGGAAAACGGAAGCCTCCTCTTGCGAATCGACTTCCGTTTCCTAACCCCCGTTTGGCCATAGCCGCCCGTGAGCATCAAGTTTTGTGTAGTTTTAACCGGCCCGCTCTCCTCTTTGTTAATTGCTAACGCTGATGTATCATTATTCCTGCGAATGCTGACGACTCAAATGTTGGCACCTGATGCAGACTTTGTCAGTCTCCTTGCGGAGGCCTCTCCTTCAATGCCGCCTGTAGCGCTGATCTATCCATCGTTCCTTGCGGAATTCCGGTTAGGGCATACTTGCGGACCTTTGAACTCGCCATCCTCCCGAGGGGAAGTCGACGCTGTCGTTATCCGTACAACGCTGATGTATCTTTATCCTCAGAGAACCAAGATTTACCATTGTTTGCTAACGCTGATTGCTTCGGGACCATTACCTCGTTTGCCGTTCTCCGTAAAGTGTAACAAAACCCGTAATACCCCTTTTTAATCACTTCCGAAGCAGTGTTGCTTTCGCTTCTTTCTTCTTCATGTGACCCAGGCACTTCCCTAATCTTTAGCTCCCCCGAAGGTTCGCCCGATTTAGTTTCTGTAATCCTTTAAGGCTGTCAAAGTACGTCGTTCTTGATATTTACAATATCGGAAGTTTTAGGTATATCTGTCAAGTGTTTTTCAATATTTTTTTATTTTTCTTATTAACACGTTATTAACACAAAATGAAAGGTTATCAACATTTATGAAAAGTTGATAATGAATTGATTACCTAGTTGGCTCACATTCAGTACTTCTGGCGTTATCCACATCCAAATAGCAAAATCCACATTCCTGCTCAATAATTACCCTCCTAAAAACGCGTAAAAACGGAAAAACTTAAATTTTTTCGGTTAAATGCTTCCAATATCTCTTGGGAATATGGCGCACATGGAGGCGCGTATTTTTGCGCGAAATGATGTTTACGCTGTTGAAATAGCACTTCCACAGTTGCTGGTAAATACCCTCCTCCTGGCTGAAAGCGGCGATTACGTTGCCCGGCTTGTTGGCCTCGGCAAAATCCAATTCGATAAATAGCGTATCGTGCAGGTCGTAAAACAAGCCGTACTTCCGTTTGATATCGTCGTTTATCCATTTCTGATCAAGGCTCACTTCGGTTGGCAGTTTCTGGTTTACGCTAAGGCGGTAATTTTGATTGAGATAATAGAAAATTTTAAACGTTTTAAGAATACAGGCAATTACCATAAGCGTATTAAAAGTCTTTCAATTCAGTGTCTCAGCCTGATTTCCGCAGTTTATTTACACGCCTTGCAAACCTGCAATCACTTCGCCGCCCAATTTTTCAGCTTCGCCGGTTTTGATTAAACCATGATGGGTAATTCGGCTCAAATTAGCATCAACAAACAAAAAACATCCAATATGAAAAAGATCCTTTTAAGCTTAGCGGTAGTCATCTCGGCCATAACAGCACAGGCGCAGACCAGGGTTGTGGTAAGGCATCCGCGCCACCGCGTTGTAGTGGTTACACGCCCTGTTGCGGCAAGGCCGGTAATTGTGGCAAGGCCAATAGTAGTAGCGAGGCCTTTAGTAAGACCTGTGGTAGTGCGGCCGGTCCGCAGGCGCGCAGTTATCGTGGTTCATTAATACCGTATCATTAAACCCCAAAAACACAACATAAGCATCATGAAAACAAGTCAAATTACCCTATACGGAGGCAGCATTGCCAAACTATTCACTATAACTGCGCTTGCCTTCGCCATGGCTTTATCCTCCTGCAAAAAAGACAGCGCCGCCGGCAACGCCGTTACAGAAGAGGAAGCAGCCGAAGTAATGGTACAAGCAGTAGACCCCGCCAGTGGCGGCCTTGCCTTGCAAACCACCGCCGCCGCCACCATAACGGTAACCAACAGCGGCAGTGCCAAATGCGGCGTAGCAAAAGATAGCACCATTACCGGATCGGGCAGCACCGCAGCGCGCGCCTATAGCTACAACCTTAGCTGGCACCGCTTGCTTACCTGCAGCGTGGGCAGCATCCCCTCAAAACTCGATTTTACTTTTACCGGCAGCAGCACCTACTCTGGCCCCAGGATGTCGTCTGACGATAACTCTACCGGCGCCTTTACCGTTACCGGGCTTGAGCTTAGCAGCAGCGAATACGTGGTAAACCAAACCTATACACGCAACGGTACGCAGCAATCAAAAGTGCGCAACAACCGTAGCTTTAGCAGCACGGTAAACATCATTACTACCGATGTAAAGGTTAGCAAGGACAACCAACAAATAACATCGGGTACCGGCACGGTTAAGGTAACCGGCACAGCATCTACCGGCGAAACCTTTAGCTACAGCGCCACAATTACTTTCCTGGGCGGCAAAAAAGCCAATATCGTGTTCGCCAGCGGTGCTACTTACGCGGTTAGCTGGTAAAATATTAAATTGCGCCTATGAAAAACACAACAGTAAAGGTAGGATACGGGGTGGCACTTATCCTGCTGTTTTTGGCTATACTTTCATCAGCTCCGGTAAAGGCCCAGCAAATGGATGCAGCCGCCATCAAAAAATCCACACCGCAGCAGCGGGCCGACTGGCAGAACAATATGATGAAAAAGGATCTGAAGCTTACCGATGTGCAATACCAGCAGGTGAGCAAGCTTAACCTGGAGTACGCCAAAAAAATGCAGCCGCTTTTCACTTCAGACGATAGCCGGTTAAGCAAGGGGATGAAAGCCCGCTCTATCATGAAAGAGAAAGATGCCAAACTGAAAACCATTTTAACGACCAGCCAGTACGATGCGTACCAAAAAATAGTGAAAGATAAAATGGCAGCTGTAAAAAAAGCCCTTATGGATGATTGAGTATTTAGCCTCGCCCTGGCCTTTTTCGCTGAGGACGTTGTAAAAAAAATTAAGTCCGCCCCATTAGAAAGGTTACAGGCGGGGCTGTAACATACGGTTCAAACAAAAAAACCACCATGAAAAAATACTTCATTTTCGCATTTTTCCTACTCCTGCTGGCAGGCAAGGCAAATGCACAGCAAAATTTTGATAAGGTAGAGGCCTGGCTGAATGATAATACCCCCGCCATGGGTGGCCGCAGCGTACTGGTTGTTTATAAAGATGGCAAGGTGGTTTATGATAAGGCCGTAAACGGTTTATCGCGCAGGCAAAAAATGGTGAACAAATTTATGGCCCGCAAGCAAAACAAAACCGCTAACCTGGATGATTATAACGCCGATACCAAAATACCGATAGCCAGCTGCAGCAAATGGCTCAGTGCCGCCCTGGTAATGACCTTTGTGGACGAGGGCAAACTAAAACTTACCGATACTGTGGGTAAGTACCTGCCGGTGCTTTCGCAGCATGGCAAGGGCAATATTACCGTAAGCCAGTGCCTGTCGCATATGACTGGTATTAAAACGCCTTCGTTGAAAGAAAGCCTGCAGGAGATGCGCAGCGTTGAAACGATGGACGATGTCATTGCCGATATTGCCGCCCTGCCCATGGAGGGGAAGCCCGGCACAGTGTTCCATTACAGCAATGCAGGTTTGCAGATTGCCGGCGCCATTATCGAGAAAATAAGCGGGAAGGATTTCCACACACTTTTTGCCGAGCGAATTGCCCGTCCGCTGGAAATGAAGAACAGCGATTTCGGCACCAGCAAGGTTGCCTTGCCCGCAGGTGGTGCCAACAGCAGCGCCAACGACTACACCAACTTTTTGGTGATGATACTGAACAAGGGCCTTTATAAAGGCAAGCGCATCCTGAGCGAAGCGAGCATTGCCGAGATGCAGATAAACCGTGTAACAACCGACGTAAAGATAGGTTACTCGCCCGCCGAAGCAGGAAGCATGGGTTATGGCTATGGCGAATGGATAATGGGGCCAAACGTAGTAAGCAGTCCGGGCCTTTTCGGCAGTTTCCCAGTGGTGGATAATAAGGGGCATTATACAGCCTTTTTGCTATGCTATTACATCAAGAACGATGGCCGCGGCGAAAGGTATAAAGAGTTGGTAGGCTTATTGCAGGAAGCGATGAAGTAGATGTGCGGATGTGCAAATTTCAGATGTGCAGATGATTAAAGAATGAAACGGGTTATGACACCGGCATCAGCCCGCCAGAATTGCCACATCTATAATCTGCACATCCGCCCTTACTCACTTATCAAACTCACGTAACTTACCGCAGGCAACTTGAATTTAAACGCGCCATCTTTCAGTTCCACAGCGTGCTCCTCTTTCAGGTTGGTTTTGCGGTTGGTGACGTAATAGCGCAGTTTGGTCACCTTCAGTGGCAGGCCTGTAAGGTTTACGGCGCGTGTGCTTCCGTTGTTTACCAGTTGAACCGCGTAAACGCCCTTGCCGTTATCGCCCAGGGCAGCAGCGGATATCCCCGGCCGGCTTACGCTGATAGGCATGGCCCGCAGGCCGGCGGGTGTATTAGCCAGCTGTTTCAAATTCCAGAAACGTTGACCGGGGTGCAGCGGCTCGTTATTGCCAAAGATGCCGCCGCCTATCAACGGCGAGTAGTCGGCCGTTAATTGCCATTGCAGTATCGATGCGGGCTGGCAAATCGCCAGCAGGCGCACGTACAGGTTAATTTCTTCCAGCGCGTAGGTTTGCTCCTGAAATATGTCGGGGTAGCTCCACGCGGCGGCATCTATGCTGCCCTCGCCGACTATAAGCGGCAGGTTGGTTTTGGTGGCGGCATCGGCCCATTTATCTAAGGTCTCCTTGTCCCAGCCGCGCCAGGAGTGGAAAGATATGGCACCGATATACGGCTGGGTGGCCGGGTCGGCTATGGCAGGGTAAATAAAATTATACGTATTCGCATCGGAATTATCGCCCAGCAGCAGCTTGGTTTGCAGGCCTTTAGAAGCCATATAAGCGCCCAGGCCTTTGATAAAATCGCGGTGCTCCTCGCCGGTGAGGCGTATGTTGATACCCAGATCCGACTCGTTGAACGAGAAAAGCTTGTACTCGAAGCCATATTTAGCCTTTACGTATAGGATATAATCGGTGATAGACTTATAGATAGCCTCATCGCGGTTATGGTCGAGCGGATTGCCCCATACACCGTCGGGACCAGGCCGGAACTTTGGCGGCCCAACAATGGCCCAGTTGGGCGCCGACCATGCCGATAATATTACCGGCACGCCCAGGCTATCCAACCGATGCCCCATCTGCATAGATTTTAACACGAAGGGGTTTAACTTGCCATCGTTAGCCGCAGCAATCGGGTCGGTATCCTTATCGGGTTGCCAAAAACGCCAGGGCATCTCTACCCTACCCCAGGCCACGCGCAGGTTCTGGAGGCTGTAATCAATAACCTGCGGGTCGGTTTTAGGATTTTGCAGGCGGAAGTTGCCACCAAGCCCGGCAAATTCACGCCCGGGTTGCGCAGTATTTACCGTAAGGTCAATGGGCATGTCATCTATATCACCCCCTATTTTTATGCTGAATGTTTTTTCGATAATATCGCCGCGGTGCACTACGTCTAATGCCAGCGGCAGGTACAACTGCAGATTTCCGAGCGAATCTTTACGCACTACGATACGCTCGGGCGTATCAAAGCTTAGCTTAAGCTTACGCGTTACCGCCACAAACGCTACGGATTTGACCCGCTTATTTACGAAACTGTTGGCCAGGGCGGGCGCGTCGCTCGTAACTGAATCTTCTTTTATGCCGGATAATACTACCTTGCTCGCGCCATATTCGGCTGCCGGCAGCGTAAGGCAAAAGAACACGCCTTTAAGCGAGGTGTCTTTTTTGGCAATAACTTGTAAAGCCACTTTTATTTTACCGGTGCCGTCCTCCGTAACCGTTTGCCCGAAGAACAAACTATCGATGCGGGTGGATACGATTTGGCTCTCGTCGCGGCGGTTGTATTTCGGCGACTGCTTTTCCTTAGCTGTGGCAGCCATTTTATTACCGTTGGCGCTTATTACTAGTAAACGACTTTCGAAAGCGTAAAGCTGGCCGTGGCTGCGGATACCGGTAATGTTGCCCCATGGCTGCACCTCGGCTTGGGCGGCTGCGCGGTTGGCCGTAAACAGGCAAAGCAATAAAACGAGCAGTGTAAGTGCCTGGTATACAGGGCGGAAAGCGTGGCGATGGTTCATCAACGGGACGGTTTTAAGAAAAGCCTAAAATACATTAACGGTCGCGATAGCAGGCAATGATATTTTAACATAAACGTGTAGGAAACATGCAGCAGGATTCCCGGAGGATGATATTATCCAGCTTGCAGGTTTCTCGTTATATTTGGAAATAAACAAATCTCGTCATGAAATTTTTATCATTAGAACCGTTCGTACCGTCGGGCAGTAATATCGAAGCATCAAAGCAAATAGTTAGGTGCCGATACAGCCTGCACCAATAAATAATTTACTGTCAATCAACCCCTAAAGCGTATGTGAAGCCTTTTTTAACAATTTATTAATGCTAACCGCATGGTTTTTCTATCTTTGCGCCGGGGTAAGTCTTTTACGGCCAGCTCCTCTTGAACTCCCCCAGGGTGGGAACACAGCAAGGGTAGAGAGTTGAGCGGCGCGATAAAAGTAGCTTACCCTTTTTTTATTTTCTTATTTTTAGCTTTGTGTATCCCAAACCATGAACAAAGCTCTTTCAATCATCGCTCTTCTTTTTTGCGTTTTATTGGGTGGTTGCAGCCATCGGCTGGCTATGGTTAAAACTGCGCCATCAATGTTTGAATTTAAAGGCGAACTGCGCGCTGTTACTTTTTTTGAAGGCTATTACTATTTGCTTACATACGGCAATGGCCTTTATAGGTTCAATAAAAATACCAACGCCTTAGATTCCACTTATTTTGTCGATTTCGACGATGACGAATTGCGTGCTATTTATGTTAGTGAAGACAGGATACAAGCAGAAAGCGAATACAAATATTATTCGCTAAAAAATGGCAAATGGGAATACCTGAGAAAAGTAGCCACAGAATACCCTGGCAACAAAATATTTGAAGACAACGATTATATCGTTTCCAGCATTTGCCAGGGGGAGTTTGGTGGAACTATATTTTTCAAAAGTAAAACAACCAGCAAGCTTTATCAAACGTGGTGTACATGTGCATTTGATGTCCATAAGTCAAACACAGCGTATTTTGTCACCTCAACTCTTGGGCACGGCGAAGGTTCCGTGCATGTCTTAAAAATTGCTGACCCGACAAAATTGCCGCCCTACAACCCAAATGACTTTAAAAAGGGCTATTGGCAAGGCAGAGACGGAAAAATATTTGATTTGGGAAAAGTGACCATCTTTGAATCATACTCTCAATTATGCGTTGGCAAATTTATAAAGGAGGCTAAAGCGTATTTTGTCTTGGTAAAAACTACGCCGGTTACGGGAGAATTTGTTCAATTAGGGATTTATACTATTGAAAACAATTCCCTAATACTCATACGGGAAATAAAAAGTGAACATTTTGATTCATTTACAGAATTTTGGAGTAACCGGCATCCTCATCCCTTCATTACATATGAAAACGATAAAAGCACCGGCTTCATAGACTTTAGCGATGGTAAAATCGTCTTCTATAATTTCCCGTTAAAAAAACAATAATGGCACCCCCTGCGGGCCGGGCTTTACAGGGCTATGCTTCGGCCATCCTTGCCCCCGCGCTTCCCCCTCACACGATGGCTTCCCCTTCCAATCCCTGGTGCGGGTTAATCGCCATTTGCAAATAAGTATCGACTCACCAATCATTCACTTCGACATTCATCATTCAAAATTCATTATTCGATATTCCTTTCTTCCCTACGCGGCTTAACGCCTATCTTCGCCCTATGCTCGATATACTCATCATAGGTGCAGGCCCTATCGGCCTGGCTTGCGGACTGGCAGCGCAAAAGGCGGGGCTTAGCTTCACCATCGTAGAAAAAGGCTGCCTGGTAAACTCGCTTTACAACTACCCCGCTACCATGACGTTCTTCTCTACCAGCGAGCGGCTGGAGATTGGCGGCGTACCCTTCATCAGCGTGAACAAGCAACCCAACCGCAACGAGGCCCTGGAGTATTACCGCCGCGTGGCACTGGATGATAAGTTACCGATAAACCTCTTCGAAGAAATTACAGATATAACAGGCGGTGCCGAAAGCTATGCCATCACCAGCAACAAGCGTACTTACCAGGCAAAAAAGGTTATCCTAAGTACCGGATTTTACGATATTGCCGTTAACCTCGATATCCCCGGCGAAAATCTGCCCAAAGTAAAACACTACTACAAAGACCCACACTATTACGCCATGCAAAACGTAGTGGTAGTGGGCAGCAGCAACTCGGCTATAGATGTAGCTTTAGAAACCTATCGAAAGGGTGCGCATGTTACCCTCATCATCCGTGGCGATGAAGTAAGCAGCCGGGTAAAATACTGGGTACGGCCCGATATCATCAACCGTATCAAAGAAGGCAGCATAACGGCGCACTTCAATTCCAGCCTGGCGGCCGTCCGCGAAACCGAAGTGGACATACAAACCCCCGATGGCCTCATTACCATCCCAAACGATTTCGTAATGGCCATGACGGGCTATAAACCCAATTTCGACTTCCTTGCCCAACTGGGCATCAACCTTACCAAAGATAAATTCATTCCTCAATACAACGCCGATACCATGGAAACCAACCTGCCCGGCATGTACCTGGCGGGTGTAGTATGCGGCGGGCTTGATACGCACCTGTGGTTCATAGAAAACTCGCGCATACACGCGGAGATGATTATCGCCGATATTGTGGGGAAACGTTGAAATGTTGGTGATTGTTGAAAGGTTTTAAAGTTGGAAAGTTAAAAGGTTAAGAACGATTGAGCTCGCCGGGAATCAACCTCATTGTAGGCACTAAAACCTTACAACTTTGTAACATTACAACTTTCCAACATTTTTCCCTTGCATAAGTAAATTATTATGCAATACTTTGCACAAATTTTAAAAGGAATAAAACTTTTATCGAAATGAATCAAAAAAACTTAAATACAACGGTTAACAGGGCAATATTTGCGCCTGTAGCTGCTGTTTTGGTTTCATTTGTTTTATTCTTCTCCCCCAGCCGACGACGGGTTTTCATCCCCCGTGTGTGAATTGGGCTATAGCCCCTCACCCAGCCCAAAGAAGCGTTTAAACTTCTTCAACCCTAACCCCTCTAATTATTTACGGCTCAAAAGCCAATAATTTAACGGTAATCTTTCTATTATAATGACCATACAAGATTTTGACATACAGGTAGCCTCGGCACAACACGCCGACTTTGCGCCTTTGATATGCGATGAGATGGCAGAATCGGCAAAAGCGCGTGGCACAGGTATTGCCCAGCGCTCGCCCGAATATGTTGCCAATAAGATGCTGGAAGGCAAGGCGGTAATAGCCCTGCATAAAGACGGTACCTGGGCCGGTTTCTGCTATATTGAAACCTGGAGCCACGGCGATTTCGTGGCCAACTCGGGGCTTATCGTAAACCCAATTTATCGCAAAGCGGGTTTGGCCAAAGCCATCAAGCATAAGATATTCCAGCTCTCGCGCCAGAAATATCCCGATTCCAAGATATTCGGCTTAACTACCGGCCTCGCCGTAATGAAGATAAACTCGGAATTGGGCTATGAGCCGGTAACCTATTCGGAACTTACGCAGGACGAGAATTTCTGGAAAGGCTGCACCAGCTGCGTAAACTTCGACATACTGACAGCCAAGGGCCGCAAAAACTGCATGTGCACCGCCATGCTGTTCGACCCGGCCGAAGTGCAAAAACAGTACGAGGAAAAGATGAAAAAAATTACGCATAAGGCAACACTGCTGGAACGTATTGAAGCGGCAATAAAGAAACGTTTGGAACACATCGTTGCTTTCAATTAAAATATCCTGAGACGTAAAATATTGCGTCTCCTACAATAAAATACAAAACGTAGAGACGCAATATTTTGCGTCTCCTCTACAACAAAAAAATGGCAAAGAAAAAAGTAGTTTTAGCATACAGCGGCGGTTTAGATACCTCTTTCTGCTGCATTTATTTAACGCGCGACCTGGGTTACGAGGTGCACTCGGTAATTGTAAACACGGGTGGTTTCAGCGATGAAGAATTAAAAGGCGTTGAAGAGCGTGCTTACCAAATGGGCGTGACCAGCCACCAAGTGGTTGATGAGACTGAGAATTTCTACAACACTTGCGTGCGCTTTTTAATATACGGCAACGTATTGAAGAACAACACTTACCCACTTTCGGTTAGTGCCGAACGGGTGAGCCAGGCCACTGCCATTGCCAACTACGCCAAAGAAATCGGTGCCGAATACGTTGCCCACGGCAGCACCGGTGCCGGTAACGACCAGGTGCGTTTTGATATGATCTTCAATATCCTGGTGCCTGATGTACAAATCATCACCCCTATCCGCGATTTAAAACTAAGTCGCGAAGCGGAAATTGAGTACCTCAAAAAACACGGCGTGGAGATGAACTTCGAAAAAGCTAAGTACTCTATCAACAAAGGTATCTGGGGTACATCGGTAGGTGGTAAAGAAACCCTTACTTCAAACCTTGGCTTGCCAGAAGAAGCCTGGCCTACCCAGGTTACTGAAACCGGCACCCGCGACATCACCATTACTTTTGAAAACGGAGAACTGGTTGCTATCGACGATCAAAAATACGACCATCCTACTAAAGCAATCCAGGCCCTGCAGGCAATCGCGCAGCCTTACGGCGTTGGCAGGGACATCCACGTTGGCGATACCATTATCGGTATTAAAGGGCGGGTCGGTTTTGAAGCCGCTGCGCCAATGGTGATCATTAAAGCGCACCATACACTGGAAAAACACGTGCTAACCAAATGGCAACTTTCCTGGAAAGACCAACTTTCCATGTTCTACGGTAACTGGCTGCATGAAGGGCAGTTTCATGACCCAATCATGCGCAACATCGAAGCTTTCCTGACCGATACGCAAAAACAGGTTAGCGGTAAAGTATTCGTACAGTTGAACCCGTACCGTTTCCAGGTGGTGGGTATCGAGTCGGATCATGATTTGATGTCGAACAAATTCGGCAGCTACGGCGAAATGAACAACGCCTGGAGCGGCGAAGACGTAAAAGGGTTCTCTAAAATATTCGGTAATCAGGTAATGATATACCATAAAGTGAACGGCACCAATGAGTAATCCCGTTTTCTCGCGGAGCGAATGTTTAAGCCACTACCGCTGGGGCGATGATTGTTACGGCTGGAATTATGTTGATACCGACGCACTATCCATCAAACAGGAACTGATGCCGCCGGATACAGCCGAGCAACTGCATTTCCACGACGTGGCCTCTCAGTTCTTTTTTATACTGAAAGGGCGGGCAACATTCTCTATCGACGGGGAAGTATGCGTTTTAAAACCCGAACAGGGCATCGAAATTAAACCCGGGCAAAAGCACTTTATAGCCAATAAAGAAAGCAGCGACCTGGAATTTATTTTGTACTCCACACCATCTACAAAAAATGACAGGGTTAACCTATAGTCCAGGCCCCCTAACCCCCTGAAGGGGGAACTAAAACTGAATAACATGAGTGATCAAAATATAAAAGAAAATACCGAAACTCCTGCTCCCCCTTCAGGGGGCCGGGGGGCTATTCGCACAGGCATTGTTGGCGGTGCGGGGTATACCGGCGGCGAAATGCTGCGGATCCTCATCAACCACCCCAACGTGGATATTGTGTTTGTGCACAGCACCAGCAGCGCCGGCAAACATGTTTACGATGTGCATACCGACCTGTTTGGCGACACCGACCTGCAGTTTGCTTCAGAGCTTTCCAACGCTGTTGATGTACTTTTTCTTTGTGTCGGCCACGGCGATGCAAAGAAGTTTTTAGAGGCTAACGAAATCCCGGATAGCATCAAAGTAATTGACCTAAGCCAGGACTTCCGGCTAAATCAAAACTCAAAATTAAAAAGTAAGAACTTTGTCTACGGCCTACCTGAACTGAACCGCGAGGCTATCAAATCGGCAGCTAACATTGCTAATCCGGGTTGTTTTGCTACGTGTTTGCAGTTGGGCTTATTGCCACTGGCATCAAAAGGCTTACTTACGCATGAGGTGCATGTTACCGCTACAACCGGTTCTACCGGTGCGGGGCAAAGCTTATCGCCTACCACACACTTTACTTGGCGTAATGATAATCTGTCTGTATATAAGGCTTTTAGCCACCAGCACTTAAACGAGATCGGGCAATCATTAAAACAATTACAGCCGGATTTTGGGCAAGCCGTGAACTTCGTTCCTTACCGTGGCGACTTCACCCGGGGTATAATCGCTTCCATTTACACCGAAAGCGACCTCTCTGAAGCAGAGGCGTTGCAATTATATAAAGAGTATTACGCCGGGCATGCTTTCACCCATGTAACCAGTAAGGATATCGACCTGAAACAGATCATTAACACCAATAAATGCTTTGTTCAGGTCAAGAAACATGACAATAAAATATTCATTATCAGTATTATGGATAATTTACTTAAAGGTGCCTCCGGGCAGGCGGTTCAGAATATGAACCTGATGTTTGGCCTGGATGAGCGCGCAGGATTACGACTTAAGGCGATTGGTTTTTAAGCCCGTCGCCGTAGTAGTACCGTTAATTTTCGGAGGTTTTTCTGTGTTTTTCTTTAATTATCTTTAAAAAAATGAATTTATTCGACGTATACCCTATCAACCCAATCAATATTGTAAAAGGCACCGGCAGCCTCGTTTATGACGACAAAGGCACCGAGTACCTCGACCTGTATGGTGGCCATGCTGTTATCTCTATCGGGCACACCCATCCCCATTATGTAAAGTGTTTGGAAGACCAACTGCACCAGATTGGCTTTTATTCCAACTCTATCGAAATCCCTTTACAGAAACAACTGGCCGAAAAGCTGGGCCAGGTTTCGGGGAAAGAAGATTACCAGCTTTTCCTTTGCAACTCGGGTGCCGAAGCAAACGAGAATGCTTTAAAACTCGCTTCTTTCTATAACGGCAAAAAGAAAGTAATCGCCTTTACAGGTGCATTCCACGGCCGTACCTCATTAGCAGTTGCGGTTACTGATAACCCAAAGATTGTAGCACCGGTAAACGAAACCGATAATGTGATCTTCCTGCCATGGGCTGATGAAGCTGTATTGGAGCAGGCGTTTGCTGCCAACGAGATTTCTTCGGTAATTATCGAAGGCATACAGGGCGTGGGCGGCATACAGGTTGCGCCGCTGCCCTTCCTGCAGAAGATCCGCACGCTTTGCGATGAGCATAACGCCGTTTTTATAGCGGATAGCGTACAATGCGGTTACGGCCGTACTGGCAAATTCTACTCGCATGATTTTGCGGGTATCGATGCAGACATCTACTCGATGGCCAAAGGCATGGGTAACGGCTTCCCTGTGGGCGCCATCAGCATATCGCCAAAAATAAAACCATGGTACGGTGAACTGGGTACAACTTTCGGCGGCAACCACCTGGCTTGCACCGCTGCATTATCCGTATTAGAAATCATAGAACAGGATAACCTGATGCAGAACGCCACCGAAGTAGGCGGATACTTGATAGAAGAGCTACAGAAATTCGACAAGGTGAAAGAAGTTCGTGGTCGCGGATTGATGATAGGCATCGACCTGCCTGCCGAGCTTTCCAACGTTAAAAAGGACCTGCTATTTAAACACCAGATATTTACCGGTGAAGCTAAACCAAACGTAGTGAGGCTTTTACCGGCACTTAATTTAACAAAAGCTTATGCGGATAGGTTCCTGGAAGCATTTGATACGACATTGAAGAATTCTTAAATACTAACTATAACCCCTCGCGGGTCTTTTAAAAACTGCTCTTGAAGTCCCTCTCCTTTGGAGAGGGATTTAGGGTGAGGCTAAAAGGCTAGTGAGGCTAAAACGAGGCAAAAATGAAACTATTTACTTCTGTTAATGATGTTACCGATGTACAGGCGCTTGTTGCCGAAGCATTGCAACTGAAACAAACCCCCTTTGTCAACAAGCATTTGGGTGAAAACAAGACGCTTTGCCTCGTTTTTTTAAACCCAAGCCTGCGTACCCGCATCAGTACCCAAAAGGCCGGGCAAAATTTGGGCATGAACGTTATCGTGCTCAATATTGATAAAGAAGGCTGGGCACTTGAACTGCAGGATGGCGTTATCATGAACGGCACCACTGTAGAACACATCCGCGAAGCCGCTGCGGTTATGGGCGAATATTCAGATATCATTGGCGTACGCTCTTTCCCTGGCCTGAAGAACCGCGAAGAAGATTATAGCGAGTTGATATTCAACAAGTTCGTTGAGTTTTGTAAAGTGCCGATTGTAAGCTTAGAGTCGGCAACCCGCCACCCTTTGCAAAGCCTTGCCGATTTGGTTACGATTGAAGAACTGAAAACAAACGCACGCCCTAAGGTGGTATTGACCTGGGCGCCGCATATAAAGCCCCTGCCGCAAGCTGTACCGAACTCTTTTGCCGAATGGATGTGCAAGGGCGATGTAGATTTCACCATCGCTCAGCCGGCCGGATACGAGCTTTCTGAAGAATTCACCAATGGCGCTACCATCACCCACAACCAGGATGAAGCTATAAAGGATGCTGATTTTATCTACGTAAAAAACTGGTCGGCCTACGAGCCTTATGGAAAGATACTACCCGGCAACGAGGACTGGATGCTTACCCTGGATAAGCTGAAGGATGCGCCAAACGCCAAAGTAATGCATTGCCTGCCCGTAAGGCGCGATCTGGAACTTTCGTCTGAGATATTGGATAGCGACAGGTCCGTTGTAATCCATGAGGCGGGTAACCGTGTTTGGGCGGCACAAGCTGTATTGAAGCAGATGCTGGAAGCGTTGTAGCAAAAGCTGCCTTCCTCCTGTCTTGCTTCTTGATTCTTAATGTCTTGATTCTATCCCGCTATGTACACGCCAAAGCATTTCCAATTAACAGATAATCAGGAAACTATCAGCTTCATGCAGAAGTATAGCTTTGCAACTATCGTAACGAATATAGATGGCGTGCCCGAGGCCACCCACCTGCCTTTCATCGTGGAGCAACGGGGCGATGCACTTGTGCTTATCTCCCATTTTGCCAAAGCAAACCCGCAATCTGCAGCAGTTTTTAATGAAACCTCTTTGGTTATCTTTACCGAACCGCATGCTTATATATCCCCGACTAATTACGAAAAAGCAACAAACGTACCTACCTGGAACTACCTTGCCATTCACGCCTACGGCAAAGCAAGTTTAATAGACGACAAAGCCGAAGTGGCCAATTTGCTTGAAAAAATGATTGGTTTCTATGAGGCAAATTACTTGAAGCAATGGGCCCAACTCCCTGATGATTATAAGCTTAAGATGATGAATGGCATCACCGCTTTCGAAATTGTAGTGGATGATCTGCAAGGCAAAAAGAAGTTGAGCCAAAACCGCACGGATATCGAACGGGAGAATATTATCAAATCATTTAGTGGTTCTGCCGACAAAAATGAGATAGAAATCGCAACATATATGGCGAAGGAGAAGAGGTAGTTTTTAATCGCTTATTCCCACGCGTCATTGCGAGGTACGAAGCAATCTCTACGTTGGACAAGCGGATTTGCAGAGCGGCTCTGCTCGCCGGGAGATTGCTTCGTACCTCGCAATGACGCCGTGGTGAGGAATGTTCTGCCACAGCATACTGCTACTGCTACTGCTACTGCCACTACTACTTCGCCTTATACGACGCATTAATCACCCTATTCAGCGTCAAACCTTGCACAATGATGGAGAATATCACGATAAAATAACTCCCCGAAAGGATAAAATGCCGGTATGGCGATGCCGGTAGGGCCAGCGCTAATGCGATGGTTATCCCGCCCCTCACCCCTGCCCAGGTCAGGATATTCACGTTACTATAACTCACATTTAATGAACGCCTTAGAAAGGTTAACGGAAGTGCGATGCTAAGCCAGCGCGCTATCAATATCACCACTATACCGATTGCGCCAGTGAGGTAATAATTCTTGATATAGGGCAAATTCACCATCTGCAGGCCTATCATCACAATCAACATCGTATTCAGCATCTCGTCTATCAGCCCCCAGAATTTTTCCAATGCCTCATGCGAATGCTCTTTGTTATCGGCGTTGATAGAACGCCCTCCCGCCAGCAGGCCGGCAGTAACCACCGATAATGGTATGGAGAGATGCAGCCATTCGGCTACAACGGAATTGAGCATCACCAACCCTAAAGAAACCAGCACTATGGTTTGGAAATCATTGATGGAAAGCATCAGTCGGTAAGCCAGCCAGCCCGTTACCGCCCCAAGCGCAATGCCTCCGAACACTTCCTGCACAAAAAGGAGCACCGCCTTAGCAAAGTCGATGTTCTCTGCTCCGGTACGGGTAATCTCCAGCAGTGTAATGAATAATACAAGCCCGATGCCGTCGTTGAATAGCGATTCGCCGGAAATGATAGTTTCCAGGCTCGATGGCAACCTGGAGCCGCGTATAATAGCCCCTACCGCCACCGGATCGGTTGGCGACACCAATGCGCCGAAAAGCAGGCAGTACACATAGGGTATCTTCACATCTATAAAACGGGCTACATAATAAAGTAACGTGCCGAAGATGGCCGTAGATAGGATTACCCCCAACGTGCTTAATATCAGCACCGGCCGCATTTCGCGCTTCAACTTGCGCACGTTTACTTTAAATGCGCTGGCAAACAGCAGGAAGCCCAGCATAATATTAAGCACCGTGGTAGAAAAATTGATGTTTTTGGCAAGTACGGTAAGATAGCGCGCCACGCCCGGGTTAAGGTTATCTATGGCAATGGTCAATATAGAACCGATGATAGCCAGGGCCATAATGCCTATGGTGCCCGGTAGTTTCAAGAACCGGGCATTGATATAAGAGTACAGCGCACTTACCATTACCAGCAGCGCAATAACGAGGAACAGGTGCATATATTACGGTAAAGACTTTATAACCAAAGCCCCGCTTAATAGTTTTACCTGGCCACAGGGTCTGTAGCCATAGTTTTAGTATCGTATGCATGTATTACCAGCCGGTTATCGCTGTTGCGGGTAAAGTAGTTCACTGCCCAGTTGAAAAACACGATAGATTTATTGCTAAACCCCGCCAATGAAAGCAGGTGCACGAACATCCATAGTATCCAGGCAAAAAACCCCTGGAAATGCAGGTGCTTCAAATCGGCAACGGCTTTATTGCGGCCAACGGTGGCCATGGTACCCAAATCGTTGTATTTAAAGGGCGTAGTGGGTTGGTTATTAATAATACATACCAGATTCTTAGCCAGCTGTTTACCTTGCTGCAGCGCAACCTGCGCTACGCCGGGGAAACCGTTTGGGTTGGCCTCACTAACTACCGAAGATACATCGCCTATGGCGAAAACATTATCATAACCTTTCACCCTGTTTATCTCATCGGCTTGTATGCGGCCGCCTTTGGCAATAGCTTCCGGCAACAGGCCTTCGGGCATCTCTCCGCGCACGCCTGCAGCCCAGAATACGTTGCGGGTTTTAATGTCTACTCCATTATCTATCTTCAGTATATCGCCGTTGTAGCTTTCTACGTGCACGCCGTTGTAAATGGAGATGCCCATATCCGTCAGGAATTTTTTTGCTTTTACAGATGCCTGTTCCGACATTGCACCAAGCACTCTGTCCTTACCCTCTACCAGGTACACTTTCATGTCCTCCTGGCAAAGGCCGGGGTAATCTTTACAAAGCACGTACTTGCGCAGCTCGGCTATGGCGCCGGACAGTTCCACTCCCGTCGGCCCTCCGCCCACTACCACGAAGGTAAGCAGGGCTTCGCGTTCGGCAGCGTCGAAAGTAACCAGCGCTTTTTCCAGGTTCTGGATAATGAGGCTGCGCACGTTCAAGGCTTCGGCAATATTTTTCATGGGTAGCGTATAATGCTCCAGTTCCTTATTGCCGAAATAGTTGGTATTGGCGCCGGTGGCTATCACCAGGTAATCGTAGTGGATATCGCCAATATTGGCGGTTACTACTTTTGCTGCGGCATCAATCTTTTGCACTTCGGCCAGGTGGAAGGTAAAATTCTTTTGCCTGCCGAATATCCTGCGGATGGGGAAGCCGATAGAATCGCCCTCAAGGGCACCCGTAGCCACCTGGTAAAGCAATGGTTGGAAGGTGTGGTAATTATGTTTATCGAGCAACAAAACCTCAACCGGGGCGTGTTTTAAATTCTTGGCCAACTGTATGCCGGCGAAACCGCCGCCTATAATGAGCACCCGGGGCTTTGCTTTTTTGTTATTATCCATAGCTATGTATAAGGGCAGCAAATTAACAATTATACCGCCGGAATTTGCTTAGCTAAACAGGATAATAGGAAAATGTGTTTTTTTATGGCAATTTTTTTATGGCGGCATACCCTTCGCAAACACACAAAAAAAAGCCGAAAAGACTCAACTTTCCGGCTGGCGATATTTTGCCTCAACAAGTGCAAACTTTATATCTTCTCGTAAAACTTATAAAAGTAATCCGGGTTTTTGATGCCGTAATCGCTTACCTTATTGCTTAGAGATACCCAATCGTTAACGGTGTACTCCATAGCGCCGGTTTTTGCTTCATGTACAAAACGGAGCCACACGCGGTCGCCGGCGGCAATGTTTTTTACGGCTGGTGCCGATGGTTTAAGGTTGAATTTTATCCGATAACCGCTGGCTACCTGCACAACAGCGCTTTTCCAGTTTCCGTTGGGGTATTTTTGTATGTCGGTTATTTTACCGTCGGTAAACCGCACTTTATTGGCTTCATACAAGAACGCGTATTTCGGTTGCTCCTCCTCTTCGGCCTGAAAAATGACTTTGCCGCCTTTGGTAACGGTTTCCGGCGCAATAGTCAATGGTGAATTATTACCATAGAGGCACATAGCTGCTTTTATCACTACTTCATCCCCCGGCTGTAGCAAGCCCTCTAAGGCCTTGTACTTCCCTCCTGTTTGCAACACGTACTCATCGTCACCCTGCATTATCTTATAACCTTTAAGGTGGCCGACAAACATGTTTTGGTAAGTGGTATCTACCGTGCCTGTTACTTTAAAAGTAAGCGTTTTGCCCGATACCCTTCTTGACGCAGCCATGTCATGTTTTCCCTGCGCAGAATTTTTATAATCCTCGAAAGCCTTACGGTTTGGTAATTCGCGTTTACCATTACGGTAAACTTTCTGGCGGTATTGCGTTGTATCCATCCAAAAATAATAATAGGTGCTATAGGCGCTGTAATCAGCATTAATAAGATGCGGGTCACTTTTTACCGGGCCTGCACTATAGGAGCCGGTAGGGTGCTTCCGTAACATCGCCGCTACCTGATTAACCTGGGTTTCGGGGTACGCCTTTCCTCCAATAAGGAAAACAACCTTCTCACCAACCATAAACTCGCTGGAAATAGTACCTTTATTTGGCAGTTTTACAATACCCTCCTCATATAAGGTGCCATCTTCGCGCCTTAATTGGAGCCTGGTAAAAAACCGGCTTTGCGGTACGGCAGCTTTTTTGGCGAGGTTTTCTTTTTCTATAGGGGTCTGATAGGTTATATTGCCGTTGTTGGTGGTAAAAACAACCAGTCCGTCATCCATTTTACCGGCATATTTTTTATACTCTTCCTTGGTAACCGGGGCCTGAAAAGTACTGGTTGTTGCCACACAGTGGCCGCTTATTTTGTAAATAATATCTGAATCGTACTCTTTGCCATCTATCAACACCAGAGGCTTTGCACCTAGTGTGCTCAGGTCGTTGATGATGCTGAATTTTCTATCAGAACGCAGGTTGGCAAAAGCCAGGCAGCTTATAAGCACAACAGGCAAAATAAGCAGGTAAATTATCTTTTTCATATTTGAGGTTGGTTTGTTAAATAACATGGTGATGCGCTTTTTAAGCGGCACTTTACTAAATCCGTGGAACAGGTAACTCTGGCCCGAAACAGCGAGTTTGAATAGTAACTGCGCATAAATGCCCTTTTCGTCGTCGCCGGCGGCTATACGATCCACCTCAAACTCGTGGTTCTCTTCTATCGAGCGGATGTACAGGTACACAAAGGGGTTAAACCAGAGCGCGACCTGCACCACGCGTGCCAAAATCCTATCGGCGGAGTGCAGGAGTTTTACATGGAGCAATTCGTGAGCGATAATTTGCCGGAGTTCATCGGGCAATAGTTCCTCGTCGTTAACGAAAATCACATTCAGGAAGGAACTGTTACCTAACTTTTTGCCACCCCTCAGCACCCTCACCTTACCTATATGCATTAACTCCTTTTTGTTACGTTGTAACAGGAATACAGCAAGTGTAAAAATGAGGTGTGCTATGGATAAGCCTGCCACTACCATATAACCCATTTTAAGCGCGGCCATCCAATCGAAGGGTGGCGGAGATGTTTCGCCCGCCGATGTCATTTGCATACCTGGCTGCGTTATCCGTTGCATATCCTGCACGTAGATAACCGGTTCCATTACCGGCGATGGCGCAACCGTATCTACGGTAAAAGTTAATAAGGGGATAACCAGGCTGAGCAGCAAAGTAGCCAGCAGGTACCAGCGATTAAGCGTAAAGAAGGTCAGCCTCCTTAAAAAAAGGAAGTAGAACGAATAGAAGATACCGGTACAAGCCGATACCTGCAGCAGGTAGATGAATGCTTTCATTTTTTGGTGTTTTTTTCGATCATTTCCTGTATTTTTTTGATATCTCCGTCGCTTAGTTTCTCCTCTTTCACCATGAAGGATAAGAGACTTTCCACTGAATTATCGAAATAGCCCGTGAACATTTTCTTGAACGACTCCTTGCGGTAATCGGCCTTGCTGATAGCCGGAAAATACTCATAGGTTTTCCCGTAGGCCTTGTAGGCTACGTAACCTTTCTTCTCCAGCAGGCGCACAACTGATGATATCGTATTGTAAGGCGGCTTCGGGTCATCGGGCAAGGCATCTATGATATCTTTTACGAACGCCGTTTTCAGCTTCCATAAAATCTGCATTACGCGTTCTTCGGTACGGGTTAACTCTTCCATAAATCAAATATATAACTTAGTTTTCAGTTTTACAACTATATTTTACGTTATATAATTGATTTTACAGTTTTAATTTATAATTTATTGATAATAAGCTGATTAATTTAACCACAAAGGACTCAAAGGAAAAACGCAAAGAACACAAAGCCTTGCAAGTGGAAATTTTTTATCACATAGGCGCTAAGAGAAATAAGTGAAATTATACCTGCTTAATCGAATTTCAATCGCGGCAATATTAAAATAACCATTATTTAAAACTTTGCGCCTTAGCGCCTTTGCGTGCCAATAATTAAAATTTGCAAAGCTTGGTGTTCTTTGCGCTCATCAGCCTGCAAATCTTTGCGCCCTTTGCGGTTAATTAATCCTGACACATCCCCCAAAAATTCCCTATAATTGCCATCGGACTTATATATTATAGCATGCAAGCCCTGCACATCATTAAAATAGGCGGAAACGTTATCGATAATTCGGAAAACCTGCACCGTTTCCTGAAGGATTTTACCGCGCTGGAAGGCTACAAAATACTGATACATGGTGGCGGCAAGGTGGCTACCCAGATAGGCGAAAGCATGGGCATACAGGCCCAGATGGTGGATGGCCGCCGCATTACCGATATAGATACCCTGCGCATCGTTACTATGGTTTACGCCGGGCTGATCAATAAGAACATCGTGGCCCAACTGCAACGCTACGGCACCAACGCCATCGGCCTTACCGGTGCCGACGGTGGTTTCATCCGCGCCAAAAAACGCCCGGTGAAAACGATAGATTACGGTTTCGTCGGCGATTTGTTCGAGGGCTCTATCAACCCGGCCAACATTGGCAAACTGCTTGATGGCGGCTTCACCCCCGTTTTTTGCGCTTTAACACACGATGGCGAGGGCCAGATGCTGAACACCAATGCCGATACCATTGCCTCAGCACTGGCGGTCGCATTATCGGCACTATACGAAACCACGCTGATATACAGCTTTGAGAAAAAAGGCGTTTTAATGGATGTTAACGACGATGACTCGCTGATAAGGGAGATAGACCCCGCACGCTACGAAAAACTAAAAGACGAAAAAATAATACATAGCGGCATGCTGCCCAAACTTGACAATGCTTTTAGTGCGATATCTATGGGCGTTAAGGCCGTTATCATAGGCCACTCCGACGATTTGGGACAACTAAAAAACAAACAAGGCTTTGGTACGCGTTTAAGTAAATAACATGAGCACACAACAACATATTGCCATATTAGGCAGCGGAAACATTGGTTTAGCTTTAGCTAAAGGATTGGTAAAAGCAGGAATATTTACCCCGCAACAAATTACCCTTACCCGCCGCAATACGGCTGCCCTTGCAAGCCTGGCCGCCGAGGGCTACAATGTAACGGCCAACAACGCCGAAGCCGTAAAGCAAGGCGACATAGTAGTACTGGCTATTTTGCCCCAACAATTGAACAAATTGCTGGATGAGGTAAAGCCTGCCGTCGACGAAACTAAGCACCTGCTTATCTCGGTGGTATCCGGCGTAAGTTGCGCGGACATACGCAAGCAGCTTGCATTGGATGTACAGGTGATACGCGCCATGCCTAATACTGCCATTGCCATAGGCCACAGCATGACCTGCATTGCCACCGATACCGCATCTGATGCCAACGTTAGCCTGGTGAAATCGTTGTTCGATACAGTTGGCGTTACCATCCAAATAAACGAGGAACTGATGACCAGCGCCACCGCGCTTTGTGCCTGCGGCATCGCCTTCTTCCTACGTTCTATCCGCGCGGCGTCCCAGGGCGGCACCGAGATAGGTTTCCACGCGCACGATGCCCTGAAGATGGCTGCCCAAACCGCCAAAGGCGCCGCGGATTTGCTGCTGCAGCTAGCCTCGCACCCCGAACAGGAAATAGACAAGGTAACATCGCCCAAGGGCTGCACCATAGCCGGCCTTAACGAAATGGAGCACAACGGCTTCAGTTCCGCTATGATAAAAGGCATCAAAACATCTGCGGAAAAGGCAGGGGTGCTTTATAAGAGCGAGTAAAAAGAGATGCAAGAAATCAAGAGTCAGGAGACAAGACTTCGCATCATTTTTTCTTGATTCTTGCTTCCTTACTCTTCAATCCAAATTCCTTTTACTGTGCGCTTTTTAAAGCATAAATTTTAAATTGCGGTCCTTATATTTTACAATTGCTAATGACCAAACCCGCAAATCCTATCTATAATATCCATTTTGCGATGGTTTGCTTCAGCTCGCTGTTGTTTTCGGCGAGTTACAATATGCTGATACCCGAGTTGCCTGCTTATCTCAGCAGTATGGGCGGCGGCGAGCACAAAGGGCTTATCGTGGCATTATTTACCCTTACCGCGGGCATTTCCCGCCCGTTCAGTGGAAGGCTTACCGATAAGCTTGGCCGGGTGCCGGTAATGGCTGTTGGCTCCATCGTTTGCTTTATATGCGGTTTTTTATATCCTGTTTTAAGCTCGGTATCGGGTCTTTTGTTCCTGAGGCTGCTGCACGGTTTTTCAACCGGCTTTAAGCCTACGGCTACTGCGGCCTACGTGGCAGATATCGTGCCCCGCGAACGCTGGGGCGAAGCACTGGGCATTCACGGCCTGTTGTTTAGTACCGGTATGGCCGTTGGCCCGGCAATTGGCAGCGCTATCCGCATGTCGCACTCGCTCAATACGCTTTTTTATACGTCCTCTTTCTTCGCGCTGATGTCGATTGTGATATTGATGAACATGCGCGAAACCCTCAAAGACCGTGAACGCTTTAACCTGGGCATGTTCAAAATAGCCCGTAAGGATATTATCGCGGTTGAGGTTTTGCCGGCGGGTATTGTAACGCTGTTATCCTACCTATCCTATGGCGCCATCCTCACCCTCATCCCCGACTGGAGTCATCACCTCGGCATAGCCAACAAGGGCTTGTTTTTCATGGTATTTACCATCGCCTCGCTTATAATTCGATTTGTTGCGGGCAAGGTATCTGATAAATACGGCAGGCTGCTGGTTATCAAAACAGGGCTGATATTGCTGGTATTTGCGCTGGTAATTGTGGCCTATGCGCAAACCGTTGCGGGCCTGATGCTGGGCGCAGTGTTCTATGGAATAGCGCAGGGCGTTCTCTCCCCCGCCCTCAACGCCTGGACAATTGACATGAGCCACCCCAACCATCGTGGCAAAGCAATGGCCACTATGTATATCTCTTTAGAAGCGGGCATCGGGTTAGGTGCCTTAGTGGCCGGCTGGTATTACCAGGACGTAATTACGCAAGTGCCGTATATTATCTACGCCACCGCCGCATTAACCGTAATTGCATTGGCTTATATGTACCTGCGGAGGGAGCCGGTTAAAAAAACGGAAGCTATTGAGGTGGAGGTGCTGGGTTAGGATTTTATTAAGGTTTCTTTTCAATTCATCTAAACGGCCTCTTTTAACTTAGTGGAGGTATGTATAGTGAAAGTGCGACTACCGGATGGCTTCGTTTTTTGAAAGTTAAACATTTTCCTCAACTCAAAATGATACCGCAACCTCTCCGAATAAGATAGCCCGGCAAAGAACTGCCTGCGTTCTTCTTCGTCTTCTTCAAAGGTGGTGTTGATTTTAATCCGTTTCATTTGTTTTGAGCTGTAAAGTTACAAAGTTTTAAGGTTGAAAAGTTGGCCTCTTAACATTTCAACTTTGTAACCTTTCAACTTTCAAACCTTACAACCTTTTAACGTCTCACTACCTCCAAGCTCCAATCGCTGCCGCTGCCTATTTTGTAGGTATCGGCAAAGCTGCCCATATTGAGGGCGAAGGATAATTGCAGCAGGCTATTGAGGTAAGCCAGCGGCTTGCCCTCCGGCACATCGCCAAAGGTTTTGCTGTAAGGCGCATCGCCTTCGTAAACGGGCGTGCCTTTACTAAATATTTTGAAATGCAGCACGTCGCCATACTTGAGGTGGAGTTTGGCAACCAGGTCGTCATTAATATCCGTCCAAATGTTGCCATATTGAACGTCGAGCACATCGATAGTGCCTTTTAATACGCCGTTGGTGTAGGTAGCATGCTGGTAAGGTATCTTAACAACTTCATTCGGAAGTGCTTTACCTACCTGCTGATAAGTAATAACACCGGCCGCCAGGCGCGCAGCCGTATAAACATACACATCGCGACCGTGGAAGGTGTACGATTTCCCCGATTCTTTCCGCCGGTTAACAGCTTCGTCTATCTCGCGGATCTCGGCCACGCCAAACGCTTCAGCTACGTGGGTGAGCGTGCCATTATCCGGCGTAACGATGTATTGCCCGGTCTTCGTTTTCATCACTACGGATTTGCGCGAAGTACCCACGCCGGGATCCACCACCGAAACAAACACCGTGCCCTTGGGCCAGTAATTGATGGTTTGGAACAGGCGGTACGATGCCTCCCAGATATTGTAATTGGGTATCTCATGCGTGAGGTCGAAGATTTTCAATCCCGGCGATACGCTCATAGCAACGCCTTTCATTGCCGAAACAGCACCATCTTTTAAGCCAAAATCGGTTTGGAGTACGACGATGTTATTTGGGGCTGACGCGCGGCTAAACGGCAATAACAGAAATGCGGCGAAAAGCCCGCTAAATAATGCTTTTCTCATGTGAGTCGGTTTCAGTAGGTTTAACAGCTTTCCATTTATAAATCAGACCTATAATCAGCCAAATTACCGCAAGGCACCAATAAAGTGTAAATGTGCTTACAGTAAGATAGGTGCCTTTTCGGAAGGCAAACCCTATAAATAAAAGGCCTGCTGATTGAAGTGCTATAGGAGGTATTTCGGGGTTGATAAAGAAATTCTTACTGCCATAATACATCGGTACAAAAAATATACTGAACAGCACCACGGAGGAAAAGTGATACTCCTGCCCTTCTCCTAAACCGTCGAGCAAATTTCCATTTATAATTAATATCAGCGTCAATAACACAAAAATTGGCACACGGCTTATTTGAAACTTTTTAGTTTGAGCGAGGATATCTGTTTTGCTATCTGTCGCAATAATAATTTCGCCGATGGTGAACAACTGCCACCGGTTACGTTGAAATTGATAAACAATACAAAGTACGAGAGGCAAAATAACAGCAGCCAGCAACAATAAAGGGTTTAGAGGACCAAAAAAAACCGTTAAAAGGATAAGAAATATGCCTATAAAAAACATTAGCAGGTAATAGTTAACTGCTATTACAAAAGCACTGCGAGAATACGTTTAATTTGCATCAGGAAGCTTATCAACAAATAACAGCAGCTTTAAACGCTCCATTATTTTAAGGCTGAATATAGCGATTTTACTCCGATGCTTCCTCGCCTTCTTCGCCAAGTTCTACAATATCGCCTTCTTTAAATAAAATGGCCTGCAGGGTTTTGCGCCAAACGGGTTTCTGGCGCAGCAGGAATTCCAGGTCCATGCCGAAGTGCTTGAACTCTTCGTGCTGGGCATTCTGCATAATGGCTTTGGCTTGCTTGTCTTTTTCTACCGAGATGCGTTGCTCGTACCAGTTTATTGCCTCGGCTTCTTCGCCAAGAGAGACGATCATGCGGGCAAAAGTGCGGGTCTTGTCCGAAAGTTCTTCGGGTGGTTCGTGGTATTGGTCAAATGCCATAATATTCCTTTTTAGGATATAAAAGGGATATTATGGCAATTTGTTTTTGTGTAAATAAGCTTATTCTATTTCGTTATTAAGGGCTTGTTTTAAAGTATAAACCTTGTAGGTTATACCCAGCCGCTTTGCATTATCCTCAACGGTTTGTTTAAAGCCTGCCTCCTTACGCCGTTTATTAACGTTTGCAGCGTCGGCAATAGGCCAGATGAAAAATTTAAACTCGTTTACGCGTGTTACCTTGTTCATAATAGATTGCCCCCGAGCTTGCGAACCCCAAATCTGTTCCTGTTTGTTGTACATTAACGATCGGTCTTTCATCATCGCGTACAGGTAAAATGGCAGTTCTTTTTCATTAGCGGCTTTTTCTACCAGCGGCAAATATTTATCAATAACAGAGGAGTGTTGTAAAACATAAAACACAGCCTCGTTGGTTGGCGTATCTACAATGGATTTACCCGGGTAGCCGTACTGCGCTATAATTTCCACTACTCGTTTCAGATTAGTAGAATCCACCTTAGACTGCAGCGTCATCAACCCGGAGCCAAGGTTCGTTTTACTAAGATGGTATAACTTTGATATCGAATCAACCTGGTTGCTGTCCAGTTTTATGGAGGCGAGTTCGCGATATTTTTGGTCGAATTTATAAATGCTGTCTAATTCGTGCTTAAGCACCCTGTTGATCTTCCCCTGGGCTTTCCCAACAACTGCCAAACAGCATAGCAATAAACCTAAAACCAACTGCTTCATACCTCTATATCACCTCGTTAATACTCATTTCCCTTATCTCCTTAGAAACATTCGGCCTGCCGTTTTTGAAGGCTTTGCGTGGTGTTAAGCCCAACAGTTCAAACATCGCCATATCTTCATCGAAGGATGGGTTTGGCGTGGTCAGCAATTTCTCGCCTGCGAAGATGGAGTTAGCACCTGCCATAAAACAGAAAGCTTGCTCCAGTGTGCTCATCTCCGTACGCCCTGCCGATAGCCTTACCACGGTTTTAGGCATCACGATGCGGGCGGTGGCAATCATCCTCACCATATCCCAAACAGAAACGCGGGGCTGATTGGCCAGCGGTGTACCTTGTACAGGTACCAGGGCATTAATCGGCACAGACTCCGGGTGCTTCGGCATATTGGATAATGTTTTCAGCATAGATATCCTATCGGCTTCGGTTTCGCCCAGGCCAATGATTCCACCGCTGCAAACGGATATTTTGGCCTTACGCACGTGCTCTAAGGTTTGCAGGCGGTCGTCGTAAGTGCGGGTGGTGATGATGCGTTTATAGTCATCTTCGGATGTATCCAGATTGTGATTATATGCGTAAAGCCCGGCATCTGCAAGCCTTTGCGCCTGCGATTCGGTAAGCATGCCCAGCGTACAGCAAACTTCCATATCCAGCGAGTTTACGGCTTTTACCATGTCCAGCACCTTATCGAAATCGCGGTTATCGCGTACCTCGCGCCAGGCGGCACCCATGCAAAGGCGGCTTGCCCCACCGTTCTTAGCTTTCTGCGCAGCAGCCAAAACTTCTTCCTTAGGCATTATGGCATGCACATCAACCCCGGTATTGTAACGCGCAGCTTGCGGACAATACGCGCAATCCTCGGGGCAACCGCCTGTTTTAATGGAGATGAGGGAACTTATCTGCACTTCTGCATAGTCCTTATTTTCGCGGTGGATGCTGGCCGCCCTGTAAACCAGGTCGAGCAATGGGGAGTGATATATTTCGGCTATTTCTTCCTGTGTCCAGTTATGTCTTACTTCAGTCATCGTTATCGGTATTTGATGCAAATATTAAAGTTTATTTACTATTCTTACTCGTTAAATTTTATTTCTCGCAAAGGTGCTAAGACGCAAATAGTTAAATTGATTGCTTCCTGGGCGTTTTATCTCTCGCAAAGGCGCTAAGACGCAAAGAATTAAGATTTTCAAAGGTTATTTACAATCCTGCTTATTCCGTCTTTAATCAACAACTCATTAAAGTTTATTAAAAGCCCGAGTTTGCAGCCAGATAGTCGCAAATAGGTTAAAACCTGCTTGGAATGCACCGGAGATAAATTACTCACGGATTTCAATTCAACAATTACCTTATTTTCAACTATCAAATCCGCTCTAAATCCTATGTCCATTTTAAGCTCTTTCCACAATACAGTTATCCCTTTCTGGCGTTCAACTGTTAATCCTTTACTTACCAATTCGAAATACAATATTTCTTCGTAAACTGATTCCAATAAGCCCGGCCCCAACTGCTTGTGTATTTCGAAAGCTGCATGTACAATTATCTTAGAAAGCTCATTTTCGTCCATATTTCCGGCCAAATCATTCCATTTTTCCTTCTTTTGCGCCTTCGCGCCTTTGCGAGAAACAACTTCTTGCTAAATCCATCATAATACGCTGTTCTCTTTTAACGCTGCAGTAAAAAGTGGCTTGCCAGCCACAGCGGCAGCAAAAAGCCTGCGCAATCGGTAAAGGTTGTGATGATGATAGAGGAGGCCACCGCCGGGTCTATCCCTACCCTTTTTAATACCAATGGAATGGTGGCGCCCGTAAGCCCGGCTATTACCAAATTACCCGTCATGGCCAGAAACAAAACCAGGCCCAGCTTGGGGTCGGCGTCGTAAAACATGGCTATAGCGAAAACAATGAGGCCGTTTGCAGCACCGTTAAGTAAGCCTACTAAAAACTCCTTTAATACGGTGTTATAGGCCTGGGCATCGCTCAGGTCGCTCAGCGATATCCTGCGTACCGTTACCGCCAGCGATTGTGTTGCCGCGTTGCCGCCCATGCCTGCAATAATAGTCATATAAGCAGCGATCTGCGGTAACTGCGCTACCGTAGTACCGAAACGCCTGATAATGGATGCTGCAAGATAAGCCGTACCCAGGTTTATCACCAGCCAGGGCAGGCGGCTTTTTACGGCCTCTTTCCAGTTACCACTTAGTTCTTCGTCTTCAGATACACCGGCAATCTTCAATATATCCTCGGTGCTTTCCTGTTCCATTACATCGATGATGTCATCAACCGTAACCCGGCCCAGCAGCTTCATGTTATCGTCTACTACAGGGATAGTCGTCAGGTTATATTGGGAGATAAGTCCCGCTACGTCTTCCTGGTCAAGGTCGGCTTTTACGTACACAAAGTCTTTCACCACCAAATCGCTCACGCTGGCATCATGCCGGGCTTTAATGATAGATTTTATAGAGAGTATGCCTTGTAATATATCATGATCATCAACTACGTATATCGTATAAAACTCCTCCATCTCTTCCGACTGGCGGATAATCTCGTCCAATGCGTCTTTTTTATCGAGGTTGATGTTCACCTTGATAATCTCGGAGTTCATGATGCCGCCGGCGGTATCTTCGTCGTATTTTAAAAGCGCGCGTATGTTGGTAGCGTCTTCCTGGTCTATATCCTGCAGAATTTCGTGCTGCTCGTGTTCTTCCAGCTGCGAAATAATGTCTGTTGCGTCGTCATAATCCAGCTCCTCTACAATGTCCGACCGTTTGTCGGGATGCATATTCAGCAACAAATCCTCCGGGTGCGATTCCTCCGTCATCTCCGAGAGCACTTCCGATGCAATATCGGCGGGCAGCAAATTGATGATGCGCTCCTTGGCCTCCTGCGGCAATTTTTCGAACAGGATAGCAATCTCGGAGGCGTGGTACTCGTCCAGAACCGCCTCTAAACCAGCATCATCACCTTCAAGCGCCGTTTTAAAGCGCAGCAGGTCGGATTTATCGATTTCGAAAGATTGCATATGCATGCAAATTAGGGAATTTTGGGCAAAGAGCGGCTATGATTATTGAATTAGGAAGCGTTTTTTAACCGGGTGTAGCGGTTAGCTTGCCGGCAATTATAGCGCCGCCAGATGCAGCCGATATTGGCTATTAAGAATTATGGGGTGCTTGTGTTTAAGACTTAAGCCTTGCGGGCGCAGAGCCTATTTTTCGGGGGGCGTAGCGGTAATTTCGCCGAATTCGTTTACTTAGGCCATCATGCTGTCGAGGTCGCTGCTGCCGGGATTATCTTTGCGTTCCTGCTTGCGCTGTGCCTTGTCTTCCTTTTTAATCCGGCGGTTTTTTTCCAGTTGTTTTTTCATGAAAGTTGCCTGCGATTTTGCCATCGGGTATTTGGGTAAGTTTGGGAATTATTTTAAATAAAAAAGCATCTGCCATAACAGCAGATGCTTACGATTAAATTTTATAGTGATTTTGTTAAACTACTTTTACATTTACCGCTGTTAGGCCTTTTTTGCCTTCTTCTACGTCGAACGTAACACTATCGTTTTCACGGATAGTATCGATCAACCCAGTTGAGTGTACAAAAACGTCGCTCCTGTTATCAGTTTGTGATATGAAGCCAAAGCCTTTCGTTACGTTGAAAAACTTTACAGTTCCTTCTTTTGACATTATAATATTGTTTTAATAAGTGTGCAAGGTAGCCATAATATATGGCATTAACTTTTTATTTAAACTTTTACTTCAATTTAATTTAAAAACACCCTCATTTTCAATAAATAAAGGTATATTTAAACCATTACCACAATACATCCCTAAAACATCTGCTGCGCTTATAGCGAGGCGGCTATTTATTTCAGTTAATCTATCATACCAAACATCATGAGTAAAGACAAGAAACAGGTTAAGGAAGTCAAGAAAGAAAAAAGCGTTAACGTAAACAAAAAAGTATCCTCATACCAGTCGGGCAAAACCACTTCATCTGCCGACCTTACCTCTAAGAAAAAATAATCAGCATGGACGAAAAGACAATAGAAAACCAAACCCGCCTTTACCTGTACGACCTAATGAACACCGCAAGAGAGCATGGCTTTAAGGCCGATGATGTTTGGGAGTTTAGCCTGGTGGGCGATGCAGAGAAAACCCGTCTGCAAAAAACCTACTACCCTACCATAGCTACAAAAATGCTACCCGAAGCGGTATTGGAAGTGTTCCACCTGATAAAATCGCGCCTTAACCAAAGCTTCAGCCGCGACGAGCAATCGCTTGACAAACGCACCGTAGTTACCGATAATTTAAATTACCTGGTTGCCTACAATTTGAAAAGGCCACGCACCTAGTTATAAGTCCTAAGCCGAAAGTCTGAAGTCATATATATTACTTCAGACTTTCGACTTAAGGCTTATCTTTCTCCGGTTCGTCCAAATAGCTTTGGCTTACCGTTGTAACCGCGCCCAGCTGCTGTTGCTGCTGTTTTCCGTAAAATTTGGTTTCGTTGGTTTGCCCCTTGTCGTACATGTCGCCGGAGGATGCAGCGTTGGCATCATGCGCCGCAAACACATTATTCAACTGCTGATCTACCTCTTCTGTTATCGCTCTCCCCTTTTCGTATAGTGGAAGAGCCAGCAGTTGGGCTTTGGTAATGCCAGGCATCACCACGTTATCTTTATCCTGTTGAAAAATGGCAAGGCTGATGGGCAGGAACACGCGGCCATCTTCCAGGCCTATATCGTTGTTTTCCATATGCAGGATGATGTAGCGCACCTTGCGCGCCTGCGGGTCGAACAAGAGCTCGTCTACCTCACCTATCTTATTGCCTGCGGAATCCCTTACGTCCCAGCCTTGTATATCGGGTTGCCCGTCGACTATTTCATAGCAGCTTTCGCTAAGTTCTTCCAATTTACTGTGATCGTATGTTTTATCTGCTGAAGCCATGCTGTGGTATTGTTTATAGGTAAAACAAGGTAATCAATGCGCCGGTGAATCTTTCACCGTGGTATCTGCCGGCGTGGTTTTTAGTTCTGCTGGCTGATAGCTCTTATTATAGCCGCCGTAAAGCATCAATATCACACCCACTAAGACAATGAATAGGATAATCCATATCCAGGTAGGGCTCTTTTTTTTGCGTTGCACATCCAGTTGCGCCATAATGAAATATTTAAATCGCTTATTACTAAAAGCATCCGCAATGGATTTGGTTTTAAAATTTTGAATTTTGACAGGAAGGGTTAGCGTTGTTCCACAAGCCTGAAAACACAGCAGCCCCAACCAAATGGCCGGGGCTGCTGTGTTTTTAATTGTCTTGAATCTTGATTCCTGATTCTTAACGTCTTATTCTTAGTAGAGCGTAAACTCCACCCTACGGTTTGCCTGGCGGCCCGCGGGGGTTTTGTTGGTAGCAATAGGCTGGCTTTCGCCGTAACCTGTAGCTTCTATACGCGATGCATTGGCACCCTGACTTACCAGGTAAGCTTTGATAGCTTCTGCACGGTCTTTAGACAACCTTAAGTTCAAAGCATCAGAACCTGTATTATCTGTGTGGCCGGCTAGTTTTAAACTGAAATTCTTATCAGTTAACAATTTGGCAACCCTATCCAGGCTCGGGAACGATTTAGGGCGGATGGTAGCTTTACCCAAATCAAATTCCAGGTTATTGATAGCATCTTTCACCACGCGTTTGTCTTCTTCGGTTACGTAAACCTTAACTTCCGGCTTAGCCAACGGACAGCCTGCGCCATCTACTTTCTGACCAGCCGGCGTGTTAGGGCATTTGTCGTAGAAATCGGCAACACCGTCGCCATCGCTATCGACCGTAAATTTGGCCAGGTTGGCGTTAGTTGCATCCAAATCGCTGCGTAATTTAGCGTTAGCAGCTTTTTCTGCATCTATCTGCATTTGCAATTGGTCCCTGGTTTGTTTGTCTTGCAACAAATATTCGGTACGCATACTGTTTACCGGGTTATGGGTAGCCATTTGCGGTTTTGAGCTTTTGCCCAAGGCAAATTCTAAACCGATGTGCCCGTACGAGAATTTATCACTGCCGCCGCCAAAATTATAGCCATCGAAGTTGTCGCTGGCCACAAAGTTTACAGAGTAACCCATATCCAGGTTTACGCCGCTGCCGAGGTTGAATTTTAAACCTAAACCAACCGGGATAAATATCTCGCGGATGCTTTCGTCGTTCGCTTTGAAGTTGGTAGAAACACCGGCAGCTGTAGTCAATACCGGTTTGTAGTTGATAACACCACCACCAAAGGTTGCATATGGCTGTATTGCGCCTTTTTTATGGCGCCAGTTAATGTTGGCCAGGGTGAGGTTACCGCTTAAAGCGGCCGACCATTGCACTTTTGTTTGGAAGCTGCTCAAGCCTGCGCCATTTGGTTGGGCATCTTTGCCCTTTACTTTACCGGCCAGGAAATCGGCCTGAAGGCCAAACGAAGGCAATATTTGTTTTTTGATATAACCACCGTAGCCAAATTCGGCCTGTGGGGTTGTAAAATCTTGTTTGCCGTTAGTACCAAAAATGGTAAATGGCGTTAAAACGCCGCCATGGATGCCGATAGACCAGGTACGGAAAGCGTCGCCGCCCGAGAAGGGTTGTACGTAATTTTTTGTTGAGATTGAATCGGGAGATTGGGCAAACAGTTTGCTACCAACCATTAGGCCGGTAAGCAGCATTGTTGCTTTTTTTAGATTTGTTTTCATGTTGAATGATTTGGTATCGCCTGCTATAATATACAACAGGCTTGCACCGGCACATCCAACATTAGTGCCAACAAAAAAATAGCGCGGCTAGGCTAAAGCTTTAAATACATAGCCATGCTAAACCCCTTAGCTAATGCGCTATCGGATAGCAGGTTACTAAGAGCCGTATTTTTAATACACGAAAACGAAAATTATAGTCGTATAAATTAAAAATGGCGGCGTTTATGCATTAAAAGCTATACAGTTTCGGGTTTTTTACTTAAAGAGGCAGCAAATTGTAATTGAAGGAATAAAATCCATCTTTGAAAATAAATGACATTACGAATTTCTGGGCAACTGGTTTCCCATCAATGGTGGCCGGTGTTAGGGCGGGCAAAAGCTTCAATTGGTAGAGTATGCCACGGCCCATTTCTGCGCCGCTGTGCATGTTGCTGAACTTCCCTTCGGGGGATATCTCGCCCTCTATCTTAAAGTTCCTGCTATTATCGCGCAGGTAGGTAATGCTGTTGAAATAAGTAGAAACTGCGCGCTGGAGGTCTTCCATAAAAGTATCGGACCCGTGGGCGAAATGGGCGTTGGCCGCCATGTGCTGGCCGGACGCATCATCGCCAAGAGCTTCCGGGCATACCTGGAACGATGGCACCATGTTTTCGGCATTCTTGAATGTGAAATAAGTGTACACCAGAGTAATCAGGGTTTTACCTGAGTAGCGTGAATAATCGCTGGTGCCATCCTGGAATTTGCCGTGCTCGAAATATTCGGTGGCAAAAATCCTGTCGCTTTGCGTGTCATATAGTTTCCAGTTCCCGTCGGGTCGGCCATTCAGTATAGCACCTTTCCAAAAGCTTGCCTTTCCGTCTACTGTAAATTCACCTTTGCCGTTTTCAACAGTATGTGTGCCATCCGGCAGCCATGCGTCCCAAATCTTATAACCGTCGCGGCTATCTTCAAATACCAATTGGGGCTTACCGTCCTCGTAAAAAAGCTGCCATTTGCCGTCGAAAGAATTGTTCTTGTAATTGCCTTTGGCATAAAGGCTCCCATTTGGATAGTAAACAGTAAAGGCCCCTTCTTTTTTGCCCGAACTATTATAACTACCCTCTGCTAAAACAACGTTGGCAGCACCTTTAACCACATCCCGGAATTTGCCCGTGAACGTTTTTGTATGGAAATTAAAATGCGCGTACCGTACAATTGCCGCGCAGGTATCTTCGGTTAAATAGTAATTATCGGTAAGGCTTAAGGCTACACTGTCTTTGCCAAGGTTGTGGTAGATGATGTTCCGTTTAACATCGCTTTGCGCTGCAACTGGGCCGACAATAAAAAAGAAGAGAGCGAATAGAAAAAAGGACCTCATTGTGTTGGGTTTGGTGCAGAAAAGGTAAGAAAAATATCCGGCAAGCAGACAAAAATTTTACGCCATCACCGCAAGCATCCCAAATATAGGTGCCACAAGCGGGTTATCACCCTCAACAACTGCGGCCGCACGGGCGGCATCGGGAGTTATGGCTTTGGTGAACAGTTTCCAGGCGGTATCGGGGTTTATTATAACCGAGGCATCGGCTTTGTAAACAGGTGGCAATTGCATTAAGGTCCATTTATCCGCCGTCTGTCTCAGGTACCATTCGCCGCCGGCATTGCTGGTAACCGTAACCTTCACCATGGTTCCTTCGTCGGCAAGGGTGTTACGGTAGGTATGCGGCAAGGCGTACATAAAAGTATCTATCGCTGGATAGAAAAGTTCTTTAGACATCAAACCGGGCCTACCCACTGCGTCGCGTATCTGCTGCTGGTGGTGCCATTTTTCGGTGTATTCCCTTGCAATGTGGAACCAGTTGAGCGAGGTGTCCTCCCCCGCCCAGGCGACCGAATACATGGCCGGCGCAAAGGGTGGTAGCGTGTGCAGGTATTGGATATATTGTTCACCGGTACTTTCCAGTTGGGCCATCAGGTAGGCAGGGCTAACTCTTTTCATGGCCTTAACCCACACGGCATTCAAGTCGTTTAAGTAAGCAACCAAATCCTGGTAATTGTTTATTTGTGGAGGAGGTTCATTGCTCTGATAGCCGTGAAGCGCGGAAATGGCGCGTATGTTACCATCAAGCAAGTGCGCGGCAATATCTTTTACATCCCATAATTTGGCAACGGTAGGCATATGCCATTCTTCCGGAGATAAGGAGGCAAGCAATTCCAGCAACAACTTATCCAACACCGGGAAAAGATGCAGGGTTTGTATGGGAATTGCTTGCTCCATAGCTAATTTATGCCATGCTTTTTTCTAAAGCCTGCACAATATCGTTTATTACATCTTCGGCTTTTTCTAAACCTGCCGAGATGCGTATCAGGCCAGGCGTGATGCCCACCGAAGCGCGTTCTGCATCAGTTAGTTTACTATGTGTAGTACTTGCCGGGTGCGATGCAATGCTGCGGCTATCGCCCAGGTTGGCCGTTACCGAGAGCAGTTCCAACGCATCTAAAAATTTGCGGCCTGCAACAACACCACCCTTTATTTCGAAGCATAATACGCCGCCGCCTGCTTTCATTTGCTTTTTGGCGATATCATACTGCGGGTGCCCTTTTAAAAAAGGGTATTTTACCCAGCTTACGTTAGGGTTGCTTTGCAATGTTTCGGCAATTTTGAGGGCATTAGCGCAGTGGCGTTCCATCCGTACGTCCAATGTCTCCAAACTTTTGCTCAATACCCAGGCGTTAAAAGGCGACATGGCCGGGCCTGTATTGCGGCAAAACATATAAATTTCTTTAATAAGGTCCTTACGGCCAACTATTACGCCGCCCAGCACCCTACCCTGTCCGTCTATCCATTTGGTGGCGGAGTGTACGATGATATCCGCACCAAAATCAACCGGGCGTTGCAGTAATGGCGTGGCAAAGCAGTTATCTACATTAAATATGATGTTATGCTTTTTGCTGAACTGCCCCGCCCACTCCAAATCTATCACCTCCAGCTGCGGATTAGTAGGCGTTTCCAGGTAGAGCATTTTGGTGTTTGGCTGTACGGCCGCTTCCCAGGCTTCTTTATCGTTTGCCGGGATAAGCGTGCAGGTGATGCCGTACCTTGGCAGGTATTTGTTTACGATGGTAAACGTACTGCCGAAAACCGAGCTGCAGCACAGCAGGTGGTCGCCGCTTTGCAGCAACCCCATAAAGGTACTGAAGATGGCACTCATGCCCGTGGAAGTGGCAAAACCATCATCGCAGCCTTCGAGAGCGCACATCTTGGCCACAAATTCATCAACTGTTGGGTTGCTGAAACGGCTGTAAATATTTTCGTCGTTCTCATCGGCAAAAGCGGCGCGCATAGTTTCAGCCTCGCTGAAAGTAAAACTGCTGGTTAAATATAGCGGCGATGAATGCTCGTTCTGTAATGTTTTTGGGGCGCGTATGCGTATAGCCTTGGTTATCGGGTCTAATTCTTGTGACATTTTATTTGCAGTAGTATATTATGATTTAGCAGGATGTACAAACACCTGCCATTTGATATCGGCTTCGGCCTTATAAAGCGTGGCTGCAACCGAACAGTATTTGCCAAGCGATAGTTCTACGGCTTTATAGGCCTTTTCCTCGTCAACTTCGCCGTATAAATGAAATTCCAAATTGATGGTTTGCCAAAGTGATGGCTCTTTGCCGGCTTCGCGTTCGCCGCTGATAATCATCTCATAGTCTACAACATTCTGGCGCTGCTTGCGCAGGATGGCAATTACATCAATGGCCGAGCATCCGCCCAGCCCCATCAGCAACATTTGCATGGGGCGTACGCCAAAGTTTTCGCCGCCGCTTTCGGGGCTGCTGTCCATCCGCACGGTGTGGCCATATTCGTCATGGGCCTCAAAACCGTATTCGCCGCTTATGCGGGCTAATTTTATAGTAGGCATGGTATTAAAATAATTTTGCTAAGGTAATAATGATATGGACACGAATTTCACCAAAAGGATAAATTTCACGATTTACCGAAAAGTTGAATTTAAATTGACACGAGTTGAGCGAACACGAACCACACGAATTAAGAAGAATTCTCACTAACAACAGCGGAATATTTGAAAACAAACCTCTTGGTAATAATCCTGTGGTAAGTGATAAACTGTGCTTTTAATTAGTGAAATTCGTGTTCACTCAATATATCATGAAGAGATCTATCATATCGGCAGTAGCCTTGTTTTTTTGTTTTACTTGCTCCGCCCAAAGCAACCTGGTATCGTACGATGACCTCAGCTACCTGCTACATAACAATATCAACAGGGCCGATACCTTTTTTACCTCCAAGGGTTACACGCTTGCAGAGAAGAACCTCAAGAAAAACACTCGCAAATACACGCTGGCTATCCCCGGCGGCACTTATAATAACATAAACCTGCGTGTAGATGGCAGGCGATTATTTATTGAAATAGAAACCAACGAACTGCAGCAGTACAACCTTATATACAACTCCATAGCCGACTACCTCAACAAAACTACCAGCACTGCCGATGTACAGGCCTACACCGTAAAAGATTTGGGAAGTATTTATGTAATGGTGAATGATGCTGTGCCGTATAACCCTTTGCGCAGGGTGTATGATATACAGATTGTTTCGGACAAGGCAATAACAGCGTATAATTAGTCGACATTAAAATTTGGTTAACTCCCTGGCTTAATGAAATTGCTTCGGCTCTTTACTCACCACTCACCAAATTCATCTTTTTATTGAGCCGGGCTTTAGCCTGCCTCACGCTTGCCGGGGTAATATTAAGCAACGCGGCTATCTCTTTGGTAGACAGGTTAATATGATAGTATGCGTACAGCCTTTGTTCGTGCCTGGTGAGCGTTGGATACGCGGTTTGCAGGTTATCAAAAAAACTGGGGCGCACTTGCTCAAAGTGTATCTTAAACTTATCCCATCCATCGTCTACATGCTGAGCACCCTTTAACGATGCGTGTATGTTCTTTATCGCTTCGTTACTTACGCTGGGGTTCATGGCTTGCATATCCTGCATTTGGGTAGTCAGATCTGCAAGTACTTTATTTTTTTGATGTATGTACAGGCTATTGCCCACCAACTCGCGCTGGTTGGCCTCCAGGCGTTGCTGCAGCTGCTCATTTTTTTCGCGTTCAAGCTCCATTGTAAGCGTAATGTTTTTGTTTTCGCCCTCGGCAAGCAAACGTTTGTACTCGGCCACGGTAACATCGGCCTCTAATTGTATAGCCTGTATGGCTTTCGCTTTCAAATCCTCATTAATGAGCTTTACGCGGGCAACCAGGGCCACGGCAAAAGTAAGTATCTGCGATAGAATGGCAATCTCGGGCAACAGCGTGCTCCCCCTCCCATACATCAGTATAAACGCCGAAGAGCCCGCTACGAACAAAACCGGCAAGAAATGGGCCGCTAAAAAATGACTTGCCGCAGGCACCTTTTTTCGATAAGCTACGATGCCCGTTACAAGGCAGGCAACCGCGATGATGATAATAAAAACGTTAGCGGCAGGGACTATATCAATGAAATAGATGCCCGAAATAGTGATTGATATGGGGATGGCTTCGAGAAAAAAGTACGTATATGAAAGCCCCCGAAGCACCTTATCGTACAATGGCATAGTTTTTTTGGTGCGCAGGTAAGCGCGCGTAAACTGTATAAACCCGCAAAAAATAACGATTACCGCAACATGCAAGAGAAAATTATTCACATCGAAAAAGTACAGTTTTTGATCGGACGTAACGTTTACGTTGTAAACGCGGATAGGTAGCAACACATTGAAAAAAAACTTGTCGGCTGTAAAGAATATCAGCGCACCAAATTGCACAATTACATAATACAAGTATGTTTTATCATGCAGCTGGAAGTAAACATACAGGTTATACCCCGCAAAACTGATAATAACTATGCAACAGGCCAGGTAACATAGTTTGATAAAAAGCTCATCGGCGGCGAAGGCTACTTCTTTTTCCAGTTTAATTTCGGGCTTCGCTACATAACCAAATGGTTTTTCATCGGTAAGTGCTATCTTGATGTAGAAGATGTTTTCTGCGTGTTTTTGCAGCAAGCAGGCTATGGCACCCAGCCGTCGCCGTTTGTCCTTTGCGTTTAAACCGACTGCGCTCCCCTCCCATTTTTTGCTTGCGGGATTATATTGGTAAAACGTAAAGTTAAGGCCCCTGTTAGCAAGCGACAACCTGTACATTTCGTTATTGGGATATGGATTGAATATACTTAGCTTAACCCAGTAGTAATTGGCCACCGGCGCCCGTAGCGAGTCTTGCTTAAATTGCAGGCCGACATCAGTTGCTACCTTATCTATGCTATAATTCGCATCGGGCAGTACGGTGTATTGGTTGATAATATAGGGCGATACATTGTTGAGCGTATCGCGGTTTTGTGCAAAGCCGGCAGAAAGAAAAAACAACAGCATAGCCGATAAGAGGGAAGCGCATTTTCGCGCAGCATATGTACCGTATAGAAAGTATATCTTCATCGTTAATTGCGATCCTGAATTAGTCTGTGCGTATGGCGCCGGGTATTTTGGTTTTTTGATAAAAAAATAATCAATACCAAAGATGCGATAAATCCGATTTACTTTTCCAATAGGGACAGCCAGGTTCTGATGATTTGCTGCAATGTACCCTCTTTGGCCACCACATCTTCGAGGCTATAGAAATGTGCAAGGCGGCGGCCATCGTCATAATCGCCCTCCAAAAAGCCGCTGGTGTCGTTAACTTTTGCCCCGCTTGGAAACACCAGACGGATGCAGTCTTTTCTGAAAAAGTTGGATACGATGATATACCGTTTGTATTCCTTAGGGTTAAAGGGGGGCATCTCCCCTATGTAAAGAAAGCTTGGCGCGTTCCATTTCACATGTTCGCCTATCTGGCTATCGGCAGCCAGTATCACCTGGCGAAGCGACTGCAAAACATCTTTAAGCGGGTGGTCAAGCCCTTGCACCAGGGCATCCACGCCGGGCGTATCAGCCAATACTTCGGTTTTTGATTTGGCGGCTTTCATATTAAAGGCTAATATATTTATTAGCAGCTCTTAATCAAAGACATAAGCGGGCCAAATTGCCAAACCAGCAAAACGTAATAAAGTGTTAATTAGAAGCCGCCTTTGTGTAATTAACGTGGGTAGGCACCGGCGCATCTGCCGGGTACGTGGTGTAATTGATGGTGAGTTGGTTGTTATTTAACTTATACGTGGCGTATTCGAAAAGTTTTTGGGTTGATGGGGTAACCACCGGGGTACCGGCATCCTCTTGTACCGACATGGTGCTGATATGGGTAAGCAAGCTGTCGCGCTTCACGGTAAAAGTACCCTTGAAAGTTGTGGTAGAGCGTACCGATACTCCCCCGGCACCATCGGGACGGGGATAGGCGACAAATATAGCGTTGAAGCTCCCGTCGGCCCCAAAGGATACACTGCGGCCATAACCTGCCGGGTTTGGGGGTTCGTTCCAGGTACCTATAAGGTTGGTTGGCGTACTACCGGATTTCTTACAGGAACTGATAACCAGTATGAGCACGGCCAACAGCAGGCAATAACGGATAGCGATGGCTGGTTTCATGACGGTGTTTTTTTTATATACGTAAACGCTGCCCCCTTCGCAACAGGCCATTTTATTATTATTTTTTTTTTTTGGGGGGGGGAGGGTATTAAATTATTGTGACCGCCTCGTGTAGGCATCGGTTCATGCACCGTGTTTCGCTTCGCGAGTGTGAAAGACTTTTTGGCCGGAAGTGAAACACCTGCGAAACACTGTCTCGATGTTTGTGCGACCAGGCACCAAATCCAAATCAATAATTTGCTTAGTATACCTTAAAACACCTACATTCGGAAAAAACAGAAAAAGCCATGGCTCCTGCAATATTGCTCACATTTATCATAGGTTACTTTTTAGTGTTGCTGGTGATATCGCACCTTACCTCAAAAAACGCTTCCAGCAACGATGCCTTTTTTGTAGCTAACCGCAACTCCAAATGGTACCTGGTAGCCTTCGGTATGATCGGTACCGCCCTTAGCGGCGTTACTTTTATCTCGGTACCCGGCAAGGTAGGCGCAGTAAGTGGAGACCAGTTCGCCTATTTCCAGTTCGTGCTGGGAAATGCAGTGGGCTTCATCATCATCGCTACCGTGCTGCTTCCCCTGTATTACCGCATGAAGCTAACCTCTATTTACAGTTATATAGAGCATGCCCTGGGCACCTGGAGCTATAAAACTGCGGCTGGGATTTTCCTGCTTAGCCGTACCATCGGCTCGTCGTTCCGGCTGTACCTGGTGGTTATCGTGCTGCAGAAATTCATCTTCGATCATTACAATATTCCGTTTGCGGTTACGGTACTCATATCCCTACTGCTCATCTGGAGCTATACCTTTAAAGGAGGTTTAAAGACCATCATCATCACCGATAGCCTGCAAACCTTTTTCCTGGTATCGTCGGTTTTCCTGTCGATATTCTTTATCTGCCGCAGCCTCAACTATGACCTGTTCGAAGCTGCCGAAGCCATCAAAAACAGTAGTTACTCCAAAATCTTCTTCCTTACCGATTTCGTGGGCAGCAAATTCCATCTTACCAAGCAATTCCTGGGTGGCGTATTTATCACCATCGGCATGACGGGGCTGGATCAGGACCTAATGCAGAAGAACCTAAGCCTCAAGAACATCAAAGAGGCGCAAAAGAACATGTTCAGCTTTACAGCTGTATTCGTGGTCATCAATATCTTCTTCCTGAGCGTTGGTGCATTGCTGTATATCTACGCGCAGCGCTACGGCATCACCGTAGAAAAAACCGACTACCTCTACCCTACCATCGCCCTTAAATACCTGGGGGTTGTACCCGGAATGGTGTTTATGCTGGGCCTTACGGCAGCAACTTTCGCCACAACAGATTCGGCCCTAACGGCATTGACCACTTCCTTTTGCGTAGATTTTCTGGATTTCAACAAAAAGGCCGATGTGAACAGCAAGAAGAACATAGCCGCTCGCCATTGGGTGCACATCGCCTTCTCGGGCCTGATGTTTTTGACCATTATCATCTTCAACGCCATCAACAACGATGCTGTGGTTGGAGCGATTTTCAAGGTGGCATCCTACACCTACGGGCCTTTGCTTGGCCTGTACTCGTTCGGCTTATTCGTAAGCAGCCGGCAGGTGAAAGATAAGCTGGTGCCTTTTATTTGTTTGATATCCCCGGCGATATGCTTCTTTTTGAGTACCGAAAGCAAAGAACTCCTGGGTGGTTACGTTTTCGATAACGAGCTCATCATCGTGAACGGACTGATTACCTTCCTGGGGTTGTGGCTGAGTTCGAGCAGGAAAACGGTATCGCCATCGGCTAAGCTTGCCGAAGTATAGGTCAATCAAAACTAATGCGCCTATGTATTGTACTATCAAAACCATTTGCTAACTTTCGAACTTTCCAAAATTTTTGGAGGGCAGGTTTGATTGTTAATAAATGCTGCTTTCCGTATTAAAATATAGTTATGACAAGTGAGGATAAAATAAGACAAGCATTCGAGAACAAGAACTGGCAGGAAATAAAGGTTACCGATTCCTGGCAGATATTCAAGATAATGGCCGAATTCGTAGACGGCTTTGAGAAACTGGCCAAGATAGGCCCATGCGTATCCATCTTCGGTTCGGCACGTACTAAAAACGAAAACAAGTTCTACAAACTGGCCGAAGATACCGCCCGTCTGCTTACCGAGCGTGGCTACGGTGTAATATCCGGCGGCGGCCCTGGTATTATGGAGGCGGCCAACAAAGGCGCTTATGAAGCGGGCGGTAAATCGGTGGGCTTGAATATCGAGCTACCCTTCGAGCAGTTCCACAACCGTTACATCGACAGGGATAAGATACTGGAGTTCGATTACTTCTTTATCCGCAAGGTAATGTTCATGAAATACTCGCAGGGCTTTATCATCCTGCCCGGCGGCTTCGGCACTATGGACGAATCCTTCGAGGCCATTACGCTGATACAAACCGGCAAGATAGCCCGCTTCCCTATCGTTTTCGTGGGTAAGGACTATTGGGGCGGCCTGTTCAAATGGGTGGAAGAACGCATGTTGGAAGAAGAGCACAACATCAGCAAAGACGACCTAAACCTGTACCGCGTAGTGGATACCGCTGAGGAAGCAGCAGAACATATCTTCAGGTTCTACGACAAGTATGTGTTGAAACCGAACTTTTAAAATTGGTTTCGTGGCTATTTAACCACAAAGGGCACAAAGTAAAAAACACAAAGAGCACAAAGATTTTTTAAATTAAGTGCGCATAGCTTTGTGCCCTTTGCGCAAACCAATATGCAATTCTTTGTGTTCTTTGTGGTAAAATCGGTGTTAATTAGTTCGTCCTCAATTTGTGAAATTCGAATTAATTCGTGCAATTCGTGTTAATTTCACATCTTTACGGTATGGACGCTTCAGCCCAAACCAAGAGACCTGCAGCCTTAGGCTTTATTTTCGTCACCCTGCTTATCGATATCACAGGCTTTGGTATCATTATCCCTGTATTCCCCAAACTGATCGAACACCTCATCCATGGCGATTTAAGCGCTGCTGCGCGATGGAGTGGATGGCTGTTGTTTGCCTATTCGGTGATGCAATTCTTATTTGCACCTGTGTTGGGTAACCTAAGCGATAAGTATGGCCGAAGGCCGATACTCTTAGGCTCGCTGCTTGGTTTTGCTGCAGATTACGCTTTCCTGGCATTTGCCCCCACTATTTGGTGGCTGTTTGTAGGCCGCATTATAGCGGGTATCACCGGCGCTAGTTTTACCACAGCATCGGCGTATATTGCCGACGTAAGCCCGCCCGAAAAGCGCGCACAAAATTTTGGCATCATCGGCGCAGCTTTTGGCCTTGGTTTTATCATAGGTCCGGTATTAGGCGGTTTATTAGGGCAATACAGCACCAAACTACCTTTTCTAACCGCTGGTGCGCTGGCACTGATCAACGCAGCTTACGGTTATTTTGTCCTTCCCGAGTCTTTAGATAAAGCACATCGCCGCCCGTTTGAATGGCGCAGGGCCAACCCGGTAGGCTCGCTAATGCAACTAAAAAAGTACCCTGCGGTAAGCGGCCTTATTGCTTCGCTAATATTGATTTATGTTGCTGCGCATGCCGTACAAAGCACCTGGACATTTTTCACCATGCAACGTTTCCATTGGACGGAATCGATTGTGGGTTTGTCGCTTGGTTTGGTTGGCGTATTGTCCGGTTTGGTTCAGGGCCTGCTTATCCGGGTAACCATTCCTAAACTGGGACAAAAGAAAAGTATTATTTACGGTTTGTTCTTGTACACGTTGGGTTTATTCCTTTTTGCCTTCGCCGGCCAAAGCTGGATGATGTTTGCCATTTTGGCGATTTACTGCCTCGGCGGTATTGCCGGCCCTGCATTGCAGGGTCTCATCAGCGGACAAATACCGCCTAACGAACAGGGCGAATTACAAGGAGGCTTAACCAGCCTGATGAGCGTAACCTCCATAGTAGGCCCGCTTATGATGACTAATTTATTCTCATTTTTCACAAGCAAAAATGCACCTATCCACTTCCCGGGGGCGGCATTCTTTGCGGGCGGTGTGCTCATGTTTTTAAGCACTATGTTGGCTGTTTTAAGCTTTAGAAGAGCACGCGAAAGCAAAAATGCCGCACCTATTGACGTTGCAGCCCATTAATTATCATATGCCGATAAAACTTTTCGCAATTTATCTGTTTTAAGCAATACACACATGGCAGATATACAGGAAAAACCGAACAAAGGACGCGGCGCATTGGGGTTCATATTTGTTACGGTGCTCATTGATACTATGGGGTTGGGTATCATTATCCCCATACTCCCTACCCTGCTGGAAAAATTAGGTCATGTAGGCGTGAGCATGGCCAGCCAATACAGCGGGTGGCTAACGTTCACTTATGCCACCATGCAGTTTGTGTGCGCGCCTATCCTTGGCAACCTAAGCGACCATTACGGCCGTCGCCCGGTATTATTAATCAGTCTCTTCGGCTTCGGTATCGATTATCTTTTCATGGGCTTTGCACCATCCATATTCTGGCTGTTCATTGGGCGTTTTATAGCCGGGGTAGCGGGCGCAAGCACAACTACGGCAACAGCCTACATCTCTGATGTAAGTACCGGCCATAAACGTGCAGCCAATTTTGGGTTGATAGGCGCGGCTACCGGCCTCGGCTTTATTTTAGGGATAGGGCTCGGCGGCTTTTTAGGCGGTATATTCATCAGGCTGCCATTTTTTGTTGCAGCCGGGCTTGCTTTTATCAATGCTGTATATGGTTTCTTTGTATTGCCCGAATCGCTCGACCTCAGAAATCGCCGCAGGTTCCATATCAAACGCGCTAATCCTATTGGTTCCCTATTAAGTTTAAAGAATCATTCAATGGCTGTAAGTACTTTGATAACGGCCTATACCATTGTCTACATCGGGCAAAAGGCAGTAGAAAGCGTACTTCCATTTTATGTAGTAGAAAAATTTAAATGGACGGAAACCAGCATCGGCGCGCTCGGGATTTTCTTGGGCTTGCTTATTGTTGGCGTACAGGGCGGGCTGGTAAGATGGACCATACCAAAGTTCGGATTAAGAAAAAACATACTGGCCGGAATTACCTGCTATGGTATCGGATTGATACTCATATCTTTTAACAATACTCCCTGGCTGATGTACGCATTCATGATACCCTATTGCATAGGTGGCATTGGCGGTACGGCCATGCAAGGCTTTATATCCGAACATGTTTCGCCAAAAGAACAAGGGGAATTGCAAGGAGCGTTAACTAGTTTAGTTAGTCTGACTACCATTATAGGTCCTTTGATGATGACCAGCATTTTCCATCGTTTCACCACCAACGAATCAAAGGTCTATTTTCCGGGAGCGCCGTTCTTATTGGGTGCTATAATGATGGGATTGGCCATTATATTAACCATCAGGAGTTTCAAGAAGAAAGACCCGAAGTTATTGGCGCAGAACGCCGCTAATCCAACCCACTAACGCCGCCGGAGATAACGAATTTCATGATGTCGCCAGCGCTCTTATCGATAGGCTTCACCTTTTCGGCAGAGATGATAATAACCTGTCCCGCAAAGGAGTACGACCAGGGGAAATAAACGGCAACCTCGCCCGGCAAACCTATAGTAGCCATATCCTTTTGCACCAAAAAACCAATCTTCTTAAGGCCGAACTCGTTCACTTCCACCAAAACAGGCTCGTTGAACTTTTTCTCCTCCCCTACGAAAGCCTCGGTAAGATCCTTGATTGAGGAATACAGGAATTTGAATATGGGCAGGCGGTTCAGCCATCGGCGGAACCAGTTCTTTATCGGGTCGGTTATGACGTTGGTAACCAGGATACCGGCCACCAGGATAATGACCAGTACGTTCAGGATGCCCAACCCTGGGATATAAATGGGTTTGCCTGCCTTATCTACCCAAAGCTCCGCGCTGAGGTTTAGTAAGTTATCTACTTTAGATACCGCCCAAAAAACCAGGAAAAACGCAGCGCCCAAAGGCACAACGATCAATAAACCTTTCACGAAATAGTTCAACAGGGCACCGAATAACCTTTTCATGCCACAAATATACGCTATTCGTAAAAGTACACCCGTTTTACGCGTTGTGAAATATTTGTTAAAATTTCGTAGGGGATGGTGCCTATTTGGCTGGCAAGCTGTTCTATGCGCTGCTGCGCGTCGAAAACGATTACTTCGTCGCCCTCGCGCACGTCGCCGGCAACCTCGCTGATATCGAGCATGCACATATCCATAGATACATTGCCCACAGTGGGCACCAGCACGCCGTTAACCAGCATGCGCCCTACCCCATTGCCGAACGCCCGCAGGTAGCCGTCGGCATAGCCGATGCGCACGGTAGCTATGGTACCGTCCTTTTTTAGGCTGCCGTTGCGGTTGTAGCCAATAGTGTCGTTAGCAGGCACCTTTTTCACCTGCGATACCGTGGTTTTGAGTGTGGCTACCGGCCTTAAGCCGGCATCGTCGGCAGGTACAGCGGCGTCAACGCCATATAGGCCTATACCCAGGCGCACCATATCATACTGCGCGGTTGGCCAGCGGGTAATGCCCGATGTATTGCTGATGTGCTTGAGAGCGGTGTAGCCTATCGCTTCCTCTATCTGTTTAAAGGCTTTCTCGAAAGCGCCTATCTGTTTCAGTGTAAACAGGTCGTGTTGTTCGTTATCGCTCGCAGCCAGGTGCGAGAATATAGATTTCACCTTTACGTATTTATTCACCTCCAGCAAATCGCAAAGGGTTTCTATCTCGTAATCCTCGAAACCCAGGCGGTGCATGCCCGTATCAATTTTAATATGGATGGGATAGTTTACGATTTCGTTTTCCTGCGCGTACTTCACGAATTCATCCAGCAGGGTAAAACTGTATATCTCGGGTTCCAGCTTGTAGGCGGTGAGTTTATCATAGGCCAACGGCCCCGGGTTAAGCACCACTACGGGTAGCGATATGCCGCCCTCGCGCAGGGCTATCCCCTCGTCGGTATAGGCCACGGCAAGGTAATCTACCTTGTTGTATTGCAGCATATTGGCCACTTCGAACGTGCCGCTACCGTACGAAAATGCTTTTACCATGGCCATCACCTTTACGCCGGGCTTTAGCTTGGCCTTGTAATAGTTCAGGTTGCCTAACAGCGTGTTCAGGTTTATCTCCAGTACGGTTTCGTGCGCCTTTTGGCCCAAAGCACGGCTTATCCGCTCGAACTCGAAGCTGCGCGAGCCTTTTATCAGGATGGTTTCCTCGCGGAAATGGAGGCTGCCTAAATCCTGCAGCAAGGCGACAGTATCGGCATAAAAATGCGCTTCATACAAGTTGAAGTACTTTTTGTAAGCTGTTAAGTCAGCCCCTACGCCGATGAAGCGCTCTATCCTTTTATCTTTTATCAGCTGGGCCACCTGCTTGTACAGTTCGTCTTTTTGTAGGCCCGATTGGTAGATATCAGACAGGATGACCGTTTTTTTATAATGCTGGTTTTGCTGCCCCAAAAAGTTAAGGGCAATCTCCAGCGACTGGATATCCGAGTTATACGAATCGTCGATGATGGAGCAATCGTTCAGGCCCTGCTTCAATTCCAGCCGCATACTAACGGCATTAAGGCGTTCTATACGGTCGTCGGCATCGGCGGGGCTGTAGCCCATGGCCAGCATAGTGCCCCAGCAGGTGATCGCGTTTTCGATGGAAGCCTCGTCCCTAAAGGGGATCAGGCATTCGATCTCCTTTCCCATATAGGTAGCCCGCAAATAATATTTGCCGGATATGGCGGTCTCGCTGAAAACGTATAAATCAGCCTGTTTGAATTTCCGACTCCAGGTGAAACGTTCGGGCACTTCCAGCTCGCTTTGGTGGTCGAGCAATATTTCGTAGTTGTATATCAATAAGCCACAAGCTTTGAAGAGTTTAAGCTTTTCCTTCAGCTTTTCGGCAGGCGAGGCAAAGCCTTCATCATGTGCGGTCCCCATGTGCGTCAATACCCCAACAGTGGGCTTTATTATCGCTTCGAGCCGCTCCATTTCGCCGGTGGTAGATATGCCCGCCTCGAAGATGCCAAGGGTGTGCGCCTCGCTTATCTGCCATACAGAGAGCGGCACGCCTATTTGCGAATTATAGCTCTTTGGGTTTCGCACGATATTCTTTTCGGGGCAGAGCAACTGGTACAGCCATTCCTTTACTATGGTTTTGCCATTGCTGCCCGTAATGCCTATTACCGGTAAATCGAACTCATTACGATGATGCGCCGCCAGCGTTTGCAAAGCTATAAGGGCGTTGGCTACCAGCAGGAAGTTAGCATCGGGCATCATTACATCCATTTGCTGCTGCACCACAAAATTGCGCACGCCTGCCGTATAAGCATCGGCAATGAATTCGTGGCCGTTGCGCCTGTCGCTTAAGGCAAAAAACAACGATGACGACGGGTTGGTAATGCGTCGGCTATCGGTAAGCAAAACGCTGATGTCGTTATCCTCAATTATTTCGCCTGCTGCCCCGATGATTGCCTTAACCTGGCTGATAGGATAACTATTTTGCATGATACGAATTTGCTTATATTTCTATGAATAGAAGAATTTTAACGAATTTTGGTTTTGATGGATGCCCCAAAAAAAGCAAAGATAACAGACGAAACCCTAGGACTAAAAAAGGCCGAGCATTACTGCGCCTACCAGGAACGCTCACAACAAGAAGTACGCGATAAACTGTACGAATGGGGACTTTATATCACTGCTGTAGAAAACATCATCAGCCGGTTGATAGAAGAGAATTACCTGAACGAGGAGCGTTTTGCGCATGCTTATACGCGAGGCAAATTCAACCAAAAAGGTTGGGGCCGCATTAAGATAAAACAGGGGCTCAAACAAAAAAACGTATCGCCGGTACTTATCAAAAATGCGTTGCAAGGCATCAACCTTAATGATTATATGGACACGCTTACCCGCCTGCTGGAAAAGAAAGCAGGCACCGTTGTCGAGCCAAACGCGCAAAAAAAGCTTTATAAATTGCAACAGTATGCCTTTAGCCGTGGTTTTGAAACCGAGCTTGCGGCAGAGGTTTTGAAAAACAGCGAGTTATGAAAAACTTTTAAAAAAGTTGAATTTTTCCTTGCAGAACGTGCAATTCTGTCTATATTTGCACTCCCGCAAACGAGATAGGCAGCGACGAAAAATCAAAGCTTAGTTTAAGGGGAAATACCAATGCGAAAGTAGCTCAGTTGGTAGAGCACGACCTTGCCAAGGTCGGGGTCGCGAGTTCGAATCTCGTCTTTCGCTCAAATCCCTTCCCGCCCGAAGGGATTTATTGTTAGGAGGTTAGTCCGGATAAAACCGGCAAATACGCCTGCTCAGATGGTGGAACTGGTAGACACGCAGGACTTAAAATCCTGTTCCCGTAAACGGAGTGCGGGTTCGATTCCCGCTCTGAGTACAAAAGCCTGATACATGCCCGTATCGGGTTTTTTGTTAAAATGAATACCGACGCGAAAGTAGCTCAGTTGGTAGAGCACGACCTTGCCAAGGTCGGGGTCGCGAGTTCGAATCTCGTCTTTCGCTCTGAAATCCCTCCCATCCCGGAGGGATTTTTTGTTTGAGGGAAAATCCGAGTAGCACCGCTCAAATGGCGGAACTGGTAGGCACGCAGGACCTAAAATGAATAGTTTTTTATACCCATTCTATAAAGTTTGACCAGGGATTATAAGCTATTTTAACTAATTTGGATTTTTGAAATGAATCTGCTTAGATCGTTAATATTAACCGGTGCTATTAATAGCTTATTTTTCATCCTTTTGCTAAAGAATAAGCCTAAAAATTCGGATAGCGACTGGATATTAATGGTATGGATGGGGACTATTTCACTACAATTAGGCTTTTATTACGATAACCTATCTACAACCCCAATTTTTCCGGGCTGTTTACAATTGTTAGGTTTCTCCCTGCCTTTAGCTAATTCCCCGGTACTTTATTTCTATATTCGTTCCTTATCTATTGGAGCAGGTTTTAAATGGAAAAACATATTGATCCATTTGTTGCCATTCGTGATTTTTACCTGCATAGCTTTTTTCCTTTATTACGCTAAAGCTGGTGACCTGTATTTGAAAGACGGGGTCCCGCATTTCAGCAATACATTAAATTCGGGCATCAGCTATTTCTTAACCGCTCTACTGGCAATTATTCCTGGATACTACACTGTTTTAAGCTTTCTTGTACTTTTAAGGCATCAAAAAAGACTGCCGGACAATTATTCCTATACAGAAAAAATAAACCTGAACTGGTTAAAATGGATCGTTGTTTCGCTGCTTATTCTTTTTATAGGGTTATTTCTATTTATCAAATATGGGGTTAGTTACGGGCTTGTTGGTTACCCTAATCTTTTTGCAGTTGTTGGGGCCGTTCTTACAATTTATGTTTTTTTTATCGGGTTCTGTGGTCTGCACCAGGATGCAGTATTTAACAGCGATGTATCACTGCAGGAAGATATTAATGAAGACATCATAGTAGTAAACTATAAAAATTCGGGGCTGAGCGATGAAAAGGCAGCGCAAATTTTTATGCGTTTAAAACTTCATATGAGTAAAGAGAAACCCTTTTTGAAAGATGACCTGAGCCTTGCTATGCTTGCAGGTAAATTGGGGATCACGTCAAACCAGCTTTCGCAAGTTATTAATCAAAAGTCTGGTTCCAATTTTTTTAATTTTATAAACGGCTATCGGGTAGAGGCCGTTAAAGATAAATTTAAAGACCCTGCATTGGCCGCTTATTCGATATTGGGAATTGCTTACGATTCGGGCTTTCGCTCAAAGTCTTCTTTCAATAAAATTTTTAAGGAAACTACGGGCCAAACACCTTTGCAATACAGAAACGCGGTTAGTTCCTGAATTTACGAGTCTTTCCCTACCTTTCCGGACGATTGCCATCTGTATTAGACTTTCTTTTGTTAAAAAAATAAGCAATGGAAAGTCTTTCAGTTATTCACAAAATTAATATCGCGGTACACATCGCAGCAGGTTCGTCAGCATTAGTTGTCGGTTTAATGGCGATTATTACAAGCAAAGGGAAAAAGTTACACAGGTTAACAGGGCGATTATTTCTGATCCTGATGGGTGTTGTTATTATAACCGGATTAATTGGGGTGTTTGTATTCGGAAGAAATACTTTTCTGCTGGTGATAACGGTATTGAGTGGTTACCAGGCATTTTCCGGCTATCGGATAATCAAAGCAAAGTCAAATAGCCTTATGTTTATTGACATAATCGTATGCCTGCTAGCATTAATATCTGTATCATACTTCCTTTATTATTTTAAATCTATAGGGATGATATGGTCGCCCGTAATTATTTACAGTACGGTGGGCTGGTTATTTTTGATGATCGTGTACGATCTTGGCAGGTACTTTATACCAGCCAAAATATATGGAAACCTATGGATATATGAACATATTTTAAAAATGGTGAGTGCTTTTACCGGCTTGTTATCTGCTTTTTCGGGAACGGTTTTCCCGCAGTATCAACCTTATAGCCAGTTTATCCCATCCATTTTAGGAACATTAGCCGCAATCTGTTTTATGATAGCTGTTCCCAACAAAAAAAATATGTTAACATTAATTTAAAAACGATTGGATAATCTTCCCGTCACCTACCTCATTTTATGCGATCACCTCTAAATTCTTTATGTATTCCAAAAACCGTTCGGATATTTGCATCGCTTGGAGTACAAAAGCCTGATACAAGCCCGTATCGGGTTTTTTGTTAAAATGAATACCAATGCGAATTAGCTCAGTTGGTAGAGCACGACCTTGCCAAGGTCGGGGTCGCGAGTTCGAATCTCGTCTTTCGCTCTGAAATCCCTCCCCTAACCCGGAGGGATTTTTTTGTTTGGGCACCACCCAAACTCCGCTTCTTCAGAGATCAAAAGCTTTCAATCCTTAATCTCCAACCACTAAATATTCCCTTTCTTCAACTCATCTGCGGCAAAGTTTGCTGCGCGGGCAGTTAAGGCCATATAGGTTAGCGATGGGTTTTGGCAAGCGGCGGAAGTCATGCAGGCACCATCGGTTACAAATACGTTCATCGCATCCCAAACCTGGTTGTTTTTGTTGAGTACCGATGTTTTCGGGTCGTGGCCCATGCGGGCAGTTCCCATCTCGTGTATGCCGTCGCCAACGTTGTGCCCGTGGTCATGCGTTTCTATGTTCTTCACCCCTGCCATTTCCAGCATGACCTTGGCCTCGTTTACGATGTCCACGCGCATTTTCTTCTCGTTCTCTTTTATCTCGGCATCCATGGCCAGGGTTGGTAGGCCCCATTTGTCTTTGTTTTCTTTATCCAGGGTTATTTTGTTCTCGTGGTAAGGCAGCAGTTCACCAAACCCGGCCAGGCCCATTTGCCATTGCCCTGGTTCCGATAGTGCGTCTTTATACTGGGCGCCTATGTTCAATTCTGCAATTTCGCGACTCCAACCCTGCCTGCTTGCCCCACCCTGGTAGCCGAAGCCACGCAGGTAATCGCGTTTGTCGCCAAACAGGTTGGCAAAACGGCTTAAGTAGATACCGTTGGCGCGGCGGCCATAGTAATATTTATCCTCGTAGCCCTCCATAATGCCGCTTGCGCCCAGGTTGTAGTGGTGATCCATGATATTATGGCCCAGTTCGCCGCTGCTGCTGCCCAGGCCATCGGGCCATATATCGGTAGCCGAATTCATCAACACCCAGGCGCTATTCAAAGCCGAAGCATTCACAAAAACAACTTTGGCAAAAAACTGGTACGTTTTGTTGGTTTCGACATCCAAAATTTCCACGCCTTTGGCGCGTTTGCTGTCTTTATCGTACAATATTTGGGTTACTATACTTTGCGGGCGCACGGTTAGGTTACCCGTAGCCAGTGCCGCCGGCAAGGTAGATGATTGCGTGCTAAAATACCCGCCAAAGGGGCATCCCTCCCAGCATCGGTTACGGAATTCACATTTATTGCGCCCGGGGATAGCAGCCGTTAAGTTTGCCACCCTGCCAATAATCATATCCCGGCCGAATTTCTTTTTGATGCTGGCGGCAACGTCTTTTTCTATCCAGTTCATATCCATGGGCGGCAGAAAGTGGCCATCGGGCAATTGCGGCAGGCCCTCCATAGAGCCACTGATGCCTGCAAATTTTTCGGCATGGGTGTACCAGGGGGCTATATCCTTGTAGCGAATGGGCCAGTCGATAGCCCAACCATCTTTAGCGTTGGCTTCGAAGTCGAAATCGCTCCAGCGGTAGCTTTGCCTGCCCCAAAGTATAGACCGCCCTCCCAACTGGTAACTTCGCCACCAGTTAAAGGGTTTTATTTCGGTAAAGGGTGCTTCCTGCTCATCAACCCAGTAATCCATCACAGCTTCCTGGGCACCCCAGTTACGCGAAATCACGGGCCGGCGGTTGCGTTGTGCCTGCGTTACATTACCCCGATGCTCAAAATCCCAGGGATTGTTATTCGCAGTTTTATAGTCTTTTATATGTTCGAAGTTGCGCCCGCGCTCCAGCATAATGGTTTTTAGGCCACGTTCGGTAAGTTCTTTAGCGGCCCAGCCACCGCTAATACCCGAGCCAATCACAATTGCATCATAAGTATTGCCGGCATTGGCCTTAAGATTTAAGTTCGGTGCGTCTAATAACATGTTTTTTAGGTTTTGGCCGGTAAAAATGCCGGCGGCTATATATTGGGAAAACAAGTTTATAGATTAATAATTGAAATTGCAAACGATTGTAGGGTTGGAGGTTAGTGGTTAGTGGTTAGTGGTTAGTGGTTAGTGGTTAGTGGTTAGTGGTTAGTGGTTAGTGGTTAGTGGTTAGTGGGAGATGCAAAGGGAAATGCATTGTTTTAATTTTCTGAAGATTCTTTAATTCTTGAAATTGTGATTCAGACAAAATCCTGATTCAGACAAATTCTTATGGCGATGCCTTCGGCCCGGGTTATCCACTCCAACTCCTCATTACGTGCTGCTGATAGAAGCAGCACTACATTCCGGGGTTTCCGCTCCTATCCCTATCGCATTTTTCTGAACCATGATTCACGGGATTTAAGGATACCCCTGCTTTATTTCAGGAAAATCAAAGTTCAGAAAGAATCCAGAATAACCTCAAAATCCTTTAATCGTGTTAAAATTACCCTATGGCAAGCACTTTCCACAACCAAAGTTTTATTTTTGCGGCATGCTACAGGTAAGCGCACTTTTCATCTACCCCGTCAAATCTTTAGGCGGCATTCCGCTGGACAGTGCGCACCTTACCGACCGTGGCCTGCAGCGCGATCGCCGCTGGATGCTGATTGACGAGAAGAATCGCTTCCTCTCCCAACGCGAGAATATACAGATGGCTTTACTAAAGACTTCGTTGGAGGCAGGTAGATTACGGGTAAGTTATACGCCCGACGGCACGTCCATCAACATTCCCTTCATCCCACAAACCGAAGAATTGGTGGAGGTAACCATTTGGGACGATACCTGTACCGCTCAATTGGTAAGCGCCGAAATAGATGCATGGTTTACCGCCAAACTGGGGATGTCTGCAAGGCTGGTTTATATGCCGGACAGTAGCCTGCGCCCAACCGACCCGAGATACACCAACGAGGGAATGGTTACGTCTTTTTCTGACGGGTACCCTATGCTCGTCATCGGCCAGGCTTCGCTGGATGATTTGAACAGTCGTATGCCCGCCGCCCTGCCGATCGACCGTTTCCGTCCGAATATCGTTTTCACAGGCGGCGAGCCCTATAGTGAGGATACCATGAAGCACATCGTGATAAACCGGATAAATATGTATGGTGTAAAACTCTGCGCCCGTTGCGTAATGACCACGGTAGATCAGGATAATGCTACTAAAGGTAAAGAGCCGCTAAAGACGCTGGCCAAATACCGGCTAAAGAATAATAAGATATATTTCGGGCAAAATTTGGTACACAGCGGTATCGGCATATTAAACGTGGGCGATGAACTAAACGTTCTGGAACTGCACGATGAGGAAAGGTTTTTTATAAGGAAGCCGGAACAGGCCTAGGCACCTGCCGTTCCGCGGCCTGCTTTATTACCCGGTTGCGCTTTTGCAGCAGGCGGGTCATATATCTTTCCATAATCAACTTATCCACCAGCCTCCCCAAAATTCCAAGTGGCGATTTAAAAATAAACTCATCCGTCATGATGGTGTAGCTACCGGCCTGTTTAAACTGATGCAGGTGGCGCAATACTTTGAACGGGCCTTTTACGATTTCGTCTATAAAGTAGTCGTTGGCGGCGAATTCGCTGATGCGGATGGTCATGTTCAGTTTCAGGCCGAAATGCTTCGCCTGCCAGGTTACCCAATCATTTAAGCCGATAAGGCCCGAGGTTTTGCCGGCGACGGCTTTCTCTTTGGTGTGCTGCATAGAGTTGACGTGCAAATCTATACTGCGTGATAAATCGAAACATGCCGCAACGGGCGCTTTTATCTTGGTGGTTAATTTAATAATAGCCATTACTTACATCCTCAAGCTTAAAATATCGTGTACGGCGTGCTCCGCCTTAGCAAATTGAAATACGAAACCGGCATCCAACAGACGTTTAGGAGCTACCCAGCGGCTTTTTAGCACCAACTCTGTTTCGCTGCCGATGAGCCACATCCCTATCTCTAAAAGCCATTGGGGTGCAGGCAAGCCAATGGGCATGCCATAGGCTTTACGGATGATGCGCATCAGGTCCTTATTCTTCGCAGCTTCCGGCGCGGCAGCATTGATGATGCCATCTATTTCGGTATGTTCCATCAGGAAGTCGGTTATGCGGGCGGTATCATGTTCGTGTATCCAGGCAATGTATTGTTCGCCGTCGCCTTGTTTGCCGCCCAGGCCAAACCTCACCAGATTTAACAATCGCGGGAAAACGCTGTCGCTTCGCCCGAGGGCAATACCATGGCGAAGGCATACTTTGCGTGTTTTAGGTGTATCAGCATCAAAAAAGCTTTGCTCCCATTGGTTACAAACATCAATAGAAAAGCCGTAACCAATCTCGCCGGTGGCTTCGTCCTGCGCATGGTCTTCGGCATGGCGGTAGATGGTGGCAGATGCCAGGTTTATCCAAAGTTTTGGCGGTTCGGGTAGTTTATTGATTACCCTGCCAAGCAAGGCAGTCGGCACCACGCGTGAGCGGATTATTTCCTTTTTATTCTTTTCGGTATAACGGCAGTTTACGTTTTTGCCGCAAAGGTTTATCAGCATATCGGCACCATTGAGAGCATCGACCCATGCACCTTCGGTAATGCCATCCCAAACCAGGGTTTTGATATTGCCATCGGCGGGCACAGCTTTGCGGCTCAGCAGGATAATCTCTTCCGCCAGCTCTTTATAATATCTGGCTAATACGCCCCCGAGGTAACCATTACCACCGGCGAGCACTATTTTATGGTATTTCATGATAAATTCAGTTTAAGATTACGGCCAACAACAACACCCTGTACACTACCCAGCTGATAGTAAGCAACCAGCCGAGATGCATCAGTTTGGTACGGCGGATGTGCTCTAAGAACATCAGCCCCGCTACAGCCATAAAGCAAAGCGTACATATTAAAGGTGTAAGGGTTATAAATTTAGCAAGCAGCAGCATCGGCAACAGCAGCAATGCGCCCGCTAAAGAAATCGTCATCATATTCCCCAAATACTCCCAACGTTTTGCCGGGGCGTAAAAGCTGACAACGATGCCCTGAAACAGTACCTGCCCGCCACAGATAAAGTACTCGCGCAGCGGATGGCCAACAGGAACAAGCGGTGTTAAATGATGTGCGTAAACCGTCAATATGCTGCCCACAGCCAGCCAGGTAAAGGCAAGGTAGATAAGGCGGTAACCCAACCGAAAACTTGGCTGTATGCCCTTTACATCATGCTCCGCAGGAATAATTACCCTCCGATTGTAGGATATAAACGCATACGCTTTCTTCATCAGCCACACGAAAGGCGCAAACCCAAACAGCGGCTTAAACAGCGGGAAGCTATTACCGATAACTTTAAACAGGCTTTCTACGCCGTAGCTTACTTCGCCTGTTTGGGTATCGACCAAAGCGATTTCGTTTACGGCGCGTTGCCTGTCAACCAGCGGACAAGCAGCTTCGGGCATATCCTGGTAGCTGGCCCTACCCCTGTCATCCAGCATGCCCGTATGCGTAAAGGCTTTGGTGTATGCCTTGCACATGGGGCAATCGGCATCGTAAAGTATCTGGTGGTTTTGCAGGGTTTTCATGGCAAAGTATTATTGAGGTTGAACGAATACCAAAGTATCTCTTTCGGCTTTTGCGTGCTGGGCTTTGCTGCGGAGTTTAAAGAATACGATTACGTTGAAGAAGTGCATGGCACCGAGTATGAGGATAATGGTGCCGATCTTATAACTCAGCACCTCTATAACTGCCTGCGTGTTTTTGATGGTGTCGGTCTCTTTTAGCACCAGGCACATGTAGCCGATATTCACCAGGTAGAAGCCTACTACCAATAGCTTGTTCACGCTATCGGCCAGCGGTGTATTGCCATGAAAAATATCCACCAAAAAAATGCGCCCGTTGTTGAATAAAACTCTGGCTACCCAAATAGTCAATAAAATGCTGACGATGAGGTAAACGGCGTAGGTTAAAATAAAGTAATTCATGATTTCTATTGTTTTAAATTGTTGTGCTTATTGCATGGAACAAATGTAAAACAATTGTATCGAACTTTCAAAATATATTGAAAGTTTATTTTATAAATATCTACACAATCATTACTAAGATTGCAGCCCTGCAGTATGCGGAATGATATTTGAGCAATCCTGATAACTATGCTGTTCCAAAACATTCATTTTATTATCAACCCTGCATCGGGTAAAACGGAAGCTATTCTGAGTTATATACAGCATGCCCTTTGTAAAACCACCATCAACTGGGCGGTAACTGTTGCCGTTAAACAGCATGATTGTTATAGCATAGCATCAGGTTTAATTGGCCAAACTGATTTGGTGGTAATTTACGGCGGCGATGGCAGCATAAGCCAGATAGCCAGGGCCCTTTGCGGTAGCAATACACCAATGGCTATTATCCCTGGGGGTACAGCCAATATATTATCCAAAGAATTGAACATCCCGCAGCACTCGCGGGATGCTTTAGCGCTCATCATCGGTGGAGAAACGCAGATGATGCAAATAGATATGGGCATAGCCAACGGTTGCCCTTTTGTGCTGAGAGTAAATATGGGGGTTATGGCCGATATGATACTGGAGGTAGATAACCTGTTGAAAGAGAAACTTGGGCAGGTAGCTTACGGCATTTCCGCTTTAAAAACAGCGGCGGTGGCTAAGCCGCAAACCTACAAATTAGTCATAGACGGCGAAACGTTCATCGAAACCGGCGTGCTGCTAACCGTTACCAATGCCGGGAGCATTGGCATTGGCCACATAGCGCTTTTCCCTGGCATTAGTATAAGCGATGGTTTCCTGGATGTAATATTGATGCACGATACCGACCCACTCTCGGTATTGCAAGTCGCGGGGAGCACTCTCTTCCACAAAGAATCTGAAGTGTTGAAACACTGGCGTTGCAAAGAGGTTGTGATAGCGATGGATGAAAGCACCCATTATATATGCGATGATAGCGGGCAGCAGGCCACCAACATCCATATTAAAATAATACCGCTGGCCTTAAACGTGTTAGTTGCAGCGATAAAATCTTAATATATGTACCATAAAATAAAAAGCTGGTGGCTGGTAATATACATCTTCATTCAAAAGATGCTGGATATTTTGCACCGTTACATTTACGGTTTACCAAATATTAAAAAGAGCCAGATAACGGCCCACCTTTACCTGGGCAGCCAGTACAATCTCATCGGCTTAAAAAAACTGAAAGCGCTTGGCGTAACCGCTATCGTAAACATGCGCGAACATAGGGTTTATTCCCAAGCAAAATATGCGCATATCAAATACCTGCATTTGCCAACGGTGGACAATACCCCCCCTACTATGGATATTTTATTAAAAGGCGCAACTTTTATTGAGAATGAGATCAACAGCGGAGGCACCGTATATGTGCATTGCCGCCAGGGCCTTGGCCGCGGGCCTACCATGGCCATAGCTTACCTTATTAAAGCCGGAGCAACTTTTCAGCACGCTTTTAACCTCGTAAAGAGCGTGCGACCCTTCATAGACCCTCGCGCCGGGCAGATAGCGCAATTAAAACAATTAGAGATCATTTGCCACCCAAGCCCTAAAAACAGTACGATTTAAGACGGCAGTATAATTTTTCAGGAAATAATTTCTATCAGTAGCACCTAGTTTAAAATTTAGTTAATAAAATTGCGTTTTTAATTTTTTATGCTGCGGCTATGGTAATAGTTGCATAAATTTCCATCTTTACCCCATGTTCAGAAGTATAAGAAACCGATACCTGAGATACCTTGCCATCTTTGTTTACTTTGTTATCCTCTTTTTCTGCGCCATAGAATTGAATTTCTTGTGGCTGTTTGGGCATTCGCCTAATATGAGTGAAATCAAAACCCCTGTCGTTTGGCTTCCATCTGAAGTGTACACGGCAGATGGCAAGCTCATCGGCCGCTTTTACAAACAAGACCGTTCGCCTGTAGAGTATAAGGTCATTTCTCCCTACCTGATCAACGCGCTGGTAGCTACCGAAGATACACGTTTTTACAAGCACGGCGGCGTAGATTTCATAGGCTTCGTAAGCGGCCTGGTATCTACTGCGAAGGGCGACAGGCGTGGTGCGAGCACAATTACCCAGCAGCTGGCCAAAAACCAGTTCAGCACCCGCAAACGCGGCTCGCAGGGCCTGGTAAAATACATACCTGTGCTGCGCACGATAGTTTTTAAGTGCAAAGAGTGGCTCACCGCTTATAAAATAGAGCACCTTTACACCAAGCAACAGATACTTACCATGTATTTGAATACGGTGCCTTTCGGCAATAACTCTTTTGGTATAAAAACGGCTACCCTAAAATATTTCAACAAGATGCCCGGCCAGGTTACCCCTACCGAGGCAGCTACCTTGATAGGCATGCTTAAGGCTACCTCTACCTATAACCCGCGCGTTTATCCGCAGCGTGCTATTGAACGCCGCAATGTAGTGCTCGGCCAGATGGTGAAATACAACTACTTAAGTAAAGCCGACTACGACAAGTACACGCAGTTCCCTATCGGGCTAGACGGGCATTATGTAGACAAAACCGGCCAGGGCGACTCGTACATACGCCACGCGGTAGAAAAATGGCTGGATAAGTGGTGTAAAGAAAACAACTACGACCTTTACGAAGACGGACTGAAGATATACACCACTATTGATAGCCGCTTGCAGCAATACGCCGAAGAAGCCGTGAACGATAAAATGAAGATGCTGCAGAAACGCTTCAACAATTTATGGGGCGATAAAAATCCCTGGCGCGATAGTAAAGGCGTTGAGATAAAAGACTTCCTGCTGAAGGCCGAGCAAAGGCTGCCCATTTATAAATTGCTTACAAAAAAATATAACGGCGATACCACGCAGATAAACGCCTACTTCGAAAAGAAGAAGCGCATGAGTGTATTCACCTGGAAAGGCGATCAGGATACCACCTTCAGCAGCGTGGATTCTATTAAATACTACACAAAAATCCTGAACACCGGGATGATGACCATGGAGCCATCTACCGGCAAGATAAAAGTTTGGGTGGGCGGTATCGATCATAAATACTTCAATTACGATCACGTAAACCAGTCCAAACGCCAGGCAGGTTCTACCTTCAAGCCATTTGCCTATGTTACGGCCTTAGATAACGGCTTCACCCCCTGCGATAAGTTTACCGATAAACGCGTAAGCATCAAATTCAAGGATAACGGTAAAGACGATGTTTGGGAACCCAACAATGCCGATTTCAACTTCTCGGGCCGCGAAATGTCGTTACGCTGGGCCATGGGTAAATCGGTAAACTCCATTACGGCGCAGGTTACCGAGCACGTAGGTTGGGATAAAATCGTTGATTATGCACACAAGATAGGTATCGAAAGCCCACTGAAAGCGGTGCCATCGGTATCACTAGGCTCTAATGATGTCTCTGTATTCGAGATGGTACGTGCATACAGCACCTTTCTTAATAAAGGCCAAAAAGTAGACCCCTTGCTGGTAACAAAAATAACCGACCAAAAAGGCGACATTATACAGGAGTTTACGCTTAAAACCGAGCAGGTGCTAAGCGAGGAAACAGCGTGGTTGATGCTTTATATGTTCCGCGGCGGTATGGAAGAACCGGGCGGCACCTCCCAGGCGCTTTGGGAATACCCCGGCCTATGGAAAAAAGACAACCAAATAGGCGGCAAAACAGGCACCAGCAGCGACTATGTCGACGGTTGGTATATGGGTATCACCAAGGATTTGGTAACCGGTATTTGGGTAGGTGCCGACGATAGAAGCGTGCATTTCACCACCTCAGAAACCGGCGAAGGCTCGCACACGGCGCTCCCCATCTTTGGCGAGTTTATGGAAAAGGTGTACGCCGACCCGAATTCGGGCTATACCTACGGGCCTTTCCCTAAGCCATGGGTAAAGATAACCAAGGAATATAACTGCCCTTCGCCAAGGATAAGAGAATCTGATACTACGGCAGTAGATAGCTTAATGGAGATGCCGATGGATACATCGGGTGTAATAACGCCTCCTGTTAAAGAAGAAAACCCCGAAAATAATCCGCCAACGCCTAAATAAATTGCCTATTTGAGCGTTTGGCTATAAGCGTGCTTTTAATTAAATTACGCCATATTCTTAATACAGCCTTATGAATAAACGTTACGCTTCCTACGTAAAATTTCCGCTCGTACTGTTTTGCCTGTCGCTGGCATTATTGTTTAGCCAACAGGCAAAAGCGCAGTATTTTGGGCAAAACAAAGTGCGCTATAAAAAACTCGACTTTAAGGTATATAAAACCCCCCATTTCGAGATATACTATTACATCAAAAACGATAGTATGATGAAGCGTTTTGCACAGGAAGCTGAGCTTTGGTACACGCTGCACCAGCAGGTTTTCCGCGATACCTTCAGCAAGCCCAACCCCATCATATTATACGCTAACCACCCCGATTTCCAGCAGACTACCGCCATCGATGGCGAGATAAGCGTAGGTACGGGTGGTATTACCGAGGGCCTAAAAAACCGGGTGGTTATGCCGGTGATGGAAACCAACCAAACCACCCGTCACGTTTTGGGGCACGAATTGGTGCATGCCTTTCAGTATCATATGCTGCTGGGGCGCGATTCGTCCAACTTCGAGAACATAGGCAATATACCACTCTGGATGGTGGAGGGTATGGCCGAGTACCTTTCGCTGGGTAAAAAAGATGCTTACACCGCCATGTGGATGCGCGATGCTTACCTTAACCATGATATCCCAACGGTAGAAGAACTTACCACCGGCAACAAATACTTCCCATACCGCTATGGCGAGGCATTTTGGTCGTTCCTGGGTTCTACCTATGGCGATACCATCATCGTGCCTTTCTTTAAGAATACGGCGCGTTTTGGCCTGCAATACGGCATCAGGCGCACATTTGGGTATGATGACAAAACCCTCTCTCGCCTGTGGAAAAACTCTATAGAAACTACATATAAGCCGTTTTTAAAAGATACCGTGCAAAAACCGGTTGGCTTAAAAGTTATCGATGATAAAAACGGCGGCGACATGACTGTGGCACCATCCGTTAGTCCCGATGGGCAATACATAGCATTCCTGTCTTCAAAAAACCTTTTCAGCATAGACCTTTACCTTGCCGATGCCCATACGGGCCGAGTCGTTAAGCGGTTGACAAGCAAAACGGCCAATTCACATGTGGATGAGTTCAACTTTATCGAATCGGCGGGCGCTTGGTCGCCCGATAGCAAGAAATTCGCTTTCAGCGTATTCAGTAAGGGGCGAAACCGCATGCTGGTAGTTGCCGTGCCGGATGGAAAGGTGTTGAACGATATTTCGATGGGCAAGGCCGAGCAGTTCAGCAACTTAACATGGTCGCCCGATGGTAAGAATGTGGCTTTCCAGGCACTGTCTGAAGGCCAGGGTGATATTTACATGTATAACTTCGATACCAAAAAAGTTACTCAGCTTACCAACGATAAGTACTCAGATTATCAGCCCAGCTTCTCGCGAGATGGCAAGAAGATTATCTTCTCCAGCGATCGCAGCACTTACGACCAGGGGTTATCGCAGGAAATCACCTTCAACCTGGCCGAATTGGATATCGCAACCGGCAAGGTTACCGATATCAAAATCTTCAACCACGCCAATAACCTTAACCCGCTATACTCTGCCGACGGTACCCAGATTTACTTCCTGAGCAACCGCGACGGTTTCCGTAACTTGTACCGCTACACGCTCGCCAGCGGTAAGGTTGAACAAATGACGGATCTGTTCACCGGCATATGCGGGATTACCGAATATTCGCCTGCGCTAAGCATCTCCGCCAGTGATGATATCGTGTACTCTTATTACCGCGCGCAAAAATACACGGTGTATAATGCCAAGGCTTCGGAGTTTAAACCGCTGGTTGTTGATGCCGGCACTACTAATTTCGATGTGGCCATGCTCCCACCCACCCGCGCCGTGGGTGTTGATTTGATCAACTCCAACTTAAATAACTACCTGGCCTACCCCAAATTATCTGCCGATTCTATCCACAGCGTAGCATATAAGCCCAAATTTAAGCTTGATGCATTGGCCAGCAACGGTGTAGGCGCGCAGATTGGCACTTACGGCACCGGCTTATCCAGCGGTATCGTAGGCGTTTTTAGTGATATTTTGGGCCGCAACCAAATCTACGCCAGCGCTTCGGTGAACGGCGAGGTCTACGATTTTGGCGCGCAGGGCATCTACATTAACCAGGAGGGCCGCTGGAACTGGGGTTTCGGCTTATCTCACATACCTTACCAGTTCGGTAATTATGGCCTTACAGCAACTACTATAGATTACCAGGGACAGCCGCTTAACGTGCTAGATCAGCATACCGATATCATCCGTATCTTCCAGGATGCGATACAGGGCTTTTTGCAGTACCCTATATCCAAACAACTGCGATACGAAATTGGCGCAAGCGCAGCACGCAGCAGCTTCAGGATAGACCGCTACAGCACTTACTACCCTATCGATACATTGGGCAACGTTTACAACGCAATCGACTTTAAAAAGCACAAAATATCCCGCGAACAATACCTTGCCGAAACCGGCTACGATTACCGCCCTTTCAGCACCTACACCGTTGGCACATCGCTCACCGGCGACGACTCTTACTTCGGTATAGCCGCTCCGCTTGGGGGCTACCGTTTTAAGTTGGGAATTGATTACAACTTCGGCACTTACAAATATTATTCGCCAAATATCGATTTGCGCAAATACGTGCGTGTGCAGCCGGTTACTTTTGCCGCAAGGTTTTATGGCACGGGCCGCTTTGGCGACGATGCCAACGCTTTTTACCCGCTATCCGTTAGCTACCCGTGGCTGGTACGCGGTTACGACCTTTACAGCGATAACTCCACTGTTGGCGGCACTACAAGCCTTTGGAACAGCAACCAGCTGAATGGCAGCCGTATTGCGGTAGCTAATTTTGAGATACGCCTTCCCTTTACCGGCCCCGAAAAATTGGCTTTGATACCCTCGAAACTTCTTTTTTCGGATCTTAACTTTTTCTTCGACGCAGGTTTGGCCTGGAACAAAGGCGATAAGATTACACTGTTCCAAACCGAGCCTGATATCCTGTCAACAACACCCGTTACCGACCCTAACACCAATCAAACTACAAACTATGTAACCGTAAGCCGCGTGCCGGCATTTAGCGCAGGTGTATCGCTAAGGGTAAATGTGTTCGGTGCCTTTATATTGGAACCTTACTACGCTTTCCCCTTCAACCGCAAGGACGTGAAGAAACCTGTGTTTGGCTTCAACTTTACACCGGGATGGTAATAGTTTAGATTTGAAATCTGAGATATAAAATGTGAGATTTGAATCACATTTTTCAAAGAAATAATAGAGAGCCAAAGCGTTTGCTGCTTCGGCTTTTTTTATGCAGTTTTTTGTAGATTACGCCTGTAAAAGCAAACACCTATTGGATAAATTCCCGATCGAAATTCAGTTTAAACATTCCTGGCGTACATATCAGCAGCGAGTGCTGGATAATTTAGATAACTATCTACTAGATGGCCATTTACATGTAATTGCCCCACCCGGTTCGGGTAAAACAATATTAGGCCTTCAGGCGGCTATCATGGTAAACCGACCAACGCTTATCCTTGCTCCTACCATAGCTATACGCAACCAATGGATACAAAAAATTTGCAATTCATTCCTCCAAACCGATACCCCCCCGGAGTGGATTTCACGCGACATACGTAAGCCTGCTTTTTTAACCATAGTTACTTACCAGGGTTTGCACGCTGCCTGCAATAATATGAAGGCCGAAGTCGAAGATGATAGCGAAGAATTAAGCACTGAGGAGCATACCCGACCAGCACAAAATCAAAATTTAGAAAATATTGTCCTCTTGTTAAAAGCCCGGCAAGTGGGCACTATAGTGGTTGATGAGGCCCACCATTTAAAAAATGAATGGTGGCAAACTTTAATTAAAATAAAACAGCGCCTGAACCCCATTATTATCGGGTTAACAGCAACGCCTCCTTACGATGTATCTGCCAATGAATGGCAACGATATATGGAATTGAATGGCCCTATAAAGGTAGAAATATCAGTGCCGGAGTTAGTAATAGAAGGCGACCTATGCCCTCACCAGGATTATGTTTACCTTTCTCAGCCAACCGATACCGAGATGGATAACATAGCCTCGTTTCGTAAAAACATCGAAAGTGCTTTCAATAACCTTAAAACCGATGTAACGCTAATCGAAGCTATAGAATCGCACCGGGCATGGGCAAATCCAACTGAAAACCTGGAATGGATTTACACCAATTTGTCCTTTTATTCTGCATCCTTGATATTCCTGAACGCCTGCGGAAAAATAATCCCGCAAAGTTTTGTCGAAATAACAGGCGATAAAAATCCCCGGGTACCTGCTTTTGATCATAAATGGGCCGAGATTCTATTGGATTTTTATTTGTATAAAGAAAAAGAAGATTTTAAATTATATAAAGACCATAAGTTAAAACTGGAGGCTAACCTTAGGCGGTGCGGAGCGTTGGAAAACCGCCAGATAACGTTTTCGAAAAATAAAAAAATCGTCAACTCTTTAACCTCAAGCCTAAGCAAATTAAATAGTATAGAACGCATTGTAGCGTTCGAATATGATAAGTTGCGTTCGTATCTGCGGTTGGTTGTTTTAACCGATTTCATAAGGAATGAATTTTATGCAAACAGCTCCAATAATTCGTTCGACTTAAACAAAATCGGTATCATCCCTATTTTTGAGAAATTAAGGCGCAGCAAAAAGAAAAATCTGAAAATTGGGGTATTAACCGGTTCTGTAGTTATCATTCCGAAGGATGCATACGCGGCTTTTTTGGCAAAAACGCATGCTTTAGGTATCAGAAACATCGAATGCCGTTGTTTACCTGCCGATGATGACTACATCTTGATAGAGCGATGCGAGCAGATAAAAAATGATATCGTAAATATCATAACCCAACTATTCGAGCAAGGCGAAATCAATGTGCTGGTGGGGACAAAATCTCTACTTGGCGAAGGATGGGATGCGCCATCAATCAACAGCCTTATCCTTGCAAGCGTTGTGGGCTCGTTCGTTTTATCTAATCAAATGCGCGGAAGGGCCATCAGGAGCCAAAATGACAACGCCGATAAAACCGGCAATATTTGGCATTTATGCTGCCTGGACACAACTTCTCCGTCTGGAGGCGCTGATTTTGAGATGCTGGAAAATCGGTTTAAATGCTTTGTAGGTGTTTCTGATAATTCAACTATTGAAAACGGCATCGATCGGCTTCATTTGTCCACGGCGACATCGTACGTTATAATGGATGAATCAAACAGGAAAACGATGCTTGCTGCTGCCGACCGTGAAGGCCTGAAACACAAATGGCAAAACGCGCTCGAAAAAGGAGCAAACCTGGTAGATGAAATTAAAATCCCATTTGTAGATAGCCGTGGCTATAAAGCAGTTATTACACTATACCTGAACAAAACGATAGCGCACTTATCTGCGGCTCTTGGTTTTGGCTTAATGGAGTATCTACTTGGAGTTGCACAATCATTGCCAAGAGCATTGAGGAGTGTAAGAAGTTTAAACCAGCTATATCTCCTTTTGGCGTTTATTTGTTTTGCGGGCTTATTGATATTTGGCCGCAAGGCATATAAAACTTTTAAGCTATATGTAAAATACCGCGATATTGCCAAAGACTTGCAAAAAATTGGTGAAGCACTGATGAATACCATGATTAAAGTTGGGATGATGAAAACGGACATACTTAATCTTAATGTCCATTCATCGCTGGATAATTTAGGCGGTGTCGACTGTCATCTGCAAGGCGGATCCACATACGAAAGCTCTGCATTTATCAACATGCTGCAGGAGATAATTGCGCCAATAGACAACCCGAAATATCTTATAGTAAGGAAAAGTTTGCTGGCACGTTTTATAAAGCAAAAAGACTTCCATACGGTACCCGAATACCTTGCGCGCAACAAAGATACGGCTAGTTACTTTGCGCAGCAATGGGAAAAAATGGTTGGCCCTTGCGAATTAATTTATACCCGTACAATTGCGGGGAGAAAGATGCTGGTTAAATCAAGGCTCCAATCCCTGTCGTCGGAATTCATTGGGAAAAATCAACGGATAAGTATCTGGAAATAAACTACACGCAGAAATAACACTTTCTATCCTAATAAAAGCCAAAACAACGAAATAATCTTGTAAGGATGCCCCCATTATTACGACCAATAGATGACAAACGCATTGGCACTATATTTCGTAGATTTATCTGTCAAAGCATATTTAAAATAGCTTACGACCATTACCAAAGAAAGAAAATCAGATGAAAAAATTAATTTTAGTAATACTCGTTATCAGCGTATTCGGCGCCATAGGCTGCCAAAACATCAACGGGCAAACCAAAAAACAAAGCGCAGCGCGCCCCAAAAGCAAAACTCCTGCGGAGTGGAAGAAAATACTGACGCCGAACCAGTACAATATTATGGTGGAGAGCGGCACCGAGCCACCCTTTAAGAACGCATATTACGATAACCACGAAAAAGGGGTTTACGTAAGCGCGGCCACCGGCGACATATTATTCAGCTCGGCCGATAAGTTCGATAGCGGTACCGGCTGGCCAAGTTTCGTAAAAGCGGTAGACGCGGGCAAAATAGAAATCGTGACCGATAACAGTTACGGCGTTACGCGCGACGAAGTCATAGAGCGCAGTACCGGCCTGCACCTGGGTCATGTGTTTGACGATGGCCCCGCCGATCGCGGCGGCAAACGCTTCTGCATGAACTCGGGCGCATTAAAATTCGTTAAAAAGTAACAGCTCTGCGCGCAGGCTGTATAGAGGGCCGTCCGCCAAAAGCGGATGGCCTTGTTTTTATGCCGCTTTCGTAATTAAGGCCTATAGTAAGGTCAACCCAATCAGGGTTTACCGGGCGTATCATCCGTTCCTTTTGAGGGCGGGTGAAAGTGCTTACCTGCTTAAAGCGCTCCATGGCCTGCTCTTCGGTATTTATCTCCTCAAAGTAAACCAAACGGTTAAGCTGCTGTGCGCTATCGAAAAAAAGCGTAGGCATTTCGCCGTAAAATTTCAGCGTTTTCAGCAGGTCTGCGCACATGCCTACATGTAAATTTTTCCTGTTCCTGTCGGTGATGATATAAACGAACCTCTTCATTTGATAAAAAAATTTGCCGGTTAAATAATTATTACTAACTTTATGAGCATAAAATTACTAATAAATTTAGCAATTCCAAATTTTATGGCAAATATTTCACAAAATATTAAGTTCCTCCGCAAAAAGAAGGGGTTAACCCAGCAACAATTTGCCGACCAGGTAGGAATAAAACGCTCATTAGTAGGTGCTTACGAAGAAGAGCGCGCAGAACCCAAATACGAGCTACTAAAATCATTAGCATTGTTTTTTGATGTATCTATTGATGATTTTATCAACGAAACCATCGATGAGAAGTGGGCTCCAAAGCCAAAAGGCAACCCGGCCAACCTGCGCATCCTAAGTATTTCGGTAGATAAAGAGGATAACGAAAATATTGAGCTGGTGCCTGTTAAGGCCAGCGCAGGTTACTTGAATGGCTATGCCGATACCGAATACGTAGCCGCGCTGCCAAAGCTTTACCTGCCCATGTTTAAGCAGGGTACGTATCGCGGTTTCGAGATAAAAGGCGATTCGATGCTGCCGCTGCAATCGGGCACCATTATTATAGGTGAATACCAGGAGAACTGGGCCGACGTGAAAGCCGGAGAAACCTACGTTGTCGTATCAAAAAGCGAGGGCGTAGTATATAAACGTGCAGGCAACAAATTCAAAGAAAACAAAAAACTGAAACTAATATCTGATAACCCGGTGTACGAACCTTACGATATCGCGGGCGAAGATGTTTTAGAGATATGGAAAGCCAAAGCCTATATATCTACCCACTTGCCCATGCCAACTCCCGAGCCTACCATGGAGAGCCTCACCACCATGATGGCCCAGATGCAGCGCTCTATAGCCGGGCTGAAAGGCGGGAATTAGTTATGAAAGGTTAGAAAACTTGGAGGGGTTGCCATGGCTGAAAGCTGTAGCAGCCCTTTTTTATGATGGCAGCTTCGATCGAAAGACTTTAAAAAATTTTAACCTTTCCAACTTTTTTAACTTCTTCAACCCTTCTAACCTCTCCACCCCTCCCCAACTTGTATCTTTTTAATTACCATCGCGTTTTTTCATCTCTGCTTCATAAATTATATCTTTATTCGCATCCTCTAAAAAGTTTAAAAGCACATGCGCCGTTGGTGGTTTATAGTAGTTTATTTATGGTTCCCCTTAATTGCGGCTGCGCAAAATGGGGTTATAACGGGTAAAATAACCGGCGCAGGCAGCAAAAACCCGGTTGCAAGGGCCAGCGTTTTCTTAAGCAATGCCAGCTATGGCACCGCATCGCTCGATGACGGGAGTTTTACGCTTCGTGGCATAAAACCGGGACAATATAATTTGGTGGTTACTGTGATAGGCTATGAAGAGTTTTCTAAACAGGTGTTGGTAGGCAGCAAACCAGTCGACCTTGCTATTGAACTTACCCCCAAGGTAATGATGATGCGCGCCGTTACCATTACCAGCAGTGCCGACTGGAAAAAGAACTACGAGATGTTTAAAAAGGATTTCATCGGCATCTCCGAAAATTCTAAACAATGCAAAGTAATTAACCCGCATATCCTCGATTTAAATTACGTGCGCAAAACCCAAACGCTGGAAGCGTCGTCCGACGAGTTTTTGGTGGTAGAGAACTATGCCCTCGGTTACCGAACCAAATTTTTGCTCAACAACTTCAGTAGCGATAATATTACGCATACTATCTCCTACTCGGGTAAGGCGTTATTTGAAGAACTGCCCGGAAGCGACTCGCAGAAAAAGAAATGGAGAGCAAAGCGCGAGGAATCGTATTATGGCTCGGCGCAGCATTTTTATCGCTCACTTTACAAGAACAAACTGGCCGGGGAAGGCTTTATTATCTATAATTACACCCGCATCCTCAACCCTAACCGCTACCAGGAAGCTTACATCCAAAAGAAATTAAAACAGTTCAACGGTATCAACCGCGATTCGGCATTGTACTGGTTTGATCAACAGAACGTACCCAAATGGGCCAAAGAAAACCTCTTGAAACCACCTTTGACAGCCGTGGATGTAGTGCGTACGACCCCGCAGGAAGGCATTTTCGCCATTACCTTTCCGGCATACCTTTATGTGGTTTATACCAAAAAACACGAAGAAGAATTATTCAGGGATATTTACCGCCCGCTGGATATGGAAAATTTCGAAACCAGCGTTATTACGCCAACCAACCGCCATTACGCCATCTTTGATATGAACGGTATCGTAATTGCCGAAAGCCCGCTGTACGAAGGCACCTGGAGCAAAGCCAAACTTTCTAACATGCTCCCCGTAGATTACGAACCCGGCGACTGATTTGGTTCATTAGTTCATTCCATGGCCGTTCACTTAAACCAATTCCCCGTCGCATTTTACCCCTGATTTGTCTTTTATGCACCCGCAGGAGTAGCAACTTATGGTGCAAATTTGTGTTATACAAAAACAAAAATTTCAACTAAGCAAACGGAGGCAAAATCTTATGAGAAAAATAATCGTTTTATCATTCATCACATTAGACGGCGTAATGCAGGCACCGGGCGGCCCCGAGGAAGACCCTTCTTCAGATTTCAACTACGGAGGCTGGTCTGCGCCTTATTCCGACGAGGATTCGGGCAAGCTGATGCAGAAACAGATGGCACCTACAGATATATTGTTGGGCCGCAAAACATTCGATATTTTTGCGGGCTATTGGCCGCAACATGCCCAATACTGGCCGGGCATCAACGAGGCTAAAAAATACGTACTATCGAATACGCTCACCGAATCAGGCTGGCAGAATACAGAATTTCTAACCAGCCTGGCTGATATTGAAAAACTTAAAAATTCTGAGGGCGGCGATATTAAAGTTTGGGGCAGCGGCGAACTGGTGAGGGCCTTGCTGAAGCATGACCTGGTAGACGAGCTTTGGCTTAAAACTTACCCCATTATCCTTGGTAAAGGCAAGAGCCTGTTTAGTGCCGAGAGCACACCGACGACGTTTACTTTGTTTGAAAGCGCCATTACGCCGAGCGGGGTAATATTTGCCAACTACAAACGGGCTGGCGAAGTAAAGACGGGCACCATCGAACCTTAAAATCATGGAACACGATTTAATAAAAACGGCCTTCCTACAAAAGGAAAGCCGTTTCTATTTCAACGCTATAACTACCACTGTCCTAAGCTATCCAATATTGGTTTTTTGATGCCGGGCAAATCGTTCTGATCGGTTTTTAATAATTCCAGTACCTCAATTTCATTCTGCCCTGTTTTAAACCATTCGGCCGGGGCGTAAATGGTTTGCTGCGGGCCTATGTTCCAATAACGACCAAGGTTATGCCCGTTTAGCCACACCGTACCCTTGCCCCATTTGCTTAAATCGAGGTAGGTATCTGCCGGTTTTTTAATGTTGAATATCGCCTTTTTTATCACCGGCTTACCTAGGTTGGTTTGCAGACCTTTGCCCTTTAAGTTCAGTTTATCCAACGGAAGGCCGTAGCTATACCAATTTTTCACTGCTTTGCCGTTGAACAAAACGCCCCCGGTGATGCCCTTTTTATTCTTTAATAAATACGGGCCAAAGTTTATTCGGCCAAGATTTTCTACCAGTATATCCAACCGTACTTTCCCTTTAGGCAGGGTAAGCTCCAGGCTATCCTGTTTCAGGCGCCTATCCAGTACGCCCACGCGTTTGCCGTTTAGGTAAATGATGCCATAATCGCGCAGACCGTCAATTTTCAACGTACCTGTTTTACCTCCGGTTACAGTGGTGCGATATAACACGAAACCGTATGCCTGGCTAAGGTCCTCAAATGTTTGCGGGTTTGCATGCAGTTTTGCTGCCGGCAGGTTGCCGAATAAGCCATAGGTTTGCGTAAAATGGATAGCGGGCAAATCTGCGGATGGCTTAGCCGCCGGTACCTCAGGTAATGTTTCCCCGGGTGCGAGGTGTTTTTGAATAACCGCCCTGAATTTTAGGTATTTGTCGGTAGCGTTGCCTGCTTCATCAAGCGGCGCATCGTAATCGTAGCTGCTTATCTGTGGTTCGTAAGGGTCTTTATCGTTATAATTAGCTCCGTTCATGAAACCGCGCGTGGTGCCGCCATGAAACATATACATATTGATGGAAACCCCGGCCGACAGTACCGAATCGAGCTTGGCCAGATAATGCTCTGCCGGTACCGTATGGTGCTTAGTACCCCACCAATCGAACCAGGCAGGGTACCACTCGGCTATAAAATACGGGCCCTTGCCACCGTAGTTCTCATTAATCAGGCGTTTTACCTTCGCCACATCGTCTACACCGTTTATGGCGGGCAACAGGCCTGGTAAATGGCCATCTTTTATGGCAGCCTCTGGGTCGCAGGTGTACAGTTGCCCGTCAAACCCAGCATCAAGGAACATTTTTTGGTTCAGGGCAAGGTAATCTTTATCCGCCCCGTAAGAGCCATATTCGTTCTCTATCTGCACCATCAAAATATTGCCGCCGTGGTTTATCTGTAAGGGCGCTAGCTGCTTGCCTACCTGCATAATATACTTGTGGTAAGCGGCCAGGTATTTAGGCTCTTTACTGCGCACCTGCAGGCCCTGCTCCTTCTCCAGCCAGTACGGGTAGCCGCCAAACTCCCATTCGGCGCAAACGTATGGGCTGGGGCGCAGTATCACCCAAAGGCCCTCCTCCTTTGCAATCTTCACAAACTCGGCAATATCATGGTTGCCTCTAAAATCGTACTGGCCTTTCTGCGGCTCGTGCGCGTTCCAGAAAACGTAGGTACCGATGGTATTGAGGCCCATGGTTTTGGCCATTTTCATACGGGCACGCCAGGCTTCGCGCGGTACGCGGGTGTAGTGCATCTCTCCCGAAATTATCTGGAAAGGCTTGCCATCTAACAGGAATACGTTATCGCTTAGGGTAAACGTATGTTTAGCCGTTTGCGCCCTAAGGCAGTACGACGTGAATAAAACGAGGACGAACAATAGTAGTTTTAGAAGTTTCATATAGTGCAATACGGTGTTATATTTTTATGAAGACGGCTTATTTTACATCGAGCCTGATGGTAGAAGATTTTAAACTGCCCGAACTGAACTGAATCAGCACGGTACCCGGCCCACCGGATGTTTGTATGTAAGCCAGCAAGCGGCCATGTAGTGTCTTCCGTTGGTTTGCCTGATAACTTTCGTGGCTGCTATTGCTGCCGCTTTCCAGCCCCAACAGCTTTGCCGGGCCTGTAACCGTTACGCTGATATCATCTTCGGCAGTAAACACGGGGTTGCCGTCTTTATCTGTCACGTAAACTTCAACCTGGCATAAACCACCTGCCTTGCTTTTAAAAGATATTTTATCGGCCACTGCTTTAAGTTGATAGGCGTCTCCGGCAGTGCTGATAGCATTGCTGCATACCTCAACACCGTTGTTGTACCCTTTAACCCGCAGTTCGCCGGGTTGGTAGGCTACCTCCCAATATGGCACCTGGCCTTTCGCCGCAGCGCGGGATTGCCTGCCGAGGGATTGCCCGTTCAGAAACAATTCTACCTCCTGGCAATTGGTAAAGCAGTCAACTTTTGTTTTGCTTCCGGGCTGCCAGTTCCAAATCGGTTCGGCGGTTCGATGGCTCCAAATGCCTTTATCTTCGATACTGGTTATGGCACGCGTGCCTATATAAGCCATCGGTTTATCGGCCCACAGGCTTTGGCGGTAAAAGTATTCGGGTTTTTTAAAGCCTGCCAGGTCAATCAACCCTGCGCCATTACTACGTTGGGGCCATTTGCCGGCCTCGCCGAGGTAATCTATACCCGTCCACAGGTATTGGGCCGAGATGTATTCGTTGCTATCAACCGCCGCCCAGGCCTGTTGCGCCATACCGTTCTCGCTGCCATAGATGATGCGGTTGGGGTATTTCTTATGGTCGTCGGCGTAGCGGTATTCCTGGTAATTATAGCCTACTACGTCCAGCTCTTCGGGGTAGCCAACCTCGTTAGACATTACTACCCCTGCAAGCGCAGCGGTAACGGGGCGGGTGGTATCAACCGTCTTCACCGCTTTTGCCAACTGCCTGGCCAATGGCGTAAGGCCGCTGGCTGCCGGATGATCGGGCAGGTACCCCTTGCCGTAAATTTGCGGGTTGCGCCCGCTGTTGAGCACTTCGTGGCTATAAGGGTCGTTAGGGTAATCAATTTCGTTGCCGATGCTCCACATAATGATGGATGGGTGGTTGCGCGCACGTTGCACCATATCGCTTACATCCCTGTCGGCCCATTCTTTAAAATACTCGTGATAACCGTCTTTAGAGGGGGTGCCTACATTCCAGCCGGCCACCCATTTGTTTTTGCCTATTGCCCACTCGTCGAAAGCTTCGTCTATAACCAGAAAGCCCATTTTATCGCACAAGTCATACAGGTAATCGGCATGGGGGTTATGGCTTAACCGCAACGAATTTACGCCGGCATCTTTCAGGATATTAAGCCTCCGCACCCAAACCTCTGGCGGCACGGCAACGCCCAAAGCGCCCGCATCATCGTGGATGCATACGCCTTTTAGCTTGGTACTCTTGCCATTCAGGAAAAATCCTTTATCCTTATCGAAACGGATGCTGCGGATGCCTACGTTTTGCGTCACCTCGTCTATCTTTAAGCCTTTGCTAAGTAACGTGACCTGCAATTTGTATAATTCTGGCTTTTCGCTACCCCACAAACGTGGAGTGGTTAGCTGCTTATCGAAGCTTATTTGCTGTTTACCCGCTTTTGCAATGAGTTGTTTTTGCAGCGTTGCGGCCACTTTGCCCTTGCCATCAAACAGGTTTATTCGCACCGTAATAGGCGTATTGTCGCTTCCGCTGTTGGTCACGTCCAGTTTTAGGTTTATCGTGGCTTTGGCAATAGTGACTTCCGGCGTGGAAAAGGCTACATCCCACAGGCCTACGTGTACCCTATTTTTCACCACAAGGTAAACGTTGCGGTAAATGCCCGAACCTGTGTACCAGCGCGAATCGGCAAACTGGCTGTGATCTGCCTTTACCACTATTTGGTTTTGGCCCGAAAGGTTCAGGTATTTGCTAAGCTCGTACTGGAAAGGGATGAACCCATTTGGCCGTTTGCCCAGCAAATGGCCGTTTATCCAAACCTCGCTGTTTTTATAAACGCCATCGAAGTATATGTAGACCTGTTTGCCGCGCCAACCGGCGTTGCCTGCAAAGCTTTTTTTATACCAGCCGATACCACCGGGCAGGTAACCGGTAGCACTGGCCCAGGCATCGCTAAAAGGGCCTTCTATGCTCCAATCGTGCGGCAGGCTTACGTTTTTCCAGTCGGTTTCGAGCTTGAGGCCATCCATACCTTTATTAATATCGCCTTTATGAAAGGCCCAACCGGAGTTGAATAAGGCCGGCGTGCCGGGTGTCTGCGCTTTAAGCTGTGCGGGCAACCATATGAAGATAAAGGCCGAAAATAACACGTAAATCTTTTTCATAACAGATAGCTAATCAATGGTGCCCGTAAGCGTAACGATGGACCGCGCCGGAATTATAGTATTATTCCCGGTAATAACCCCGGATTTAAGCTCCGAATCCTGAGCGGTAAGGTAAGAGGTCTCCAAACTCAATTTTGCCGAAGCTGCGTCAAAGCCTGTCGTGACCGGCTCTTTAGTTGTATTGACGATTACGAGCGTAAGCTCCCTCCCATTTTTAAATGCCGAAACCAGCAGCGGGCCGCTGCTGGGCGTTGCGGCTATCCGCACCGCATCCTGTGTAATAAAGCGACTGTAATTGCCCATAGCCCAAAGCATTTTACTGGCGTAGAAATTACCGTCGGTTTTGTTTTTATCGATGTAGATGAGGCCGTCTTTATAGTCGTAAGGCGATATGGCGGTCCACCATTGCCATGCTGATGCGTTGGCTACGGTTAAGTCGGTATGTATTACTGATGCCAGGTACAGCGCCGCGTCGATGCCCAAATCGCGGTGGCGGCCGTCTATTTCGCCGGCGTTATCGCCCAAAATGCAGTATTCCGATTGCCATAACTGCAAGCCATTTATTGCGGCCACGGTATCGGCCAGCGCTTTGCGGGCTTTTACAGAAGCTGCCATTGGCGATGTAGTGAAATAGCTGTGCGTAGCTATAGTACGGCTCAGCGTAGGCAAATCGCCGATATAAGTAGGCGTGCAGGGTTTGAAAAAATCGTTAACCTGGTTGCCTTTGCCGTGCTTATCGCCTTTGGTAAAAAGGTAGTTGATGCTCCCGGCTTCGCCAATCAATATTTTAGCGCTTATTTTATCTTTTTGGAAGGTTTTATCAATAGCGCGTACCAGCCCGGCTATTTCGGCATTATTGTAGGGGCATCCCTCCTGCCCGCCATCGCTCCAATCCCATTGGGGCTCGTTAACAGGGCTGATGTAATCGAATTTTATCCCGGCTACTTTTTGCAAACCGTTTACCGTACTGGCCAGGTAAGCTGCAAAGGCATCGTATTTATCAGGCGTTATGTTCACCTTGCCGTTGGTTGCGAAGCTTTTGCCATTTGCCGTAAACTGTACCGGCGGACTATTACTAAATCCCAAAAATTGTTTCACGCCGCGCTGTTTCGCTGCCTTTAAAAACCATACCTGACCTGCCTGGTTTTGCCAATTATAGGTGCCATCCGTATTGAGGAACGATTCGGCGCGCCGCCATTCATCGCCAATGCCGCTTGCATTGCCCTGCTGCGTGCTGCCTGCACCAATATTAAACCGCCATTGCGATAAACCAATCCCCATGGGCGAGCCATCGGGATAAGTATTACGGCTAAAGAGTAAATCGGCTATCTTGTTGCGTTTGGCATCGGGCCAATTGCCCACAAACTGGCAGGCCCAGGCATCTGATGCCGCAAAGTTGCTGATGGTTTGGTAGGTTTTGGCAGCATCGATATGTATAGTTACTTCACCAGACTGCCCATGGGCAACCAGCCGGCCAAGCGCCAGGCAGGTTGCCGTTAAAAGGGCAAATCTAATAGTTGATGTTCTGATCATTATTTAAAAAACAAAGCGGGCAGGCCTGCCGGCATAGCCCGCTTTTGTAAGTTACTGTTGTATAATTTGCCACTGCTGGTTCGTGCCCGCATTTGCATTCCATTGTATAATACCGGCACCGTTAGTGGTAGATGCGCCGTTAACATCAAGCGCAAACCCGCTGTTTCTATTCATTACTTTATAAATACCCGGGCTGGCTGCGGTTAGTTGCCATTGCTGGTTGTTGCCGCCGTTCCACGGCCATTGAACAATCCCTGCACCTGCAGTAGTTGAACTCATATCTACATCAAGGGCCTTGCTGCTGTTACGGTTGGTGATCTTATAATAGCCACCACCATTGTCGGTAATTATCCATTGCTGGTTGTTACCTCCATTTTGCGGCCATTGAATAATGCTGGCGCCATCAGCTGTTGACGAACTGTTAACATCAAGCGCCTGTCCGCTATTTTGGTTTAGCAAGCGGTAGAAAGCACCCGTGTAAAACACATCGGTACCACCTGCGCCCACGCCCCACGCATAGGTAAGGCGGCTTAAGCCAGATAAATTGGTATTTGTAACGGTGATGCCTGCGCCGCTTCCACTTAATTGCTGCATGGCATAACTATCGCCGGTACGGACGCCCGGCCAATAAACACTACCCATGCCGTAGCTACGCGCCACATTGGTAAGTCCCTGCAGGTAGGCAATTTCGGGGTCGCCGCCAATGGCACCGGTGTAGTTTTTGCCACCCGTCATGGGTACGCCAAACTCGGTAAGCACAGCGCGGCTGGCATAATCACCTATATTGCTTTTAAAACGGTTTTCCCATTGGGCTGCGGTAGTATTGGTGCCATCACTAAAAAAGTTATAATCATGTATAGATAGCAGGCAACCGGTAAAGCGGCTATCGGCCCCAACTCCCTTAATATCCTGCGAGTAAGAGGTGCCGCTTATTAAAATATGCCCTTGCGGCACTGTTGGGTAATTGCTTAACCATTGCGCGCAAATGGCTGTCCAGTCGGTTAACGAATATCCGTGAGGTTCGTTAAATATCTCAAAGTAAACGTGGGGGTTACTGCCGTATCTGGCAACCACCGCTTTCCACATCAACCAAAACTCCGTCATATTATCTACTTTCCCATCGGCTTGCGATTTGGATTCCCAGCAAGCCAATATTACATTCATATTTTTGCTAATAGCCTTATCAATAACGCCGATATAGGAGCCCCACCAGGCTTGCGACACGGTTGAATAATTCACCGGTAAGCGCAACGTGTTTGCGCCCGTGTTGGCTTTGATACCTGTTAACACGGCATCAGCCGTTGCAGATACGGTAGCGTAACTATCTGATGATGACAAGGCACTTAAAACCAAAATACCATCGCTAAAATTATCGCCGTCTGCCGCCCAGTTTACCCCTTTGAGGGGACCGGCCGGAGGCGCATCCGCCGTAACCGGAACAGGGGGTAAATCTACTACATCTGTTTTGTCGTGGTTATCGGCTACTGGACCTTTATCTTTCTTACAACCGGTTATTAAAACACCAGCTATTAACACTAAACCAAATAATCTCTTCATAGGTAAGCCGGGGTTGATGCATTATTAAAGCAGAAGGGAGCAAGTAATACTCCCCTCTGCTTATTTTTATTAGTAACCTGCGTTTTGCTGTAATTGCCCGCCCGATGCCTGGATCTCGGTTCTTGGTATTGGCAACCAGTAGTGCTTGGTAGCAAATGAACGGCCATCCAAAGCAACCTTTGGCGTGTACACAAAGCTTCCGTCCGAAGCTTTGGTAATAATAACACCGCCAGCAGGCTTATTCTCGGTAACATCAGCAATCTTCCAGCGGCGCACGTCGTAAAAACGGTGCTCTTCAAATGCCAGTTCCACACGGCGCTCGTAACGTATTGCATCGCGCATTTGCGATTGCGAAAGGCCGGCGGCCAATGCAGGCATATTAACTCCCGGGCGAGAACGGATCATATTAATAGCGGTACGTGCGCTTAAGGTTGATCCGGACGGAACCGCATCAGGCCCGTAAGCCTCGTTAGCAGCCTCTGCAAAGTTCAGCAAGATCTCGCCGTAGCGGAAATAGATCCAAGGATGAAAGCCGGCGTTGCCCCATGGGTTTTCAAGCGGGTACGCATCGTCCATGTATTTGCGCAAGTAATATCCTGTTTTAGTAGTATTCCAATTGCTTGGACCGTCTTTACTATCCTGCCCGCCCGGTATAAATGCTTCAATATTGCGCCCCCTGTACGCCGAGCCATTGTGTAATACGGTGGCATCAAACCTTGGGTCGCGGTGGTCGTAAGGATGAGTTGGGTCGTATCCCGAGGTTGGGTCTGTTATTGGTTTCCCGTTATCCATCTCATAATCATCCACTAGGTTTTGCAGTGGCGTGTTACCCGCCCATCCACCATAACCATTTGGTCCGTTGGCAATCTCCAGGTGTACGTGATTGTCATTTTTGGTGTAAAGGCGTTCAAAAATCACCTCGTTTGTTTCGTTTTCCAAAAACATTTTGTTATACCCGCCGGTATAAATACCATATTTGTTAAGGCTAATTACCGCTTGTGCAGCAGTTGCAGCATCAGCCCAGGTGCCTGCGCCATCATATAGGGGGCTGGCAGCGTAAAGCGCCAGGCGGGATTTTAACGCAAGCGCAGCACCCTTGGTAGCGCGGCCCAGTTGCCACGACTGATCGTTATTTAGCGGCAGTTTTGCTGCAGCGTCATCCAATTGAGCTATGGCATAAGCAATGCTCTCCTTAATAGTTGCACGCTTAAATAATGCAGGGTCCTGCAGGTTATCCGTTAATTCATAAACCTTATCGCCTATTAGTACCGCGCCACCGTAGTTACGGATAACGTCCTGGTACCTAAAGGCCCTGATAAATTTCAGTTCGCCCTCTATACGGGCTTTGTGGCCAGCACTCATGGTTATTTTAGACAACACGCTTAATGCATAATTACACTCGCGGATACCACGGTAACTGCGTGCCCACAGTACACCCGCGCCACCCAAATTTTCGGGGGCCAACTGGCCGCGCTGTACCAACCAGGTATCGTCATCGTTGTTATAGATAGATTCATCAGACAGTGAGCTCCACATACTATATTCAAAGCCTCTTCCAAAACCCGGCACGGTACCTTCCCCTTCTTTATTTTGTAATTTCGTGCCCAAATACCGGTTGGTCACATAAGCTTCAAAAACGGCGGTATCTGCTTCTACGGCCGAGGTAGCAATCCTGTCTGTTGGCTGTACGGCCAGGAAATCTTTTTTACAGCCGGCTATTGCTAACGCCGTTACTGCAAAAAGGTAAAATGTTTTTTTATAATTTTTTCTCATGACTGTTTAAATTAAAATTTCACGTTTGCGCCTATGTTGATTATGCGTTGCTGCGGATAAAACTGGCCGCTGCCGCTTGTACCCTCTGGGTCATAATCCTTAACTTTTGTTATCGTGAAAAGGTTAAATGCGCTGGCATAAACGCGCAAGCCTGCTAATTTAATTTTAGATAATACTGTTGGGCCAAAGTTGTAACCCAATTGTACGTTCTTCAACCTCAGGAAAGATGCATCATTAAGCCAAAAGGTATTGTTGTACTGGCCGCCGCTTATGGCGCTTGATGCACGTTCTGTTACGCGCGGATAGGTACCATCGGGGTTGCTTGCACTAAACCTGTTATTGGCCCAACTGCTGTAGAAGTTGCCTATGGTACCTGTTTCTGGTAATACGTACTGACTAACTTTAGATTGGCCTGCAAATACCATCGACAGATCGAAGTTTTTATAAGCCGCGTTTGCGGTAAACCCATATGTCAACAAGGGGGTGTTACCGTATTTGGTGCGTTCGCGGTCGTCCGCAGTTATTTTACCATCCTTGTTAAAATCTTCGTACTTCAAATCGCCAACTTTTGCGCCAGGCACATGTGGATAAGCATCCAGCTCTGCCTGTGTGCGGAAGATGCCAATACTGTTATATAACAGGTAGGTGTATAACGGATGGCCTGTTTCTCTTTGGTAGTCTAACGCGCCTGATGCTTCGTCGATAAATATGATTTTGCTTTTTGCATAAGTTATGTTACCAGAGATACCCCAGCTAAAATCGCGGCCGCTATTGTTATAGCCCAATGTAGCTTCAAAACCTGTGCTGTTTACTTTACCAATATTTTCAGACGGCACAAGCGGATCGCTTCCATAAGGGTTCACAATACCCGATGTGCCCGGTAGAGATGCATTACGGGTAGCCAAAATACCTGAGCGTTTTTGCTGAAAGTAAATAGCCTCGAGTGTAAAGTTCCTAAGGAATGTTGCATTGATACCAATATCCAGCTTACGGGCAACTTCCCAGGTAATATTGGGGTTGGCCAGTTTCACCAGGTTGATATTTGGCTGGATAACGACTTCTTTAGCATTGGCATCGTAAGCCACAAAGCCATTACCAACAATTACGTAGTTGTTAAAGTATTGAAAACCGTTTACGGCATCATTACCCAACGAACCGTAGGATGCACGCAGCTTCAAGTCGTCGATAAATTTCACGTTATCTTTAAACCAGCTTTCTTTTGATATACGGTAAGCAACAGAAGCGGATGGAAAGTAACCCCATTGTTTTCCTGCGGGGAATATCGAGCTTCCGTCTGCCCTTAACTGACCTTCAAACAAATACTTTTCATCGTAGCTATAAGCTATTCTGCTGATAACACTGCGGCGGGTATAGTTTGAACTGTAGCCCGAATTCAGGTAATCTGTTGCTGCGCTGCCGCCTTGCGAAAGTTCCGGCAATTGCGATGATAAATAGTTAAAACGTGTAGCGTCGAAATAATCGAGATGATTTTTGCTTTGCTCGTAACCAACAAACGCGTTAATATCGTGCGCACCAAAGCGGCGTGCGTAGTTTAATTTAATGTTTGAAGTGATCAGCGACTGGTTGTTCTGAGATTCGAACAATGTTGCTTTTTTGTTATTACCTCCCACCACAGTAGGTGTGTAGGTATCTGCAGCCTGGTTGTAAGTATACAGGTTATAAGGTGTATTGTAGTTTTTGTTAAAGTTGAAGGATTTATCAACAGAGAAGAAACCATCGAGCGACAGCCCCTTTAAGGGTAAAAGATAGCTGCCCCTTAAAATCGCATTTAAGGTTTGTGAGGGGTTTTGTGCTGTTCCGCCGATATCGGTTACCTGTACCGCAGGGTTGTTATCTTCGATACCCCGTGTTGGGAAGCCATTTGGATAGAACGCAGCAACGGTTGGTTTTGAGCGATAAATAGACCTGAAGATACCGCCGGCACCCACCATTGGGAATTTACGCTGCTCTTCGCGGCCAGATAAAGACAAACCTACCTTTAATTTACTTGTAACGTTTGCATCAATGTTAGAACGGAAATTATACTGATTGTATTTGGTAGCGCCATTTTTGTAAATACCGTCCTGATACAGCGTACCCAACGAAACAAAGTATTTTACATCATCGCTGCCACCGGATATTGATAAGCTATGCTGATTTTGCAAAGCCTGCGATTTTAAGGTGGTTTTCAACCAATCGGTATTAGGGAAATTGATCGGGTCGGATCCATCCCTGAATTTTTGGATCTGGGCTTCTGAAAAAGTTTGGTTAGGACCGCCGCCGCTGTTTGCATCAAGGGCAACCTCATTCATAAGCTGCGCGTAAAGTGCTGCGTCGGCCATTTTAGGCAAACGGGTTGGCGAACTAAAGCCCTGGTTAAACGAATAGTTGATGGTTGGTTTACCGGTTTTGCCCTTTTTTGTGGTAACCAGTATAACGCCGTTAGCTGCACGGTTACCGTAAATGGCTGCCGATGCGTCCTTTAGTACAGATACACTCTCGATATCATTCGGGTCAAGGCGCTCCAAACCGCCTATCTGGCCTGGGATACCATCTACAACAACCAATACGTTATTGCTGCCGGTTGTAGCCAAACCCCTGATGGTAATACCGGAACCATCGTACCCTGGCTCGCCACTGCGGTTGTTTACAATTACACCAGAAAAACGGCCGGCGAAAGAGTTGGAAAGATTGGGTTGCGGGCTTTTAACCAGGTCGGCACCCTTAACCTGCGAAATAGACCCTGTTAAGGTTGCTTTCTTTTGGGTACCGTAACCTACTACTACCACCTCGTTGAGCGATTTGGAATCGGCCTCCAGTTTAATATTAAAAGTAGTTTGGCCGTTGATGGCTACCTCCTGCTTTACATAGCCGATGTAGGTAAACACCAAAGTGCCGCTGGCATCAGGGATGTTCAAGGTAAACTTCCCGTTAACATCGGTAACTACCGCGGTTTGGCTACCTTTTAACGATACCGTTACGCCGGGCAGGGTCTCGCCTTTTTCATCGGTTACTACGCCGGTAATTTTCACGTCCTGCCGGGCTACACTGTTGATACCGGCATGCGCCCGCGAAGGCATGGCAATGCTGCCCGCACAGGCAATAGCCATACTGGTTGCCAATAAGAAAAGCCGCGGTAATTTTTTCCCGTGCGGAGAATCTTTTACATGTAAATTTAGTTTCATATGGGTTATTGGTTTTTAATTGGTTTCACCTCCGGCCAGTAGCACACATCTAATCGAAGAAGGGCAGCACCGGAAACAATCGCTTCCGTTTAATTTTTGCCTATCATATTGATGCCTGTTACAGGAAATCGGTTTACACCTTGGTTATTGGTAGGTCTAAATTCAGGTTAAATCATTAAAAACTGTGAGGGGTAAATTCTGATTTAGATAGGGGGGATTTAATAAAAAAGCCTCAAATTTTGGGTTTTTGAGGCTTTTTGGGCAGGGGGTAAAATAATATTTTAGTTTTCTTTCAATACATCGCGATTGATGTTGTAGTTATTGTGGAACGGCTTGCGGTACTTCTTGATATAATCTGAAGGGTTTATGCCGAAAAGCTTGAAAAACTGCTCCCTGAAATACTTCAGATCGTTAAGCCCTACCTTGTACGCGGTTTCGTACACGGTGCTATCTGTAGTAAGCAAAATCTCGGCGGCCTTGCGCAGGCGGATGAAGCGGATGAAACTATTTGCCGATTGCCCCGAGATAGATTTAATGCGCTTGTACAGGTTTGAGTGGCTCATGCCCGTTTCTGCTGCAAGGGTTTTAATGCTGAAGTCGGGATCTGTTAAATGCTTCTCTACTATCTGTAGGCATTTCTCCAGGAACTCTTTGTACTCCTGCGATATCTTGAGGTCGTTGGTGTTATTGAGCGTTATTTCGTTGTAAAAGTACTTTTGCAGGTTATTGCGACTTTTAAGGATGCCGTTTACGCGGGCCACCAGCATTTCTTTTTCGAAAGGTTTGCTAATGTAATCGTCGGCACCGCCTTCTATGCCCTTCAATTTTATTTCGGGCGACGAACTGGCCGTAAGCAATATTACGGGGATATGGTTTAAAACTGGGTCTTCTTTTATCCGGCTGCAGAGCTCTATCCCGCTCAGGCCCTGCATCATCACATCGCTTATTACGATATCGGGTACCAGGTGATATACCAGTTCGAGCCCGTCGGTGCCGTTATCGGCTTCAAATACTTCGAATTTCCCTGCAAATATCTGTTTAAGGTAGGTACGTATCTGCTGGTTATCATCAATAAGCAACATGGTCTTGGTGTCGGAGCTTAAAGCTTCAGATTTCATATGCGGCGTGGCTATCTCAGCCTCTGCCATCAGCATGCCTTCGTCGCTGTCAATCAGTTCATCTAAAAAGGCCGAAGTTTCCTGCACGTCTTCAAAAATAAATTGCTGTCCCAAATGTTCTTTGCCCTTTAGCAACGAAACATTGAACACTGTGCCCTTACCCGCTTCGCTTTGGTAAGTGATGCTGCCTTTATGGTTTTCAATAAAAGCCTTCACCAAATAAAGCCCGATACCAAAACCGCCTGCCGTGATGCCCGCATTCTGCAATTGGTAAAACTTGCCGAACAAATCGTCGCCTGTGCCTTCGGCTATGCCGCAGCCGCTATCGGTTATGGCGATATCAACTTTGTCGCCGCTATCGATTATGGCGCAGCTTACGAAACCATGCTCGGGCGTAAACTTCAGTGCGTTCGAAATGAGGTTGAATAGCGCAATCTCCAGTTTTTCCCTATCGGCATAAATCTCGATGGTTTCGACTTCGCATACGAAATCGAATTGGATAAAGCGGGTACGCGCCTGGTGGTTAAAGCAGAGGAACACCTCACGGCAAAGCGTAACTACGTTTAGTTTAACCACCTTTAGCTTATCGGTATCGCTCTCGGCTTTTCGGAACAGCAACAATTGATCTACCAGGCTAAGCAAGCGGCGCGCGTTGCGGTAAATGATATGCAGGTTGCCCGCATCGTTCCCATGCTCTATTTTGCCGAAGAGCATATCCTTCACCGGGTTGATGATGAGCGTTAACGGCGTGCGGAACTCGTGTGAAATATTGGTAAAGAACGAAAGCTTGCGCTCGTTCAGTTCTTTATCTTTTTCGGCTGATAGCTGCGCTATTTTTATTTCGTATTTAAGCTGGGATTGGTTTATGCGGTACAGGCGGTAGTAATTGATGAGCAAGCCTGCTGCAAGCACGTAGCAAAGGTAGGCCCACCAGGTTTTATACCATGGCGGCAGTACTCGTATTTGCAGCGTAGCATAATTGTTGAACCAAACCCCATCCTGGTTAGATGCTTTCACCCTGAATACATATGTACCGGGCGAAAGGTAACGGTAAGTTGCCGAGCGCTGAGTGCCTACGTAGTTCCATGCCTTGTCCAACCCATCCATTTTATAGGCAAAGTTGCCTTTTTGCGGATAGGCGTAGTTAAGGGCCGTGTACTGTATAGAAAATACAGGCTGATCCGGCTGTAACACCAGTTCTTCTGTTTCGTTCAAAACATTGGGCAATACGGCGCCGTTTTTATCGTGGCCGTCAACATCAACCTGTTTATCAAAAATTTGCAGGCCGGTTATCACTACGCCGGGCCGGTAATTGCTTTTATGCACCTGCGAGGGATAAAAGATGTTGAGTCCCTGCGTACCGCCGAAGTACATAGCTTTGCGCTTATCGTTATACATAGCCGAACCTACGTTGAACTGGCCCGCCTGCACGCCATCGGACTGGTCGTAATTCGCTATTCTGCCGCTAAGTGGGTCAATGCTTGATAGGCCCTTGTTGGTACTTAACCATAAGATGCCGTTGGCCGCCTGCTTAATAGCGTAGATAGTATTATTGGCCAACCCGGTGCTTTCGTCGAAAACCTTTAAAGTTTTGTTCCGCAAATCATAAACCAGCAGGCCATCCCCTTCTGTGCCTATCCAAAGCTTTTGTTGCTTATCCTGTAATAGCGAGAATACTACGGCGCTTGGCAGGCTTCGCTTTTCGTCGACAGTGTTCAGCGGCTTTACGAATTTATTTCTATTAACATCGAAGTAATCCAGCCCTCCGCCAAATGTGCCTATCCATAGGTTGCCCTTGGTATCTTCGGCAATAGCCCGTATATCGTTTGAGCTTATGGCGCTATTAGTCGGTGTATAATTGGTGAACGTACGGCTTTTGGGGTTGTAAAGGCTTAATCCTCCGCCGTTTGACCCTATCCAAAGCCGCTTACGCGAATCCTGGAAAATAACACGCACATCGTTGCCGCCAAGGCTGTTTGCCAAGCCCGGGGTATGCGCAAAATTGGTAAATTTGTCGGTTGCCCTGTTATACAGGAACAGGCCCTTTGCATAAGTACCAAACCACGAATTATTATCGCTATCGGTAAAGCCGCTCAGGATGGCATTATCGGTTAAGCTGCCTGGCCGACCATCTGCCTTGTATTGTTTTATCAGCGTGCCGTCGGGGCTGGTTTTCAACAGGCCGTCGCCATCGGTACCCAGCCAAAGCATGCCGGCATTATCCTGGCTCATACCGTAAAACCGCACCATACTTTCTCCTTGCGCATCGGCATGCTTACGCTGTACGCGTGTAAACTTTTCGGTTCTATTGCCAAGCATGTATATCCCGTTGCCATAAGTACCCACCCAGGTATTTTTGTCGCGATCGATAAACAGCGTTTGTATCGATCGTTGGGTAATATTAAAGCCATCCTCGCCGGTTACCGGTTCCAGCGAAAACGAGTCGACATCATAATTGGCGGATGTGCCCAGATCCAGCTTGTATAGCCCGCCATCCTGCAGGCCAACAAGTAGCTTTTTGTCGCTGCCCTCGTTTAACGACAGGTAGCGTTTATTTCTGATACCAGCTTGCGCACTTGTTAAATGGTAAAATTTGTGCAGGCTGCGGTTGTAGTAAAACATGCCGCTAACCGTGGCTATCCATACGTTATGGAAATGGTCCTCAAAAATATCATTGATACGGCCCAAGGGCGCATCGACACCAAGACTAAGCCGTTTACCAATAACACCGTTTTTTTGCTCGAATACGTTTAAGCCCGCCTCCTGGGTGCCTACCCATAACAAACCCTGCGAATCTTCGGAGAGGCTGATAACCCGGTCATCGCCCAATTGTGGGAACGTATTTTGCCTGTAGTTTATAAACCTGGATTTTTTCGCGTCGAAATACGAAAAGCCTATGCCATAGGTGGATACCCAAAGGTTATCGCCCCGGGCGGGCACGATGTTATTTACGTCTTCTTTGGCCGTACGCCCCGCGTTTACTTTATAATGGATAAAGCTTTCTGTACGGGGATCCAAGCGGCTCAGGCCATCGCGCGAGCCAACCCATATAAAGCCGGCTTTATCGGTGTACACCTTTTCTACATAGTTACTCAAAAGCCCAAGCGAATTGCGTTGTTTCGATTTGAACACCTTGAAAGAGCTGCCATCGAAGCGGTTGAGCCCATCGCTGGTAGCAATCCAAATAAACCCCCTGGCATCCTGCGTGATGCTGTTCGCGATTTCGAAAGAAAGGCCATCCTTCAGGGAATATTTCAAAACCTTATTATTTACCGGCGATTGCGCCCGTAAGCCTAAAACCATGAACGATAAAATGCCGGAAAGGAAAAGCATAGTGAAAAATTGCTTACCCCAACTCTTTCGTAAAAATTCTACCATGCTGAATCCGATAATTTATATAACGTACCCGAGGCAGATGTATCGGGCTGATAATTGGTTTACTTAAACGTCGGCGCGCCTGCTTTTGTTTTGCGACGCAGCCGACCTCTCCGACAAGAACATCGTTCTACCGGGTTTTATTAAAATGGCAAAATACAATTTAATTATTTAAACAACACCTAACGGTAAAGTATTTTGCCCTGCGTTTTGATGAAGCCAGAGCCACCAAGGGCATCCCCCCTATTTAATCTACTCTTTACGCTGTGTTTGAACTTGTGCAGCACCCATTGGCCTATTTCCTCGCCCTGCAATTTACCATTGGCAATGCCATCTTCAAAGTGGATGCCGCCCAGTAACCGCGAATATCCGGCCTCGGCAGCCGCTTGCGAAAATGAACCGAACTTACGTGGTTTTATACCAAAAGCAAGTTCCACATCATCGGTATAAGTAAAATTTGGGCCGAAGTAAGACTCAAGGATAACAGCGGAGGTGGACGAAATACAGGAGTGCCCGCTAAGATATTCCGGAAAAGGCGGCGTTTGCAGGAAAGATTTCCACCGTGGGTTTAAATACTGATGGATGGCCGTTTCCGGCCGGATGCGGTTGGTTTGGTATTTTTGGTACCAGCAGCTTATAAAGCTATCCATCAACCCTATGGCAACCATGGCGTGTATGGCCATCGCTTTATCGAACCCAAGGTTTGCCTGTTTGCAGGCTATGCCGGTTATCAGCATCCAATGCGCGCCCGGCGAAATTTTCTTTAGGCCGATGAGCATGTGGCCATTATCCTGCACCGCAAAGGGGTTGCAATCCCAAAAACCGGCTATGGCGCGCTGCCCGGCAGATAAGGAGTCTGCATCGTACCGTTGGCACTCCAGCATCAACTTGTAAAATCCCGACTTCTTGTCTGTAGAGAAAGGCACGGGCGGGGCCGGATTAAACTGGTTGCAAGCCTGCAGCGTAAAAGGCCTTACGGTAGCAAAGTAAGGCTCCACCGCACCCATGTAGGCAGGCGGAGTTGGGTACCATGCACCGGCGGTATCTTTTGGCACATAGCGTTTAAAGTTGCTGATGCGGTTGTAGTTGTCTTTAACTGCATACCCAATAATTTGCGCGCTAACCTGTTGCGCGTACTTTAACGAACTGTCTATCTTATCCTGCGCAAAACCTATTTGCAGGCACGAATCGATAAGCCGTTGCTCGAATGCTTTTATAGCCGCGCCCGATGGCTGCATTTTAGCAGCCGTTTTGGTGATGGCAAACAAGGCAGCAAGTTGGGCGTCGTAATTGGTGACCAAAGGCTTTTTTACCTGCGGATAGCCATTTAGTGCCGTGGAAAGTTTCATAATCGAAACGTCATTTTGGGATAGTACCTCGTAGCCCGACATGCACGAATAAGCGAAAAAACGTGCAGCCAAAGGTGGGTTGGTTACATCGTGTACCATTTGCGCGCTCATCGTTTTTATCACTTTAGTGATATCAGCCGCGTGTAACACGGGCCTGCCTGTACGTTTCGGCGAGCAGTTCATCCCCAGGCACATCAGCAGGATGCTTGTTAAAATAAAGCAATACTTTTTCATTTACCCGTTGATTTATAGGCCTGCATAGTGGATTGGTTTATAGCGAAAAGCAGTTTGTCCCCTACCTGCATCACGCTGCGTACATCGCCGGTGATGTTGAAACCCGATTGTGCTTGTTTTACTGTTATAAAGTTACCGTTTGCCTGCCCCTTTAGCAACAGGCCATAATTTGCATCGTACTTACCAAAGCGGAGCCGGGCTTTGTTCATGTTGCCACAAAGCAGCAAATCCGTAATACCGTCATGGTCGTAATCAAAAGGCGTTATGGTAAACACGGGCGAAAACTGAACTTCGGCGGGTAAAGTTTGTGAATGCAGTTTGCCTGTTTTATCGCTTAGCAGATAAGTTGTGGCTAAGGTATTAGCGGATAGGTGCCCCGCTCCTTGCAGTTGCTCTGCAGTAAAAACATCCTGCAGGGTAGCATCGGCGTAGCTTTTATAATCGGTAAACTTGCCGCGCATGATACTTATCTGATCCAACAACTCGTCGCGGGTAAGGTACGGGTACGATTGATGTTGGATGTAAAAGCAGAGGATGGGGTCGATAGCGCCGTTTTTGTCAAAATCCTTGAAAAACAGCTCAGCTGGTTCTTTATCGCTCGCCTTGCATTGCGAATTGGTGCCCTGGTTGCCTAATATCAAATCGGGGTGCCCGTCTTTATTAAAATCGCCCACGGTAATACAGTTCCACCAGCCGCTGTATTGTTTGGGGAGGTAATCCGCCGTCTTGTCTACAAATTTTCCGTTCGCGTTGATGAAGATGGTTACCGGCATCCATTCGCCCACTACAACCAGGTCGGGGCGTTTATCGCCATTCATATCTACCCAGGCAGCATCGGTAACCATGCCGAGCTTGCTAAGCAGCGGCAAGTATTGTTGGGTGGCATCGGTAAAATGGCCCTTGCCATCATTTAAAAGCAGGTAGCTCTTTGGCGTTTCGGGATAGCGACCGGGAATAATACGACCGCCTATAAAAAGGTCAGGTGCGCCGTCGCCATTAAAATCCGCAGCCTTAACGCAACTCTTGCTGGTATAAAGGGCCGGTATGGCATTATCGGCCTTTACGAAGTTGCCTTTCTTATCATTCAGGTATAGCTCATCGCTTAGGGTTTTGTCCTCGGCTTGTAAATCATCGTAACCGCCCGACGCGCAATAGATATCGGGGTAGCCATCGCCATTGGCATCAAAAAACGCAGGGATTACCTCCGTTTTCAGGCCGCTTTGCGCAAATGCGGCTTGCTCTTTTTTTACGAAACTACCATCCCGTTTTTGTATGTACAGTATAGATGCCTGCCCTTTGCCGCCACCAATGAAGATATCCTGCAGGCCATCCTTATCTACATCAGCCATTGCCATATGCGGCCCCGAAAAGGAAATGGGATTAACCAAAAGAGGTTGGCGCTTAAAATCGTTTGTTTGGCTAATGGGCTGGCTGTAGCTGATTGGAGATGCAGCCTTAACAAACAGCGTGCTTGCGGCAGATGTAGGTCCGGTGCTGTTGCTCCCCTCCTGTTCGGACAAGGTTATCCGCTTGTTAACCGCCTGCCCGGCAATCACCTGCGTTTTGCCTGATTGCCAAGTTACCCTTACAGAATCGACGATTTTTATTTTACCTAAGCCAAAATGCAGCACCGGCGTAACCGAGGATTGATACCCACGGGCAGGCATCTGCTGCAAGGTTTGCAGTTTACCACCGGCGTATAGCGTAACAAGCGCGCCAATACCATCGGTGTTTTTGCCCGCACCTTTTAGTTTGATGTCCAGGTAATGGTTATTGGCATCGGCGGCGGCACTGTTTTCCAATATCGAAGCCGGTTCGTTAACGTTATTGGTAACCAGGTCAAGGTCGCCATCGTTATCCAGATCTACATATACGCTGCCGTTGCTGTTTGATGCTTCTGTTATGCCCCAATCGGCAGATACATCGGTAAACGATAAGCCATCCTTATTTTTGAACAAGTAGTTTTTCACGTGCGAAGAGGGCATTTCTTTCACCAGGTTAAGCAGGTCCTCCCGCATTACCGACCTGTCTTTCAAGTTATCGCCCATGTACTTCAGGAAATCCATATTGGTATAATCACGCGTGAAACCGTTGGTTACGAACAAGTCCTTAAAGCCGTCGTTATCATAATCGGCAAACAAAGGCGACCAGCTCCAGTCGGTATTAGAGATACCGGAAAACTGCCCTACTTCGCTAAAAGTGCCGTTGCCGTTGTTGATGTGCAACATATTGCGCATGTACTGGTAGTAAAACCCGGCCTTTACATTCATGTTGAAGAACTCGTAATTATCGGTGCCCATCAGCAGCTTTTGGCGGCGGTTATCCTCGGGAAGCATATCCAGCGTGAAAATATCGGCGCTGCCGTCGTTGTTGATATCGGCAACGTCGTTCCCCATTGAGAAGAACGAAGTGTGCCCCAGCATTTGGCTCAGTTTATTGGTAAAGGTGCCGTTGCCATTGTTTATGTACAACTTATCGGGAATGCTGTAGTCGTTATCCAGGTAAATATCGGGCCAGCCGTCGCCGTTTACATCGGCAATACCCGCTGCCAGGCCGTAGGAGATGGTGCCATTTTCTATACCCGCGTTCCCGGTAACATCTTTGAATTTGCCATCGTCGTTACGCAGCAGGCGGGTGCCGCGCTCGGCGTCCTTGGTTTTTACTAATTCCTTCAAGGCAAATACATCCATATTGTTGAGCCGTTCGGGACTGTGGTTTACCAGCAGCAGGTCCAGGTCGCCATCGCGGTCGTAATCGAAAAAGTAGCCCTGGGTGCTGTATGATGCGAAATCGAGGCCATATTCAGCGGTAGAATCCTTGAACACCGGGATGCCCGCTGCATCGTTCCCCTGGTTGATGAGCAATTGGTTTATGCGCTTCTCGGGCCGTAGCTTGCCCGAATAGCAGAGGTACAGGTCGGGCCTGCCATCGCCGTTTACATCGGCAACGGTGGCGCTGGTTTTCCATGGCCCGGGGCGACCTGCGGCACCTGCTTGTTGGGTAACATCCGCAAAAACCATATGGCCTTTGTTAAGGTAAAGTTTATTATCAACCATGTTGCCGGTGAAGTACAAATCCTGCAGGCCATCGCCATTGAAATCGCCCACGGCGGCGCCCCCACCATTATAAAAATACTCGTACACCAGCACATTGGTGTTGAGGCCCTCGGTAAGTTGGTTTACGAAGCTTATATGCGTTTGCGCAGTATCCAGCGCATGAAAAAGGGGCGGTCGCGATTCCTGCGCACTATCGGTACCGTTGTTGCAAGCCGCCAAACCAAGCAGGAATGCCAGTGGCGCAATGTAGCTGAACCCTAAGGGCAGCACAGGAAATAGCGAAGGCTTTGGCTTCATATAAAATCAGGAAAAACGGCAACGCCACGGAGGCGTTTAACAATTGGTTTAAGCAGCCAAATTACTTTTTTTAAAGCAGATAGCATAGGGGGTATTTCGTTACAATACGGGGGGATAAATGAGAAAATGGACAAGGCCCTGATTTTTTGGCCCGGGGGTGTTCCACTTCCGCGTGCGAAACACTTATTTTTTAATTGCAATTGATTATCAGCAATTTAAGCAAAATAAGTGAAACACTTTGGGACATCCCTGTTGTTTAGGTAATCCATGTAAATTATTCATATTAAGCTAATTATGTAAATTAATAAAAATTGCTTTTTTCAGGGTGGGACACCTGCGGTGTGTATCGCTAAAAACCAGCTAACTGACAAAATAGCGCCACCATTTGCCAGCCTGTATTTGGCTAACTTGCATTATAATTAAATTTTCATGAGCAGCGCCCACGTTACCTTAAACAGGTAAAGCAGCGCAGCGGCGGGCCGGCATTTAGCGCAGGCATGGTTAAGTTTTGCCGAATTGTTAAAGAAGGCAGCTCCCTCCACTTTGCGTTTGACGGCCAGCGCAGTGAAGCCCCTCACCTGCTCAGCCCAACAGCCATGCAGCGCCAAACTATCGGCGAGCAAATTATACAACTGCACGCCCAGGGGCGAAGCATAAGGCAGATAGCATCGGAATTAGGATGCCCGCAAACTAATGTGTTTAGGGAGATGAAGAGGGAGGGGATTATGAGATGAGTAGGATTTCGTCCACCGTTGACCGGATTAGTTATATTTGGATAAAAAGTTACGCGACTAGCTTTCATCACGATGAATAAAATTAATCCTGCATTACTTCATAATTTTAAAGCAGCGCTGTTGGGCCGCCTCAAACTGAGCATTTTCAAAACTGTAAGCGGTGCGGAAAACGTTATACCAACACCCGGCAAACTAATCAGCTATTTTGAAAAGCGGTATAAAGATAATCCTATTGTGCTAGACCTGTCTAACTACATATTAACAAATGCAAGATATGCCGTTCTGGACTATTCTGACCTTGATAAGGAATTTAATATCAACCAAGTTTTTAAGGAGTTGGATGAGAATCCAATAAGCCAGCCGATGTTTTATGAAGTAAATGGTTATCTAGAAAACCAGCCGATAGGCGTTTATATCAAATGCCACCAATTAGCAGGACTAGAAGGGCACTTCTACGAAATAGCTACGCTGGTCGAGGGTGAATTTATTGGAGGCGTAACGTTATGCGAAATAAGGACGAGTCAGCGGTTTCCCGAGCCAGCATTTAGTTATTTTAGCGTAGAGGGTAAACCTTTAACCTCTGGGAAAGATGACACAGATTGGGCTAGTGATTTCACTTTGCGAATTGCAATGCAGGTGATGAACTATGTTTCAAATTTTTACTTAGATTATTTTGTAAGTATGAAAAAAGGGGTTGAAAAAGACAAAAAGGGGCAGTTGAAATTTCGAACACTTGGCCCCGAAGACCCTAAATATATTACGTTGATACAACAACTTTACCGTGAAGAAATTCAATGCCACATCGCATTTGTTAAACCCGAACTAATCACGCCATACAGCTTTGATGCTTGCTTTATGATTCCTTTTTATGAAATCAATGAAGCAAGGCGTTTACTTCGCGACTTCAAAAATCAGGGGGTGGTTGTATACTGGCGGGATGGATATTTTGTACTAAGCGACGATTATCTTACATATATGGCGTTGCGCATAAGCGGGGCTGCAGAAATCAAGGTTGTTATCTTGGGCAGAGACGGAACTGAAAACGTGAAAATCCATTTGAGCGGCGGCTTTAATTTACTTCCACCCATTAAAAACTTCAAACCGCCTCAAATGGACGCTTTCACCCTGGACATGCAACAGCTTTTGTTAGATGAATATATCACAAAGCTTACAGCTATAAATAATTTAAAGAGTCTGGTATCGTCGAAATGCGTGGTACTGTCAGAAGACAAGCATACCGACATGTTACAGGTTCTCTTGATGGCTAACGGCTTCGATACCGAAGGAATTACTATAATGTCTTATGATAATTGCACTAAATTAGATTTGTTGCCGCTTACTTTGGGAACTATAAGAAAAATCAAGTCGGATATAATTTTTATAATCCATCGAGATAGTGATTACTTGGCGATAAATGAAATAGATAAGGTAAAAGATAAAATAATGGCATTAGGCGCCAATCCATTTATAACGCAAGGCACAGACATCGAGTCTTATTTTCTCAATGCGGCACATATAAATTATCTGTATCCTAACTTAAGCATAGAGCATATAAGTGAATGGATAACAGATTCAACGCTTAAAACTAAAGAACTTTCTGTTGAAAAAATGATGAAACATAAATATGGAGAAAAGTACAGAGAGTATCTATCCGAAAAACATGAATTCATTTCTATTTACAATCAAGCACCGGACCGTTATCGTATTGGAAAAGAGACTATGAAAATACTTAAAAGCGTTATTCATCCTCATGTTGAAGGCAATGTCAGCTTAATTGAACCGAGCCCATTTTTGAAGACCCCAGTTCTGGAAGAAATAGGGTCAGCATTATGGCCATATTGATTTCGCCGTTGTTGTTGTTGTTGTCACCAATAACACACGGATGCACTAAAATGAGCGGTTAGTCGCCACACCTATTTGCGCGTATTTACAAGCATTGCGGAATATCGGATTAACGCATCATCTACAGGATCGTGGATTGGTTAATTCAGAGTGTCGAAACCTATTACCACAACCTGATTTATGGAAGGATTTAAGTAACTTAAGCGACAAAACCTTATTACATGAACTTCATTTTAAGACAATCTGAAAAGATCCTCGATTATTTTATCTCACTAAGGAAAAATGATCCAACTTTTGTATTTGCCCCTCGCAAAATCAACAACGATGGCCGTTTGGATCAAGGTTATTGGTTTTTGGGTAATCAGGGCTATTTAAACTTGAGCTTTTGGGATGGCGTCGATTGGAAAGAACGAGTTCATATAGTCGGCTTCTGCATCAACTGGAAAAAAGAAGGTTATATTGAATTATCCGCTCAAGGGAATCCGAATATAGTGCCTTTTTTGACCGAGCTGGCCTCGTTAGTACCCGGTTTAACTAAAAGTGCTAACAAAAACAAATGGTTCAAAGATTTACCCGGAATCGATCCAATTGTTCATATCAATTATATGATATATGAGTTCAAACCGATTGTGGATCGATTACTCGCAATGCGAAAACCAACTGATTTCAAATCGCTGAATCAGGATTATTTTGTGAAATACAATCAAAAAGTCATTGACCGCCGAAAAGCTCAAATTAGTTACGGCATCAAAAACAAAGTTACTAAGTTGGTTTGGAACTCTAATGGCTGGAAATTCCCATCTGGTTATGACGGAAAATCTACAACCCAAGGGAACTTCGAAGCTGGTTCGGGTTACGGCCACGAGGAATGGTTATTTGACCGCTCAAAGCCTTTAAACGGCTGCCATTATTCCTTTATTCAGGCACTGAACTTAGAAACAGACCGCCATGTCGGGAAGCAACTTAATATTTCGCTTTATACAGCGACCGGGAATGCGCAATACTATGTTGGCACAATTATTAATGCCGAACCTATCAGTGTCGAAGAAGGATTATGGGCTTACGGAGAATATGTCAAAAAAGGGTGGCTCAAAAATATGGTGGACGATGTTGCTTTCGTAGGAGCAGATGCAGAACAATTTAAAAGTACACCTACAGAAATATTTTTTAACGTAAAATTCAAGTTTGCGAATGTTGTGCAACCGGACGAACTGTTGCGAATCAGTATTAATGATCCGAATATTACGAATAATCGTTTTAATCTGCTATCACAAAAAGGGCCATTGATTTTTGACGAGGTTACGCTAGAAGAACCAGATGAAAATGAGGGCAACGCCAAATCCACACGCAAGGTCAAACGAAAAATGGCATATGATGGTGAATATTCTCCCTATCATAATGAAATGCAAAACGAAATTCATGCAACACTAAAGGCAAGTAAAGAATATAAAAATGTTTACTTTGAAAAAGGCAGGGTCGATTTAAGTGCTGTTAAATCAAACGGAGACTGGCACTATTTCGAAATCAAGACCGACGATCCCAAAATGTGTATCCGTAAAGCCTTAGGACAAATACTCGAGTACGCGCATTTCCCATCTTCGCACAAGGCAAAAAAATTAATTATTATTGGGGATACGAAACCTGATGACCGGGTTGTCGCATACCTGAAACTGCTCCGAAATATTTACAAACTGCCGGTTAGTTACCGTTGTTTTGATTTCGCTAAAAAATCACTGTCTAAAGACTATTAAAAAACTAGTAGTCTTCCCAGCAGTGCGCATTATTTCGCGGCAGGAGAGCTGATAGGGCAAATTGAGTGCTTAGCCCACACACCCATTAGTGCGCATTACAAGCATTGCGGCTTATCGGTTAACACACCATCTACAAGCATCGTGGATCGTTGGTCACAAGGACAACGAAGACGGAAAGAAATAATTTGATTTTAATACTCAAATGAAAATTCACAATAAATCAAACTTTGGAGTAGGCTTAGTTCTTTTAGTAATACCTAATTGGTTTCCACAGTATCAAAACATCTATAAGGATATTATACAGGCGGTCGGATTTATCCTGTTAGTGTTTGCATTTATCAAGTTAAAAAAAAGAAAAAAAGAATTTCCACCATTATAGCATAGCATGGTCTAACAGGTATATAGTCCCCCGCTGCCGCAAGTGTCCTCACTTGTGGCCCGTATGCAAGGTAGCGCCCCGCAAATCGCCGACCAGTCCTGCCGGGGGATTGCTTCGTTCCTCGCAATGACGATGAGGAGAGATACAGCCGGGAGTCGTTTTGTAGCGGTTAATATATCCGGCAGTAATTTCAGGTAGAAACATCAAGCCCCTTCAGGGAACTTCAACAGACGCCACAGTGTTTTTATATTTTGTTAGATATTTATCCAGGTCCTTATATGCAACGCCTCTGAAAAAAACGTACGCCTTCTCCCCTATTAACATGGCCTGGTAAGTTATACCAATGCGACTTTTGTTCTTGATTTTGGATTCTATTACGAAAGCCTTGTAACCGCTTATCTCCGTCTCCGTTACAGATTTATCTAAAAACTTAAATCCATCCCGTTCATAATCATGCACCAATTTAGCTGCTAACGTTTTAAGTTCGGCATCAGGTATCTTATCAAAAACGCCAATTTGATACGCTGAGGCTAAATTATTATGTACATCAGCTTTACCATTTTCGGCGTAGTAGTCCAGGTTACGGGTGGTTGCCGCGTATTTGAAGTTGGTTTCGATACTATCGAATTTTAAACCCGACGTAACCTGCGCGTAACCCGCAAACGAAAAAAAGATTAGCACAAAAACAAGGGTTACTTTCATATGGTATCTAAGCTGCAAAGGCAATATACTAAGTACAATTGTTAAACGCCGCAATTAACTCATCCAGGTTTTTGTTTTCGGTTTCCAAATGCCCGGGAACACCATTTTTTTTCATGTAATTCCATTTGGCTGTTTTGTGAATTACCAATGGACTTATACGTTCGCTTAAGGGATATACCTGTCTGCCGAAGAGTTTAGAGAAACTCTCCTCATATATCTCAAATTGCAGGCAAGGAAACGTCTTTCGCAAATTGTAGTCGTTATCCCATAAATAGAGTACTTTATTTGTATCGTATTCTATTATAAACAGGTCTCCCTCATCTTCGTATTCCCTTGCGACAGCGATGCTGGTGGCATTAACAACGCAGGCGTCAACCGTCCCTTTGTCAATGTAGGTGTCTATTTGTTGCAAAAAAAGCGGGCTACTTTTTTTCAGTTTATATAATTCGTAAGGTACAAAAACAATAAATCCAAAAGAGAAGACAGCGATTGTGCCGAACAGGAAAGTCCAAAAGCTATCCGGAGGGATAGAAGCCAAATAAGCAGAGCCTGCTCCCAAAAATGCAGCCATTACAAAGTGATAGAATTTTATTCTGCTGCCCTGTTGCTTTTCCTTTTGATTGCTCATCGTCGTCAGCAACTGCAACTCATCAGGATAAAAATGTCTTGTGGTAAAGATTATCTGCATAACAGCGTGCTTAATGTCTCATCAATTAAATGAATGGCAGATGCCGTAAACAAATGCCATCTGGGCGGGTAACCTCCTTCCCCGCACTGCATAATCGCGCCAAAGTAAATCATTTCCGACCAACAAGCTCAATATATTCTGACGGACTAATTTTAGACACTCGAATGATAACTTCATCACCTACTTTCAAAGTATCTTTAGAAATAGAAATGTAATTTTCTATTTCTTTATCGTGGTATCTGTATTTAAGATATATAAATACTCCTTGCCTCGTTGGGCCACGACCTGTGACACGAGCAGTTATGATATCATAGGAACCTAAAGCCCTGGCTCGTTCGTACTGGGTGTATGTACCATAAAAGATACAAAGGACAAGTAATATTAAAATTAATAATCTTGCCTTTTTTACGGTAAGTAATGTCATTTATTTTTCAATCAAGAAAGAAATAATATTAGCAACAAGTTTAGCAAACAGGCCTTAATTAGTGCGAATATGCGAACTCCGGTCTAATTGTTTGCAAGAGATCGAACTATCCTCTACTTTAGCATGTACGAGGAATAATAAAATCGTGAGTACGCCCGGCTACTTCCCTACGCTGCATTCTTAGCGGTCGAGTTAACTCGCCCTTGGTTCAATAATTTATTAAACCTATTTACCCACCAAAACACAAGTATGAAATTCACCAAAGAAATAACGATTGACTGGTACGATAATATATTAAAAGCATTCTGTTTTGACAGCGATGATAGAATATACTACTGCTGTATTTTGTCAAAAAATACAGAAAACGATCAAAAGATATATTTATGTGTAGACATAAAATACTTGCAAGGTTACGATGAGTTACAAAATATCATTAAAACAGATTCCTTTACGCAGCACTGGAGTAGGCTATCTGAACTAATCAGATTAAGTGAAGTAAACGAAACCTATTTAATAAAAGCCAACGATCTGCGTAACGATCAAATAGAGTTTGTTAAATATAAATCCGATTTGGCTATTTCAACCGATATATTATTTGGTGAATATCCTGAAGTTATTGAAGATGCCGCTAAAATCGACGACTGGTGGGCGGTGTACCAAAGGCATGTGATCAATATTGCGTGATATAAACGCTCGTCGCCGTAAGTGTCCCCACTGGATGCACTTACTTTACGGGATACCCACCACATGGTTAGTGCATATTTACAAGCATTGCGGCTTATCGGTTAATGCATCACCACAAGCATCGTGGTTCGTTGGTCACAAGACCAACGAAGGCGGGAAGTATAAAATATCCCGGTCGTAACCACCCTCCTATTTTGTCGCTTTTGGTTCACACCGCTTTTAATTATATTCTAGTCCTTTGTACCGTTATAAACAATTAAAATTAAACCGCCATGAGAAAATTAAAAGTTCAAATGAATTTTGAGGGAATAAGTTGGGATGATGATATGATAAGCTTTTGCATTGACAACCTTAAAAATGTGGACAGTATCTTACTCGGACGAATCACCGCTGAAGGTTTTATTCCGTATTGGAAGGATGTAGCCGGGAATCCTGATCCCAATGATATTAATAGTAGAATGGGAAAGCCAATTAATGATATTCACAAGGACATTTTTTCAAATACACTTAAGGGCAATCAGTGGGATAATGTTACTATCATAAGTGGCGATATTGCAGAAGAAATAAAACAATTGAAAGAAAATAAAGGGGAAGACATCATTGTTTATGGCGGTAATAAATTCGTATCATCTTTAATCGGACACAAATTAGTAGACGAATACTATTTACTTGTAAATCCGCTTGCCAGTAATAGCGAAGAACCAATTTTGAATTTCATCAATAGCAATTTGCAATTAACATTGAAAGAATGTAAATCATTTCCTTGCGGAACAGTGTTATTGCATTATTCAAGTCGATAATAAATGCCTGAAAATAACAACGAACCGCTAACATAGCATTGCCGCAATTTGGGCAGGCAGTCATATCATCGGCATTATTCTCCACCGTTGTTGGTGTTAACGGATGCACTTAATTACGGGATACCCGCCACACCTGTTCGCGCCTATTACAAACATTACGTCCCCGCCGGGTCTCTCGATAGAGGACCATGCGGCACACGGATGTAATCAACTTCGATGAATAGCCTTTCGGATGGCCGTTTGGTCCACAAGGTATAGACGTTTCGCGGCTTTTCATGTATATAAATTTATTACGATGCTAAAACCGCAGCGTCCTCTGCCGGGAGACCCTGCGTGAACGGAACGCCTCATCTACAAGCATCGTGGTTCGTTGGCCATAAGACCAATGAAGGCCCATTATCTGCACATTAGGTAGCCTAATTTCTCATTAATTAAGTCAATGGCAAATGCCATTTAAGGTAAAGTTAAAAACCGTCTTAAATACAATTATTCCATGTAAGGTTTTGATAAAAACAAAAAAAATGATTATGTTGGGGTAGTTTTTGCCGGAAAATTCCAGTAAGAACTACCCCTGATTAAAATAAATGAGAAAAAGCATAGTCATAATCTGGCTGTCGCTGCTGCTTTGTGCAGCGGGAGCATTGTTCTGGTACAACGACTGGAAATACCAGTTACCCACCCCGGTGCCCATAGGTTACCGGCCCGCTAAGCCCGGCAAATTGATCGTGTTCAATGCCTCGCTGAAGCAGGATAAGCGCAAACCCGTGTTTCTGCATTTTTTTAATCCCGACTGCCCCTGCTCCCGGTTTAACATACCTCAATTCAAATCCCTGGTTCGCCAACACGGGCACGATGTAAATTTCATGGTGGTGGTGATGAGCACAAAAAAATTTACTGCCGATGAAGTACAGGATAAATTTGACCTGAATATTCCCATTTTGTTCGACCAGGCTATTGCCACAACCTGCGGCGTTTATTCTACTCCACAAGCCGTTATCCTGGATAAGACACATCATTTATATTATCGCGGCAACTATAACAGTAGCCGTTACTGCACAGACGAAAAAACCAGTTATGCGAAGATCGCCCTAAACGGCTTGTTAAGGGCTCAGGCCGGTCTGGTTTTTAGTCCGCTGGCGCTGCAATCTTATGGCTGTAGTTTGCCGGGTTGCGAAAATTAAGTTTTATCCCATTTAAGATTATACACATGCCCCTACCGACTACTTTACCGGATAACCTAAACCGGACACTGATTTCCGATGTTCGGGAGAGGTCTGACCGTTTGATGAATTATTTCCTGACCGGTTACTTTATTATCGGACTGGTATTAGCTGTATTTTACGAAACCTGGCTAATTGCCTTTGGTATTGGAGGGCTTTGCTTACTGGCTTATTACTCCACCAAATTGTTACTGCCAGAGTCGGACCTCTACCAGTATGTGCTTAGCGTGGTGCTTGGTATTTTTATGGCCCAGTACATTTACCAGATGCACGGCCTCTTCGAGATGCATTTTTTTGCTTTTATAGGCAGCGTCCTGCTCATCACGTATCAGAAATGGAAGTTGCAGATACCTGTCACGGTGGTGGTACTCGTCCATCATGCCGTCTTCGGCTATTTGCAAAATACCGGATTAAAGGAAATTTATTTTACCCAGTTGGATTATTTCGCTCTTCAAACGTTCATTATCCATATCCTGCTGGCAGCCGTCATATTCTTCATCTGCGGCTTGTGGGCCTATCAGCTAAAAAAATTTAACAATATCTATTTACTCCAGACGATACAAATGGGCGAACTGCAAAAGGAAGCCCAGCTTGCACAGGAACGCGCGGCTTCCGAAAAAAAGTATAGTGAATTGTTTCATTTAAGCCCTATGCCCATGCTCGTGTTCGACCTGGATTCCTTACAATTCCTGGATGTAAATGAGGCAACGACCCAGTATTACGGCTACAGCAGGAAAGAGTTCCTGGGCATGACGCTTAGGGATATTAACCTTGCCGAAGACATTGCGGAAATGGAAAAATCATTGGAAAATGACCGGCTGACAGGGAAAACGAATGCAGTGGGAATTTTAAGGCACAAAAAAAAGGACGGGCATATCATTCAGGTAGATGTACTGGCTAATTTTATTGAATATAAAGGAAAGCCCGCAAAAGTGATTATTGCGAACGATATCACCGAAAGACTGGTGTATATCAAAGCTATTGAAGACCAGAACGAAAAATTGAAGGAAATTTCCTGGATACAGTCTCATGTCATCAGGGCGCCCCTCGCCAGGATCATGGGGCTGGCACCGCTTATCAGGGATGCCAGTGAAAATAAAAAGGAAAGGGAGAAAATGCTTGATTATCTTTTAGTATCAACCCACGAACTGGACCAGGTGATAGGTACCATTACCGATAAAATAGGCATGGTAGAAATAAACAGTTAATCCCCATCCTCTTGCCCTCCCCTTCACCGGTTATATATTCACCTTTTCAGCAGGCAACCTCGTTAACGATATCATCCTCAATAAAGAATTGTGCATTTGTACCTTATTTATCATGCCCAGGTACACTTATTTCAACTGCCTCTGCTTAAAACAAATTGCAGGTTGCTGATGACAACTTCAAAAAGTCCCCGATCTAAAAAAAGAAGCTACGAGTTTTAAAAACACAGTAATAAAAAGTTGGTTGGCGTACTCGTGACTAATGAAACCGCAATAAGCCACGAGTACACCCCCAACGTTGCATAGCCGCCCGGGCAATGCTGTTATTTACACATCAAGCAATCTACCAGTATCTATTACTTAAAAAAGATTCCCTTGCCTGATCAATCTGATTGAGAAATAATTTTGTTTAGCCGCGCTAAACGTTGTAGGATAATTGATAGTGCCGGCTACCGGGTAGTTTTGGCTGTATGTTGCCTCAATTATGAGCGCGCTTGCTATATTGGTTGTTAGCGAAAACACCTTTGTAGGCTTATCTGCTTTGGCGAAGGAGAGCTTATCAAAATACACCCCCGGTTTTATCCAGGTTTCTTTGCCGTTTCTTCTAAAATGCAGCATCGGCCCAAAGCCCAGGCGCATTACGGTATATCTGTATTTGCCTTCCCTAACGTCATCTGTGGCTGATGTGCCGTTGTTTACTGCATCCTGGTCCCGCTTTCTTTCGCCTATCCTCTCATACCAGCCAAAATCTGCAAACAGCTTGAATTTGGTATCTGTTTTGTACCAGAATTGTATGCCGCCCTCTCCGCCGGTTACGGTATGCACCCCGGTAACACCGGGTTCGAATGCGTGTAGCCCTGCCGTAAATATCCCCCTCAAATTAAAGTTAACAGGTGCATTGTTTAAAATTTCAAATTTTAACCCAATCTCAACAGTTGGATAAGATCCCTTATCGGCATAAGAGCCCAAAGCCGCATTGCCATTGTTTTGGTTGGTTATCATAGGCGTTTGGTCATAACCCACACCCACCTGAAACTTGGTAGAAAAACCCTTGTGCGTGTACCCATCATTTAGCATCGACATAGCTGCTACTGCCGAACCCGCAGCCGCTGCATAGGTTGCATCTTCGGTGTTATCTTTTCGCTGTACATCTGCTACGCGGGTTGCCCTTGCAGCGGTGCGTTTGGCCTCGGCTGCCTGATCATATTTTTGTTTGGCTATGCTTTTTTGCCCGTCGTTTGGGGCTATATTCTGCGCCTGCGAATAATAACTCAGTGCAGCATCGTAGTTTTTGCTACTTAAAGAGTTATCGCCCTGAGTAATGAAGTTATCAAATCTTTTCTGTTTGTCCTGGTCTTCCCGCTGTTTGGTATTGGCTGCTGTTTGTTGAGCAGAAGCCTCGCGAACCAGTGATTCCAGTTGATAAATATCTGCTTTTATATCAGCCAGAATGGTGTATTTCCGGTTGTTTATCTGGCTATCGGTACCGGTTAGGCCGGTCATATAATCTGCCGGGGTTTTGGTGCAGATAGAAGATCTGGTGGTAGTTTCTGATAGTTGTGCACACAAATCATCCTTCTTTTGGAATTGTGCACTTATTTGCGCATCGATGCTGTTACCGCCGGGTAGCGAATTACCGTTTACGCCAGAATTTGAACTATTGGTTTGTGAATTACTCTGCGTAGAAGCGTTACCATCGCAATTTACACAAACTTTCTGGCCGCCTCTACACTCATAAGACGGGCCGTTTTTTCCCTCACTGTAAGCGTAGATATAAAACTCCGCCGAACTGCCTTGAGGCAATACTTTGTTGTACCCCGTAGTGTGTGTGTAAGTTTCTCCCGGGTCGAGTGTAAAAAGCCCGTCAAGCATCAGTTCTTTGTAGCCCGTAGCAGAAATAATATAAGGCTTTATGGTGAACGATACTCTTTTAGACGACCGGTTTTCAATTCGCCAGTTATACGCATAAGCACTTACCGACGGTTCGTATCCTTGAGATTTGTAGGAAAAGCTTAAATTGGTAAAACACTCTGCCTGGCTTGAGCCACTCCAGTTTGTTTTGCCATCGCCCCTTTTTTGCCCGAAAGAATAGGTTGTAACTAATAGGATAATAAATAAAAAGTAAATTTTTTTCATTGCGAGGAGGTTTTAATTGTGATGGGGCTCCTACAAACTTCAGGTGCTTACGGCACAAAAAAAATAGCTACAGATAGCTATTTTTATGCGCCTTATAACCAGCCTTCGTGTATAGCTTTGCTCACCAGTTCTACCGCTGTTTTTGCATTGGCTTTCCGCAGTATATTCTTCCGGTGGGCGTTTACGGTATGCCTGCTTACAAATAACTCATCGGCTATTTCCTTGCTGCTTTTGTTCTCTACAATCATCTTTAAAACGGCACGTTCCCTACGCGTAAACAAATCAAACGATTTTGTGAGCGCATTAGCTTCGGCGATGTTATAGTAGGATGGTTCTCCATCCAACCCTATAATAGAAAAGTTTGGCGTGCCCTCTGGTTTTAGGTGCGTAATATCGGTATCCACGCTCAGCGTACGGTAGTAGTTGGTTTCATCATAATCTACCTGCACAGCCTGGTGCAATAGCCTTATATACCGCCCGTCGCGGGTACGCATCCTAAAATCGTACTGCATCTTGTAATTTTGTATCTTATCAAACGGCAGGTCGATAAAAAATTCTGTAATGCGCTGTTCAAACTGCAAAAAGTAAGGCTTATCGTCGGGGTGCAATATTTCCAGAAAAAAAGGAATGCTCATTTCTTCGGGCATGTAGCCCAATACATTGGTAATGCCCGGGCTAACCATATCAAACTCAGCTTGAAAAATATTAAATACATAATAGTAGTAATGCCCTGGCTGAAAGAGGTTTAGTAATCGCTTATGAAGCTCGAGTTCTAACTTCAGTTCGTACGGATGTGTCGGGTCTTCCTTGACCACTGTACTCCATATTCTTTTTGCGCTAAGATAAATTTGTGATTGTTGGTTCGACATCGGATAAGGCTATTTATGGATTTAAATATATTATATTTTCGCAAATAATACACCCCCTATGCCGCATTGCGCTCTCCCAGGCGTGCTTATTTCCAAAAAAATATTCCCGGCACCAATCGTATTTTTTTGATATTTGGTTAAATTAGATTCAACGTTAGCCCTCAACCCTTAAAGCAATGAAAAAACTCTACGCACTTATTATTTTCCTGTTCATATCCTATGGCGTTTATGCACAAAGCAAGTTCGACGGCGACTGGCGCGGCAGCGTTATCACCAAAAGCGGCTCTACGCTCAAGATAAGGATCAAAATCAGCGACGATGAGGTGACGCAATATTTCTGGAATGCTGATGCATCGGAATGGCGGGCAACAAGCCCCGCTATTACACGCAAATTTGCGCACAAGAATAACTTTGAATTTTCGTGGATGAGCTCCGGCGGCGTTTGGACAGAAACCCAAACCTTTATGCTTTCTTACGTCTCCGGCAGCAATTTAAGCCTGGTATGGTCGCGGCAGGTGGTCAACGAAAAAGACAGTGGCGATAATGAAGCATGGGCCGTGCAGGGAGAGGGTAGTTTAAGCAAGTATTAATGGCTGAAAGCGATAGACGTTTCTTTATGTGGCTTGTGAGCCTTTGCAATTTTACGCTGTTAAACAAACCTGGTATAATTATCTGTTATTATAAACTTTTTGATAATGATTTTCCCTTTTTCTGTTCACTTTAACAGGCGTTTAAATTTCATGATAACACCCGATAACAAGGAGCGGATATTACGATATATAGCGGAAAGCCTCTCGCAAGACAAAGCAGACAACGTTACTATAGGAACCATGGCTGTGAATTATAGAGGCTCAACATCCAGTTGGAGGGGCTCACTATTTGGTAGTGTAGATAACGGCACCTTCAATTTAATTTATAAGGACGCCAGCTGGCTTCTCGACTATCAGATTAATATGCTTAAGCTATTTATCGGCACATCGATAATGTCTACAGCGATGGGTGTTTTTGCATTGGTAAGTGGCGGCCCCTGGTGGGTAGGTATAGCGGCGTTTCTATGGCTGTGTGGCGGTAACTGGATTATTATTTTAATGCGACACCAAGCTGTAGCTGACGAGATTGCTGCGGGAATTGAAGAGTTGATATCCGGCAAAACTGTGCTACCGGAAGAGGATAAGATGACAGGTAAACTCAAAAGCTGGTTTTAACAGGCGAAATTCAGTTTCCGGGAAGATACCCATTCGTAATCAACACTCCATTATTTTGTTCGGGGAAATATATCCCGTTCTCTTTATCGTGGCGTACGTGTTTCGTCAGGAAATCTACTTTGCCGTTTCGCTCCACACGATAAATCACGCCCTCAACCTTGTCTATCGCCCCATGTTTGCCGTTTCCTAAGCGGGCCATGGCATCTTCTACCGAAATTGCACTGCCTATGTGTATGGTGTTTGGATAAGTCAACCCAACTTGATTAAGCCTTTCTATTACCGTGAAATAGCTTTCCCGCGTGGCGCCCGTCATGATATCGAAAGCCACGAAAGGTTCGTGCGGTAAATTATAACGTGTGCCAACGGCATGCATCAACCACTCGCCGCAAACTCGCTCGCCCTCGTTAAGCAAGCGGGCAAACCTGACGGCGTTTGCCTGTACCCATTCGTTAAAAAAACGGTGTGTTTCATAAGGAGAAGTATCGGCCAGGTATCCGGCCCGGGTTAGAGCAAGTATTTTTCCATCCAGCTTTGCTATGCCCACGTTACCGCCGTCCAGCTTTTCCTGAACGATGATGAGATCGTTTTTGTCGCGCGTTTTTATGATGCATATCCTTTCCTGCCCGGCATGGCAGTGGTAATCGCCCGGGCCTAATTTAGAAGTGGAAAGGTGTGGTATTGAGCCGTAACTTTTTATTCCGAGCGGTTTCATATTGTCAATATCATACCGCCCGGTTTAGTGGCCTATCAATCAAAACATTGAGTTGTTTTGTTGCTCAGGCAGGCGTAATCGCGCCACCTATTTAGGTGCTTTCTTTACGTTTACCGCGTTAAGCCCTTTTTGTCCCTGTTCGGTTTCGAAGGTTACTTTATCGTTTTCTTTTACTTCTTCGGTCAGGCCGTTTACGTGCACAAAAATGCTTTCCTGCGTTACGTGGTCTCTGATGAAGCCAAAACCTTTTGAGCTATTAAACATGGTTACCGATCCGGTACGTATTTTATCCGCTTCGGTTAGTTCGGCTTGCTTAGGAATGCTGATTTGTATATCCTCAGCAACTATCTTGCGGCGTTTGTTAGGATCCGGCGGCGTTGAGGTGATATTGCCATCCTCATCGATGTAGGCCATCATATCGTCCAACGATTTGCCCTTAGATCCGTTCGCTTTGCGCTCTTCGGCCTTTTCTTTTTTGTCTTTTAACTTGATCGATTTTTTTTTCTCTCGTTCTTTTTTACTGAATGTTTCAGTTGATCTACCCATACTACAAAGATACTACGATTTTATAATAATGATTGCAACGTCTGTATTTTTTTACTTAATCGATACGTTCAGTTCATATTAGCTACTTTGCGACTGATTTGCCCGGTTTATATTACGCCTCCCGCCGCGCATTACGAGTATGCAAAGCAAGGGCAAGTCGGCGCCAATCTAATTAATAATCTCCCCTACAAACTCGCCAGCCCCCTAAAAAACTGAATTGCGCCGAAAACTATCGCGCCCCAAAATATAAAGCCCACATTGGCCACGGTAAGCGCGATGCCGCCTACGCACCATAGCGCGCCGTACAGCATGTCTTTTTGGGCTTTGTCTTTTTTGGCTTTGGCTATTTCCTGTTCAAGGCCATCCGTTATGGCCGTGGCCGAATCCTCGTTAAGTCCGCGCTCCATTAATGCTTCTTTTACTTCGTAGGCATTTTTGCCGCCTATAAACAGGTTTGCGGCATACTCATACATTTGGTTGATTGCTTGTTGGGTTGTTTCTGTTTGTTCCATTGTGATAAAGGTTTTTGGCCGCACGCAATGTGCGGGCAGGCATGATAAATATAGGTATTGCAAATTATTTTTGCAATACTCCTTTATTTTTTTCTGGTTGGGGCGACACCAGCAGCGGATTATTGTTGAAAGCAAAAAGCCCTTCCTGTTTTAGCAGGAAAGGCTCTGTTATATTATAAAGCTGCGGTTTAAACGATTTGCCCGGTTTCGATATCAACCGTGTAAGTTGCGCCGTTGATGGTGATTTTTACTTTATTATTGCCCATGAACAGGATAGTGCCTGTGTAATCCCACTTGCCCTTGGGGGTGCTGCCGGTGGTTTTGAATACCGCGCTGCCGCCTTTTATCTGGCCGCCGTCGGTTGGGTCGATGATGAGCGACGTAAGCTTATAGTAAAAAGCCGTGCTCGCTTTAGGTTTAGCGCCGGTTTTAAACTCCAAATCGGTCTGCATATTCATGGTGCCGCCGAAAGATATCTCCGAATCAGGGTTGCTTGGGCTGAGGCTGGTAATAACCAGGTTTTGCCCTATGCGGTATTTAGCGCTTAAGGATGGCGTTATCATTGATACCAGCAGGCTATCGTAAAAAGTAAGGCCGCTTACATTGTTGTTGATGCAGGTGGTAGCGAATTTAAAACGGCCGGATATGCTAAGCTGCGCAGTATCTATGCTGACACTGTAACTAAGCGTGGTATCCAGTTTAAGCCCGCACTCGGGGTTTACCGTGTTGATTACGATTTTTTTGAAACCAGGCCTCACAGCGTTTATCTGCGGATGCAGGCCGTCGCTAAAATCGAAACCGCCCAAGCCACCGTAAAAGGTTTGCGCAAGGTTAATTGCAACCTCCTGGGTTACTGTTTTAGCATCCAGGGTTTTGGTAGATGGGTCCGTTGATGTTTTTTTGCAGGACGTGTAAACCAGCACAATTGTGCTTAGCGCGATGATGCCGGCAAATAATTGTTTTTTCATGATGATAAGGGTTTAGTTATACTTTTTAATCTGCCTTAAATATACGGTTTAGTGCTAAAACGTGCAAGGATTTAGGGCTATCAGGTTGATTTTTAACATACTGTTAATGCATCTATGGCTTCCACTCCAGCAGTTTCTCATCCGCATCCTGTTCATAAAATCGCCTTTTTACGGTATCTACGTAAATTCAGGCATCGGTAATGAACCTTTTGCCCTCGGCGTCAGTTAAATCGTGCCCTACCTGGTAACGGTAATAGCTGGCGGTATCAGTCTTTATCTCCTGGTCGAAGAGCCATTCTTCATTAAGCGTCTTATCGGCTACGGCACTACGTACCAATTCATTCCTGGTGGTTTTGTTATACACTACGGAGAGAGAATCGAACCATTTAGAGGCATTTTGCGGTTGGCGCATTTTAATGATAACGGCGGCTTTGGGCATAGCCGGGGCGGTAGCAGTTACCTGGCTTTTAGTTTTTACTGGCACGGATGGTTGCCTGCACGCAACAGAAAGAAATAATAAAAGCAACAGGGGCGTGTATAGTTTCATGGCTTAAAGGCTGGGCTATGGTCACGCAAATTAAAAAATAAAACCCGGATGCCAGTACGGCACCCGGGTTTCGCAAACATGAAAACTAATCTTAATGCCTGTGCCTGTGCTGATGGTCGTTGGTTTCGGCAATCCAGGCATCTGCCGAGAACTTGCCCGATCCTACCACCCAAAACAATACCAGCAGCAAAAAAACCACTATTGAAAGCCATAATTCCGTATTGAGGAAAGATAACCCTTTGGTAATATTCACGAAAAATATAGCGCCTAATAGTATGGGCATCTGCATCACGGCTACCATGCGCGTAAGCAGGCCGGTGAGGATGAGCAGGCCGCCTATCACATGCGCAAAAGCAACGATATGGATAAGTACCACCGCCATCAGGCCCGAGCCATCGAAGGTTTTGTTCTGGAAGATCCAATCCTGCTGCACGCCCGTGCTGCTGATGAATACCACTCCCTTGCTAAAAATAATCAGCCCCAGTAAAATCCGTACCATGTCCAGCCATTTCGGATGATGAAGATCACCCCAATGTTCAACTTTTTGGACCATATTCATATGATGCCTCCTTTTTTAAGATGTTTGTAATTGGTAATTGAAGTTACAATTAATTATTCTTACAAATGCAAATATTTTCAACTCTTTTTCAGGTAGTTACGGCAATCATTTGGTAAAATGCCCATATTGTCGCAACCAAAGCAAAAATGTTTCCGTTATGCTGTATTTTACTTAGTATTGTAAATAAGCTTTGCCGTACCGCCTACATTTTTTTCAAGGATACCATTAGTGAGCGCAACCATCAAAATACTGTACCTGGAGCATAACGCCGGCACCGCCATATTGGTGGCCGATACGCTGATAGCAGCAGGTATTGATGCTAAGCTAAAGGTAGTTGATAACGGCCCCGGCTACATGGAGGCATTATCCCGCTTCGCCCCCAACCTGGTTATAGCCAGCGATGCCTCGCCGGCATTGAGCGCTGCGGATGCATTAACGGCGTTAAAGCAATATAGCGCAGCCATCCCATTTATGGTGCTGGCTTATGCAGGCACCGATGCACAGCAGATAGTAAACCTGGTAAAACAGGGCGCATGCGATTATATCCCAAAACAGGATATACACAAGCTACCTGCTGCCGTACTATCTGCCACCAATGACGCCACCATCCCAAAAAAACCACAGCTTACCGAGCAAAGCTACCGCCAGATAGTAGAAACCGCGCAGGAAGGTATCTGGATATTAGATCAGGACCTGGTTACTGTTTTCGTGAACAAAAAAACCTGTGATATGCTTGGCTACTCCGCCGAAGAGATGATTGGCAGGCGCAACTCCGATTTTAAGCACGGCTATAACCCCAACGATATTATTGCCCGGGCGGAGCAACGCAGGCTGGGCAAAACAGAAACGCACGAAAGCACCTTCGTTACTAAAAGCGGTGCGCACGTACAATGCATCGTAGCCACTAACGGCCTTTTTGATGCCGGTGGCAATTACACGGGTTCGCTGGCCATGCTCACCGATATAACCGGCCGCAAGGCGCACGAGAACGCATTGAAGCATTCAGAGGCCAACCTATCGGCTGTTATAGAGAACACCAGCGATCTGGTGTACTCTTTGGATCGCAACCTGAAGATAATTACTTACAATCAACTCTTCAAAAACACGATCAAGCATGTTTACGGCTTCGATATTTTTACAGGAGTGAGTACGCTGGACATGATTAGCGGTTTTGATGCGGAGGTGGGCCGGAAATGGAAAAGCATATACCAGCGTGCGCTGGATGGAGAAACGCAGCAATTCGTTAACGAATACACCTTTGGGCCCGAGAAGGTGTACCTCAGCTATTCTATCAATCCCATCAGGGAGAGCGGGGAAGTTATAGGCCTATCCTGCTTTTCGCGCGATATTACCAAACAAAAGCTGGATGAGGCCGCCATACGCAAATCTGAAGCGAGCCTGCGCACTATCTTCAACAATACAGATGCCGCCTGTATGCTGATTGATGGGCAGGGCAACATCGTATCTTTCAATACGCTGGCGCAACAGCTGTCTGAAGTGACAACGGGCTTTGAAATTGCCGAAGGTAGCGCGGTGTTGGATTGCATCCCCACAGAGAATCATGCCTTTGTGCTGGAGATATTAGAGAACACCCGCAACGGCGGCGTGCTGCACCACCAGGAGAGTCGCCTCATTAATGGGCAGGCAAAATGGTTCGATATTACCTGGGCGGGCATCAAAGACCAGCAATACGAAGATTTTGGCTACATCTACACCGTAAAAGATGTTACCGACAAGAAAAGGCTGGAGATTGAACGTGAAAAAATTACGGCCGACCTGCTGCAGCGCAATAAAACGCTGGAACAATTTACGTACATCATATCGCACAACCTCCGCGCGCCCGTAGCCAATATCATCGGGCTATCGTCGCTGTTATCGGGCTCGGGCACGGAAAATAGCGAGATAGCCGAAATAGTAGATAGTATCAGCAGATCGGCAGATAAGCTCGACGATATCATCCTTGATCTTAACCGCGTTCTGCAGATGAGCCAAACGCCTAACGAGCATATCGAACGCATCAAGCTTCCTGGCCTGGTGGAAGATATTAAACTGAGCATCGGGCACCTGATCGAAAAAGAACAGGTATCTATCCGCGCCGATTTCGAAACCGCAGAGATCGTATCGCTCAAGAGCTTTATCCACAGCATCCTTTACAACCTTATCTTAAACAGTATCAAATACCGCAATCCGGTGCTCGAGCCGGAGATTGCGATTTCGGCCAAGACAACCAACGACAAAATCACCATCATCTACCGCGATAATGGCCGCGGCATAGATACCTCCAAATACAGCGAAGAGATATTCGGCCTTTACAAAAGGTTTGATACCAGCGTAGAGGGCAAGGGCATTGGCCTGTTTATGGTGAAGACACAGGTAGAAAGCCTTGGCGGTACCATAGCCATTACCAGCGTGCTTAATAAAGGCACGGAATTCATCATCAATTTACCCCAGCAGCAGCTGATGACCGGTTAAGGCAGCTTTTTTTAGGTAGACTGTATGTAGCTGTGCAACTGCTCTATGGTTTCCTTTTGCGAGTGGATTGTTTCGTACACCACATCGTTGATGGAGATGATGCCACAAAGATCCTCCTCCTCATCGAAAACGGGCAGATAACGAATGTTGTTCTCGCTCATGATGATCATGCAGCTCTCTACAGACGATTTTGGGGTGATGCGCGGCAAATTAGTGCTGATGATATCGCCGGCGGTAGTTTCGTCGGAATGCTTGCCCATCAGTATTATTTTACGGGCGTAATCGCGTTCGGTAACCAGGCCTATATATTGGCCGTTATCAGTAACCACTACCGAGCCGATATTCCTTTCGGCCATTAGTTTAAGCACATTCAATACAGTGGTATCGGTAGGCACGGCAATAACCGCACTCCCCTTGCGGGCCAGGATGTGTTTTACGCTTTTCATAAAAAATACAGGTTTATAATTGGGTTTATGAAATTACGAATAAGTATGTTAAAAACAAAAGGTTAAGCCTATTAAAATAAAATAATAAAGGTGGGGTGGGCAATAGAACTCAGGATACTGACCCAATTCTCCATTCAAAGTTTGCGCGATGGGTCATGGTGAGCTTGTCGAGCCATTGCGGACAGGCCTTTACGTGCGCCCTTCGACAAGCTCAGGATGACCCCGCATGGCACGCCACCATTGTGGAAAGCGGGTAAGCAATTAGCTACTTATATGATGGGATCTTGAAACAAAATGACGTTTAACTATATAAAACAAAACGCCCCGGCTTGTTTAAAACCGGGGCGTTCAAATATCAGGCAATTAATGCTTACAAGTACGATTGCAAAAGGTTAGCCTTTGAATTTTGCCTTAAGCGCATCAGGGCTTTATCTTTTATCTGGCGAACGCGTTCGCGGGTAAGATTGTACTTCTCGCCTATTTCTTCCAGGGAGTGCGGCGCGTTATTGTTCAAACCGAAGAACAACACGATAACCTGCCTGTCGCGCTCGGCTAAAATGTTCAGCGAGCGTTTTATCTCCTGGCTCAACGAATCGGCCATCAGTTCGCTGTCAGTCGCTGCGTCGCCGCTTTGCAATACATCCAGCAAAGTATTTTCTTCGCCGGTGATGAACGGAGCATCCATAGATACCTGGCGGGCCGAGTTGGATAACGAGTCGGATATCTTCTCAGTAGTAGTCTCCAGGTCGTCGGCCAGTTCTTCCGGTGTAGGCTGGCGCTCCAATTCCTGCTCCAGTTTTGATGCAGAGCGGTTTATCTTGCTCAATGAGCCTATCTGGTTAAGCGGCAAGCGCACAATACGGCTTTGCTCAGCAACGGCCGACAATATCGACTGGCGTATCCACCAAACGGCGTATGAAATAAATTTGAAGCCCTTGGTTTCGTCGAAACGCTTTGCAGCTTTTATCAGGCCCAGGTTACCCTCGTTAATAAGGTCGCCCAGTGTAAGGCCCTGGTTTTGGTATTGCTTTGCAACCGATACCACGAAGCGCAGGTTGGTTTTTGTCAATCGCTCAAGGGCCGCCTGATCGCCCTCGCGTATCTTCTGCGCCAGTATAACCTCTTCCTGTGCCGAAATAAGGTCTACCTTGCCAATCTCGGTAAGGTATTTATCCAGTGATTGTGATTCGCGGTTGGTAATCGATTGTGATATCTTAAGCTGTCTCATATAAAAAAAATGTTCCGTTTAGGCCGGTTCGTAAACCGGCGGGGGTACTAAAAATAAAAAGCGTGATAAAAATTGGTACGATCCGGAGATAAGTATTGCTTATGCACGAAAAGAGCAAAATTTTGGTAAAGTTTAGTGTATAAACCCAAGTTAAGAAGTGTTTGTATTTCGTTGCTCCAAATCAATCAGCAAAGATACATAAAGAAATGTAGTCACAGTGTAAAACAAACACTTATATTTTCATATTCGGGACAATTCAAAATGTATGCACAAAGTCATTTATGATTTGTTGACAAACACAACAACCCTTATACCTTAGTTTTGGCCATATTGTTTCACATTATGACATCTATTCTTAACAACATACCCTATTCGGTGCTTGATCTGGCCACCGTAGTACAGGGAAAAACGCCCGCAGATACCTTCCCTAATAGCCTCGAACTGGCGCGCCATGCCGAGCAATTGGGTTACACCCGCTATTGGTTTGCCGAGCACCATAACATGATCAACGTGGGCAGTTCGGCCCCAACTATACTCATCGGCTACATTGCGGGCGGCACTAAAACCATCCGCGTAGGATCTGGCGGGGTAATGCTGCCCAACCATGCGCCATTGGTGGTGGCAGAGCAATTCGGTACCCTGGCATCCTTATACCCCGGCCGTATAGACCTGGGCCTTGGCCGTGCGCCGGGCACCGACCAGGTTACCGCCATGGCAATCCGCGGCGAAAACATGAACGCGGCGTTCAACTTCCCCCGGGATGTGGAACGACTGCAGCAATATTTCTCGGCCGATAATCAACAGGCCAAAGTACGCGCCGTGCCGGGCGAAGGGCTTGATATACCCATTTGGATATTAGGTTCCAGTTTGGATAGCGCACGTTTGGCCGCAGCAAAGGGCCTCCCCTATGCGTTCGCCAGCCACTTCGCCCCCACCTATTTTCTGGAAGCCATAGCGCTATACCGCCAAAACTTTAAACCTTCGGAGTTTTTAGATAAACCCTATGTATTGAGCTGCATAAACGTAGTAGCCGCCGATACCGATACGGAAGCTAACCGGTTGGCTACCTCGGTACAGCAATTCATCAAAGGCGTTGTAACCGGCAAACGCGACCTGCTGCCCCCACCCATAGATACCATGGAAGGCGTATGGAATTATTTTGAGCAGGAAGCCGTAGAGCAAATGCTTACGTACGCCATCTTTGGCGGGCCGGAAACGGTTAAAAGTAAACTGCAGGCCTTTATAGCCGAAACCCAGGTTGACGAGGTGATGGTAACCTCTCATATCTTCGACCACCAGGCCAGGCTGCGCTCTTACGAGATATTTGCTGAGGCGATGAAGAGTTAAGTCTTTTTTCACCGCAAAGAACACAGAGGATTTGCAGCGTTGTGAACGCAAAGAGCGCAGAGATTTGATTTGGTTTAACCTATTTAAAGAGACTGTTAAAAAATCTTTGCGCTCTTTGCGTTTTTTACTTTGCGTACTTTGCGGTAAAAAAATTAACGAACTTTCATCAATTTGTTAACCGGTACTTCGTAAAGCGCAGCGGTTTCTTCGTCTAATAACCACAGGGTTTTATCATCCTTAAAGCAAACAGATTCTATTTGCGGGGCCTTTACCGGCAACCAGTAAATATTGCCATGAACCAGCTTGAGCCCGGGCCGGTGCGCTCGAATATCCAGATAGAGCGGTACGTAATTACCACCAGGCGGTTGCCGTCTTCGGTGCAATCGGCAGCGGTTACCTTGCCGCCAATGTTGAATTTATCAAGTAGCGTAAGCGTGTTTACTTCGTCGGTTTTCTCTACGTCCATTCGATAAAGGCGGGTAAAAGTATCCATGCGGTCTTTAGAGAGCATGTGGAACTTGCCATCGGCAAAAAATACAGCCTCGCAATCGTAGTTGAAATCGGTTTTGGCGTTGTAAACTTTCTGGTCGGGGTATTTAAAGAAGAGTTTCTTCAAAAAAGTAGTGTTGCTGGCAATAGGCGATGGCTCGGGCACTACGTAAAGCACCAGGTCGCGGCGATCGTTATAGTTGTTGCCGGCATCTGCAATAATGAGGTTTCCTTTGTCGTCTACGGCGATATCTTCCCAGTCTACGTTGGTTGCGCCGGCAATGGTAATGCCCTCATAGTTGCGGTACCGTGCCGATTGGTAGAATTTGCCCAGGCTATCGATAGCGAAAACGCGTGGCTGGTCGCCCGAGTCGTTCTGCATCCAGAAAACGTTCTTATCTGTACGGCTCCTTACAATGCCCGAAAGCCCCAGCTTGCCCCAATAATCGAACGTGTATTTGGCTTTCAATACTTCCGGCTCTCGTGCCGGTAATTTTAAGTCCTGCGCGCAGGCAATGCCCGCATTTAATAATGATAACAGCAATACGCCTTTTATAGCCTTCATTTGTTTTTTAGGGCCAAGATAGGTGCGGCGTGTTAGCTGTGTGTTTACTTAAGGTTAGGCTTGTATAGGGGGAGTGTATGTGAAGCCACATACTGCGGGCACTATCGTTCTTTAATCTTGCTGATTTACAAAGGTTAATGTATCATTAACTAAAAATCAAGCGATTAACCAAACATTCCTATGGAACGTGGTCGGATTTTTGCTATTTTCTACCAACCAAGCATCCCTATGGGATGCGGAACGCAATTTCGTTCCGTTAGGAACGTCTGGTTGGTAGAAATAAAAACGTCGGTTTGTTAACGTTCCATAGGAACGTTTGGTGATTCTGCCTAGTGACGGGCTATTAATCCGCAGAGAGCGTGATTGAGCGTAGTCACCACAGCTGTGGTGAGGTGGGTCGACTCGCTACGCGGACTTACCGCAATATTTTGAGCACAATTATGCCTTACCCCAAATAATCGGGCGGGTAAACCTTTTGGCCATATTTTTCGGCAATAGCGACCATTTTTCTAGCTGTTTCGGGGTCGCTCATTACAGGCGGTGGCAAAAATTCTCCGGCTTTTACGGGCTGCCCTATCTCCAAGAACATCTCCTCCAGTCCCGCTGGTACCACGGTACAAAGCAAATGAGCCATTTTATCGCTTTTGTTCTTGAAACCGTGTACGACTCCTCCTTTAGGGATATTGATAAAGGCTCCTTTGGTCGCCGTAAAAGTGGATACCTCAGATTTTACCAGCACCTCGCCCTCCACGATATAGAACGATTCCTCGAAATCGGCATGTGCATGCGGACCGGGGCCACCGCCGGGCGGCACCAGCATTTCGATGGTGGCGAATGCCCCGCCCGTTTCCTTGCCCGAAACCAGTATGCGGTAGTTCCCGCCCATAACCGAGAGGGTTTCACCTTCGTTGGCCGCTAATACTTTTGGTGCTTGTTTTTGGTTTTCCATATTGCTAATATCTCTAAGAAACCGAACAAAAGAGTTTATGTTTCAAAAAACAAGTATGCTTATGGGCATTTGCGCCATCGGTGCAAGTGGTATCCAGGATTGTTCCTTACTTCGCCTCGTTCAGCTTATGGTTAACTACCCTATCGGCGTAATCCTGTACAAAGGCTTTGCAATCCATCATACCCTTTTCCATTTCGGGGTTTGGCTTGCCGTCCATCAGGTTGTGCTCAAGACCTTTGTCTGCGGCGGCGAATATGCCGGTAATGTTTTTACCATCAAACAGGTAGGTATAGTTGCCCTGCATAAACTGGTAAATATTGCCTGTGGAATTGATTACACGCGGGGTTTCGCCGGGCATATTGCTAATGAGGCTGCGGCCCCATGACCGGAAAGGCTTATTATAGCCTATCAAATCGGCAAGGGATGGGTAGATATCCATCTGCGAGGCCAGATCCGTACGGACGCCTTTTAAACTATAGGCCGGATTAGCGCTGTAGAAAAGTATCGGCACGGCAAAGCGGTTGAGCTCCTTGCTGTATTCGGGGTAATGCGTTTGGCTGGTGTGATCGGCTGTTATCACGAAAATGGTATTGGCGTACCAGGGCTGGGTTTTGGCGTAGTTGAAGAATTGCCGCAGCGCATTATCTGAATACTGCACCGTTTTGTGGATGGGCAGCGGGCCACCGATGAAGCGTTTTTTGTACTTTTCGGGCAATTGGTAAGGGTCGTGCGAGGAAAGCGTGAACAGCGTGGCCATAAAGGGTTGCTGCTGTGTGCCGAGGGTGTTGGCCATAAAACGGAAGAATTGCTCGTCCCATATACCCCAGATGCCGTCGAAATCCTTATCGTTATTATATTCGGTACGGCCATAATAGTTTTTGAACCCGAGGATGCTGCCGAAGCCCTGGAAACCCATAGAACCATTTGCCGCGCCATGGAAAAAGGAGGTTTGATAACCCAAACTATCGCACACGGACACGATGGACGCTATCTTTTGCTTGGCATAGGGCGACGAAGTAAACGCTGTTTGGAACGAAGGTATCCCCGCCAAAACCGAAGACATGCCGTGGATAGATTGCCGCCCGTTGGCATAGGCGTTGATAAATATCAGGCTGCTATCGCTCAATGAATCGAGGAAGGGCGTGTACGATTTAAAGCCGGGGATATTGGCATTGCGGTTCATGCTGCCCCAATACTCGCGGGCCATGCTCTCTAATATAATAATGACCACATTGGGTTTGCTTGCCGGGTGGCCGTTGTATTGCTTGATGGGTTGGATGTTGGCCCTGATGTAACTTTCATCAGTAAAATGCTGCAGCTTGAAATTGTTGCTGCTAAAGGTGCGGATAATAGCGAAAGGCGTATTGAGCACCACATCGCCCTGGTTGGGTACGGTAACATGTTTGTAGGCATCCACCATATTGATGGGCCGGGTGCTATGTTTAAAATCGCCGCGTATGCCGCCGATAATCAGAGCCACGGTTACCAGCAACACCCCTATCGATGAAACAAAGTATGCCCAGCCGGGCTTAGTTTTGATGGGTTTCACCTTCACGCGCTGATATAGCCATACCCACAAAAACGAGGCAATTAGGAAGATTACCAGTATATACCAATACGCAAAGGCAAAATGGGCGGTAAGCGCCTCCTTATTGCTTTCCTGAGATACGATATCCAACGTGGCCCTTGTAGAGCGCACCTGGCTAAAGCGGTAATAAATAATATCGATGAAGTTGGTGGCGTAGGCCAGTAAATTGGTTGTGAAGTATATTATAGTGAGTCCTTTTTGATAGCCGGGCCGCGTGTTGATGGTAAAGGGCAGCACACTGGCCAATATGAACAAAATGTTGATGTACAGCAGCGCGGCCGTATCGAACGCGATGCCGTAATAACACAGCTTAAGCAGCGTTGCGGTATCATCTATGGCGATAAGGTTCGTATTGAACGCGAAAAACAATACCCGGGCAATAAAGTAGAACAGGTAACCCAATGCCAGGCGGTACAACAGCACCTTATACTCCGCTAACCTCAATTTATTGCCCATTTAATATCGCTTACTTACACCTCTTTTTTGTGAAAAGGCGAATGTAGCGAAAAGCAAATAATTGTTAAGTCAGCGTTAAATCATTGTTTACATCTACCCTATTCTGGTTATCTAAACACAGAGGAAACAGAGATTTTTCGCAGAGGTCACTGAGTTTTCTTGAGTCAAATCAAATAAATCTCCGCGGCCTTTGTGTTTCTCACTTTGCGGCCTCTGTGTTAAAAATCTCTACCATACCTTAAAGCAATACTCTTATTTTATTATCGGCAATATAATCTTCGATTGGTTATGGTAAATCTTAATAGTTTCCTTCACAAAATCGGCATCACTAGCTTTATTGATGTTCGGTACGAATTGCTGCGGGTTCCTGTCGGTAAGCGGGAACCATGTGCTTTGTATCTGTATCATCAGCTTGTGCCCTTTCTTAAAGGTGTGGGCCACATCGGGCAGGGTAAATTTCACCTGAGTGGTTTGGCCGGGCACAAATGGCTCGGGCCGCTCGAAACTATTGCGGAACTTGCCGCGCATAATCTCGGCGCGCACCAGCATCTGGTAGCCGCCCATCGGGTATTTGGTGATGGGGTCTATAGGGGTATCATCCGGAAATACATCTATTATCTTCACCACAAAATCAGCATCGGTGCTGCTTAAGGCAACCAATAAATCGGCCACTACCGGGCCGGCCACGGTAAGGTCCTCGGTTAGTACCCCACCATCATAGGTCAACACATCCGGGCGGCGCGAAGCAAAGCGCTGGTCATCATCCATATACTCACGGGTGCGGAAGGCATGCACTTTCTCGGTATAAGGAACAGGCTTGGCGGGGTCGCTGACATAAGTATCGAACGATGGCGCAAAGGTTTGTAGCTGCGTAAACGATAAGGCACCGTTCTGCTCCAGGTAAACCGGCGTTGGTTTGGCATCGGCCAGCGGCCACTGCTTAAATGTACGCCATTTGTTTTCGCCCGAGAAAAAAATGGTGGCTTTGCTAAGTACATCGGCACCTATGCCTTTTAAATAGTAATTGAAGTAGGGCACTTCCATATTTTGATAAAAAACAGCCGTATTACCGTCAAACCTTACATTGCCCAACCGCGAGCCGTCCTTGCTGGCCCATTGCCCGTGGTACCATGGGCCGATAACAAGTTTACTGTTGGTTGCCGGGCTCTGTTTCACCAAAGCCTGGTACGTATGCCATGCCCCATAAGCATCTTCCGCATCAAAAAGGCCACCCGTAACCAACATGGCGGGTTTTACATTCTTTATTCCGGCGCGTGCATCGCGGGCTTTCCACCAGGTATCCAGGTTGGGGTGGTCCATCATATCGCTCCAGAATTTCATGGTATCCCCGCTTAGTTTGGTAAAGTTGGGCATCGCCCCCATTTTCAGGTAATGGTCGTAATTATCCTGGCTGCCGAATTGCAAGGTACCCCGCGCACCGTTTATCGATGGCTTGCGGCTTGGCGCAGTAAAGCCATACACCACTTGGAAATCGAAGGCATCCATCAGCATCATTACGCCGTTGTGGTGGTCGTCGTCGCCGAAGAAGCGATCCGTAACCGGTGCCTGCGGACTAACAACTTTTAAAGCCGGGTGGCCGCTCAAAGCCACCATAGTAGCATAAAAACCCGGGAACGAGATGCCTATCGCGCCTACTTTGCCGTTATTGTTAGCGATGTTCTTCACCAACCAGTCGATGGTATCGTAGCTATCGCTCGCCTCATCTATGTCCTGCTTTGTTTTTTTATTGGGGTTGAAGGGGCGCACCACTTCGAATTTACCCTCGCTCATGTATTTGCCGCGCACATCCTGATTTACGATGATATAGCCCTCTTTGCAATAACGCATCATATAGCTGCGCCAATAAGAGCGGTATGCGGTCCCGTAAGGCGCTACCGAATATGGCGTGCGGGTTAGCAATATCGGGTGCTTTTCGGTTTCATCTTTAGGGATATATATAGATGTAAAAAGCTTTACGCCATCGCGCATGGGGATGGCCACTTCCTTTTTGACGTAATTATTCACAAACCAGGCCGAATCGGGGTTTTGCGCAGCGGCTATAAGCGGAAACATAGTGATGAAAAGCAAGGCAAGTTTTTTCATGCCTAAAGGTATTGAATTTGGCGAAAAGCAGATAATCATTAAGCGCTTTCCGGGGTAGGAAATCGTAAAATCCGGTAGCGGCTTTGGGCATAATTGTCGCAGCATCGTCTCAATTTCACCATTGCGTATCAAAATTGATATAAAAGGCCTGCAATATGCCGCAGTATTTTATATTTACCGGCTGATATATCCACCATTACATCATATGAAAAAAAGCTCGTTCCTTTTATTGCTGTCGTTATTTTCTGTTAGCACCATTGCCCGACAAGCAGACCAGATAAACGAGGGCAGATAAAACCTGGCGGCAATTCATCGTTGTTTTAACGAAAGTTCATTTTTTATAAATTTTATTAAAGATTAAATATTTATCACTCAAGAAATTAAATTGTGTTCAATTTACACAATGTGATACTTTTTTAACATTAAAACATTATTAGGGTTGCGTTTATAGTATTTTTTTTATTATTTGCCGCTACCAATAACAGCCTATGTTAGACGTACTACCTTGCGAAAACGAGTTACTCCAGAGAGTTGCCGGTGGAGACGAACACGCCTTTAGCGAATTGTTCTATACCCATCACCAACACCTGGGCGCGCATATTTACCGGCTTACCGGCTCTGCCGAGCTTGCAGAGGAAGTAGTACAGGATGTTTTCCTGAAAATATGGCTCAACCGCGAAAACCTCGCCGCTGTACAAAATTTCGGCGCGTATTTATTTGTTATTTCTAAAAACCACGCGCTTAACAGCTTGCGCAAACTTGCCAAAGAACGCCTCCATCAAAAACACATCGAAGAAAATGCCTTGGCATTGGTGCAGGAAGATGACCATTCGGTCCTCGAGGTTTATTACACCCTGCTTGATCAGGCTATTGATCATCTGCCGCCCCAGCAGCAAAAGGTTTACCTGCTTAGCCGCCACAAAAAATTAAAATACGACGAGATAGCCAGCCAGATGGGACTTTCTCGCGAGACTGTAAAAAAATATTTACAGTCATCCACCCAGTCCATCACCAATTTTGTACAGTCTAATATGGATATGTCGGCTGTGATAATACTTGCAGCAATTATTTTCAAAAAAAGTTAGTAGTCTATACCCCCTTTTTACAAGTCTTTGGTGTCATGTAAGCAAAGCACCCTTGCTTTTACACTACCAGTTATTGAAAAACATTTAATGGAAACATCCAGGTTGAGGTTGCAATACCTTTTTTATCGTTATTATAATAAAACAACCACCACGCAGGAGCGTGATGAACTGTTTGCTATAATAGATGCCGGCGACCGCGACGAGGAGCTTTCTCAGCTTATCCGCCAGGCCTGGGATGGATTAAACTCGGGTGAACCATTGTTTGATGCCAATAAGTCTGACGCTATCCTAAAAAGCATTATCACTTCAGGCCGTGCCGATAAGCCAAAAAAATCAGGGGGAACGGTGGTTTTATGGAGCAAGATTGCGGCTGCCGCAGTAATGTTGCTCTTCGTGAGTTTTTGCATTCAACGTTATATACACCCAAAAAAAGCAGAGCAAACACAGGCCGTAGTAGTTAAACACCCGCCACGTGATGCCTTGCCTGGCGGCAATAAAGCCATACTTACCCTTGCGAACGGCAAGGCTATCATTTTAGATAATGCCCAAAACGGCACCCTGGCCAAAGAAGGCGCTACCGTAGTTAAAAAAACGGCCGACGGCCAGCTGCTATACAACGCAGCCGCTATGGCCGTTAATAACCCTACCCCATCTATCAACACCATTGTAACTCCACGCGGCGGACAATATCAGGTTATACTGCCTGATGGAACGAAGGTTTGGTTAAACGCCGCATCGTCATTGCGGTTCCCTACGTTTTTTACGGGTAAAACCCGCGAAGTGAATATTACTGGCGAGGCGTATTTCGAAGTGGCTAAAAACCCTGCAATGCCTTTTAAAGTAAAAACCAACCACGCTGAAATTGAGGTTTTAGGTACCCATTTCAACGTAATGGCCTATGATGACGAAAGCGTATTGAAAGCCACTTTGTTGGAGGGCGCGGTAAATATTACCAGCGGCAATTTTTCGGCAAGGTTGAAACCCGGGCAACAGGCGCAAATAAAAACCAACGGCCAAAGCCGCGTAGTTGACGATGTTGATGTAGATGACGAAACGGCCTGGAAGAACGGCATCTTCCAGTTTAGGGATGCGGGGGTGGATATGATACTGCGCCAGGCATCGCGCTGGTACGATGTTGATGTGGTTTACAAAGGCAAAATACCGCACCGCGAATTTAATGGACGCATATCGCGCAATGTAAAAGCATCCGAATTGTTAAAGATGCTGGAATATACCGGCCTTGAGTTGAAAATTGAGGGAAAGAACATCATCGTTTTATAGATAGCCAAAAAAATAGCTCAATATATATTTACCAATATCCACCTTAAAAAACACACCATGACAGAAGACCTACAACGAAAACCAAGTTAACCGCCAGGGCGAACCCGGTTGTGCTTTTACAAAAAGCGCATCAGTAGATCATAAAAAAACCGGGAAGTGGGTCGAAACACTTCTCCGGCTATGTATCTGGGTTCCCCAACCATCGCAATCAGACGAATTGAAACTTAATGTTTAACCCAAACTCTACAAACTTATGAATTTTAATTCTAAGGCCTTGCCCGTGGCGTGGCCTAAACTTTCCAAAATTATTTTGGTTATGAAACTCACTGCTATTTTAATAATTGCAGCCTTCACTACTGTCAGTGCTAAAACGTTTAGTCAGGTAGTTTCTTTAAAACAAAGGAACACTTCGGTTGAAAAGATACTGCGCCAGATAGAAAAACAAACCGGCTATCATTTTATGTACGATAAGCAGGATGTATCAAAAGCAAGTGCCATCAATATTGATGTAACGAATGTTACCATTACCGAAGCATTGGATAAAGCCTTTGAAGGGCAGCCGCTTACTTACAAAATTTTCCAGGAAACCATTGTGGTAAAAAAGAAGGATGCAGACTACGCCCCGTTGGAATTTAAAGCTATTGACGTTACAGGAACAGTCACCGATGCCAAAGGCCCGCTCCCCGGCGTAAACGTAAAACTAAAAGGCACCACAACCGGCACCGTTACCGATGTAAACGGCACGTACAAACTTACCGTGCCAGATGGTACCGGTACGCTGGTGTTCAGCTTCATAGGCTACAACCAGCAGGAAATTGCCATTAATAACCGTACAACTATTGATGTGGTACTGGTAGAGCAGCCAAAGGCCCTTAACGAAGTGGTGGTAGTGGGTTATGGCACACAAAAACGCGTAGACCTTACCGGTTCGGTAGGAAGTGTAAGCGGTCGCCAGTTACAGGACAGGCCACAAACCAACCTGGAGCAGGAACTCGCCGGTAAAATTGCAGGTGTAAACGTGTCAACCAATTCTGGCGCACCGGGTGGTGCCACCAAGATCCGCATCCGTGGGTACAGCTCTATCAACACCAATACCGACCCATTGTATGTAGTGGATGGTGTGGTTTGGACGGAAGGTGGAAATTCCATCAACCCTAATGATATAGAATCGATAGATGTATTAAAAGACGCATCATCAACCGCTATTTACGGTACACGCGGTGCAAACGGTGTAATTTTGGTGACTACCAAACGCGGCAACAAAGGCGGACCATCAAGCGGAATAAGCTACGACAGCTATGTAAGCGTAAGCAAAATGGCCCGTAAAATTCCGGTGTTAAATGCACAGCAATTTTTAGCTGTGGAAGACCAATCGTACGCCAACATTAAAAAATATGATCCGGTTGGCTGGGCGGCAGGTAAATATGCAGATGACGACCCAAAGGTTATACGTACCGCACTCATCGGTAAGCTGTTCGACTCGAACCTGCAGCCGCTGTACGATGTAGACTGGCAGGACGAGACCACCCGCACCGCTGTAAGTCAAAATCACAACCTTGCGTTCACCGGCTCTACAGAAAAGCTTAACTATGGTCTGTTTTTAAACTATGCAGACGACCAGGGTATCATCATCAATAGCTACTTAAAACGCTACAACGCCCGCTTAACTTTCGACAATCAAATAAAATCGTGGTTAAAGGTTGGCGCTACCCTAAACTACAACGCGCAGGACGGCCGCGCCCAGGATAACGGAACCGGTGGTAACAATATCCCGCGTATGCTTATCGAGATGATCCCTATCATTCCTATAAAATACCCCGACGGCAGCTACGGCAAACGTACCGATTACCCTAACATGGAAGGCGGCGACAACCCGGTTGCACAGTTAAACGAAATTAATCAATTAACCAGGATCCGCGTGTTTAGCGGTAACGGTTATTTAAACTTCAACTTGTTCCCGGGTCTGCAGTTCCGTAGTACATTGGGTGTAACTACATCGGCAAATTACTACCCTAACTCGCAAACAGGCTTGGTTGGCGGTGCCACGCCCGATCAAAAGTACAGTTCGGCATCCATCAGCGAGCGTAACAACACTTTTTGGCAATGGGAAAACCACTTCACCTACGATAAAACGTTTAACAACATCCACAGGATAAACGTTGTGGCCGGTTTCGAACGTCAAAATTTCAAACAAACGGGCTTTGGTGCATCCACCAGTATCTTGTCTGATAATTTTTATGGCTACTACAACCTTGGCGCAGGCAGCGTACCGGGTATCCCCAACTCTAATTACGATGCATGGCAAATGCAATCTTTCTTTGGCCGGGTGAATTACAATTACAAAGAGAAATACCTGTTAACCGTTACCGGCCGCGAGGATGGTTCATCTCGCTTTGGTAAAAACGTAAAATACGGTTTCTTCCCTTCGGCAGCGCTGGCATGGCGTGCATCGCAGGAAGCTTTCCTGAAAGACAACAAAACCATTTCCGATCTAAAGTTCCGTTTAAGCTACGGCTTAACGGGTAACTCCGAAATTGGCGAATACCAATCGCAGGCCAGGATAGAAACAACCAATTACGTTTTCGGCGGTGCCCAAACTATCGGCACGCGCCAAACCACTATTGGTAACGAGGATCTTTCATGGGAGAAAAACTCCGAGATAGATTTTGGTGTATCCCTTGGTTTATTTAATAACCGAGTTACTTTGGAAGCAGATGCCTACTTAAAGAAAACCCAGGCATTGCTGTTGAACGCACCATTACCACAAACCAGCGGTTTCGGCAGCGTTTATAAAAATATAGGTAAGCTGCAAAACAAAGGTTTAGAGTTTACCATCAGCACACAAAATATCAAAACAGATAATTTCAGCTGGACCTCTTCCTTCAATATCTCGCTGCTGAAAAGTAAGATCATTTCATTGGGTACCAATAACGACGACATCTACCTTTCGCCGGGATTCCTTTCGGATTTTAACCTGATGCGCGTAGGTCTTGCCCCGGGTAGTTTTTATGGCTACACCGTATTGGGTACCTGGGGAACCAGCGAAGCTGCAGAAGCGGCTAAATACAACCTGTTGCCGGGCGATCTGAAAATAAAGGATCTGAATGGCGACGGCAAGATTAGCGCCGACGACCGCGAGGTATTGGGAAAATCAACACCGGATGGTTACGGTACTTTTAGCAATACCTTACGCTATAAAAACATCGACCTGGGCGTAGAGCTTCAGTTTAACTACGGCAACCAGGTAATGAACCTAACCCGCCACTCGGGCCAGGACCGTACCGGCCAGGCAAATAGTTACGCCACCGTACTAAACGCCTGGACGCCTGAGAACCAAAACACCAGCATTGCCGAAAACAGACCGGCTTACGTGAGGTACCAAACGGAAATCTATTCTACTAAGGTAGAGAACGGTTCGTTCATACGTGGCAGAGCGGTAACACTGGGGTATAATTTCTCCGATAATATTTTGAAGAAATTAAAAATGAGCAGGCTGAGGGTTTACGCGCAAGGGCAAAACCTGTTCCTGATAACCAAATACACCGGTTATGACCCGGAAGTTTCCACCTACAACGGCAACAGCAACTTTACCCAGGGTATCCAGTTTTATGATTATCCAAAACCAAGAACCTTCCTGCTTGGTGTTAACGCAAGTTTCTAATTAAACAACAATTAATATACGCTATTATGAAGTTTAACTTAAAAAAATACAGGGTCGGTTTGCTATTACTGATCCTTGCTATGCCCTTTGGCAGCTGCAGAAAATACCTCGACGAGGAAAATAAAGGGAATTTTGTAAAGGACAATTACTTTACAACAGCATCGCAGGCACAAACCTTTGTAAACGGTATATACACATCTCTTTACATGTTCTTAAATGGTGATGCGTACGGCGAAAGCCCCTTTATCACTATCGAACTTTTTGCCGGCCACGCCACTTCGTTGGGCCAAAGCGTAAACAACAGGGCGGTTATAACCCAGACCACCAGTTCGGTTAATCCGGGTTTTCAAACGGTTTGGGCTAATAGCTACAACGCTATTTCTAATGCTAACATCGCTATTGCGAACATCCCCAAGATCAGTATGGATGATGCAGCAAAAAAACGCCTGCTGGGCGAGGCGTACTTTTTAAGGGCGTTCTTTTATTATCACCTGGTGAGGCTTTATGGCGATGTGCCTTTAATTACCGAGCCGGTTGCCATAAACAGCGAGAACCTGTACCCCACCCGTACCCCTATTGCCGATGTATACGCGCAGATTGTAACCGACCTGCAAGCGGCAAAGGCTTCGGGCATGGCAGAAAAAGACGAAACAGGTCGCACATCGCTTGGTGCTGTGCGCACACTGCTTGGCAGCGTATATTTAACCATGGCGGGCTTCCCTTTAAATAAACCAGAAAACTACGCCCTGGCCGCACGGGAAGTTTTACCTGTGTTAAACCAGTATACCCTGTTTGATAAGTACGACTACCTGCACGATAACGCGCATAAAAACACCGGCGAACTTATCTTCCAGATCAATTACCTGGTGGGTGTGCGCGAAAATGCTATCCCGCAGCTAACGCTGCCGTTCAATCTGCAGGTTGGTGCCTACGGCGACCACCTGGGTGCTATGATACCTACAAACGAATTTGTTGCCAGCTACCCCGCCGGCGATCTTCGTACTCAGGAAAGGCAGTTTTATTTCTCCAGTTATCCCAAGGATAAAGACCCCGGAACCATTATCCAATTTGGCGAACACGCGCTTTATAAATACTTCCATGTGGAGAGCGCCCTGGGTAATGGTAAAAGCGACGAGAACTACACTTTGCTGCGCCTGCCCGAAGCAATGCTGATATATGCTGAAGCAAGTAACGAAGCCGAAGGCGGCCCAAATGCAACGGCTATTGCGCAGCTGAATAAAATACGGGCGCGCGCTCAACTTGCTCCCATAGGCGCATTATCTAAGGAAACTTTTAGGGAAGAAGTTTGGCGCGAGCGTTATCACGAACTGGCTTACGAAGACAAGGCTTACTTTGATATACAGCGCACGCATAAGATCTACGATGTAAAGAATAACATCTTCGGTGAAGCCACTTCTACGCCGAACGAACAAGGCGTAACCATGAAGAGCCAGTACTACTTGTGGGCCATTCCACAACGGGAAATAAATACCAACACAAAACTCACGCAAAACCCGGGGTGGTAATAATTTTACAATATAAAAGACTGGCAATACCCCGCCAGTCTTTTATATTTACAGCCGGCTTACTTTTACCTATTATTATCTCACATATGAAAAAAAGCTTCCTTGTATTAAGTTCGATACTATTAGCAACCAGCACTTTCGCCCAGCAGGCACCAAAAATAACCGACCCGGTTGAATGGATAAACCCATTGATGGGTACCCAATCTAAATACGACCTGAGCAACGGCAACACCTACCCTGCCATAGCTTTGCCTTGGGGCATGAACTTTTGGACACCCCAAACCGGCAAAATGGGCGACGGATGGCAATACACCTACGATGCATATAAAATAAACGGCTTTAAGCAAACGCACCAACCATCGCCATGGATGAACGATTACGGGCAGTTTGCCATTATGCCCATCACGGGCAAACTAAAAGTTACGCAAAATGGCCGCCAAAGTTGGTTTTCGCACAAAACAGAAATAGCCAAGCCGTACTATTACAGCGTTTACCTGGCCGACCATGACGTAACTACCGAAATCACCGCTACCGAGCGCGGTGCACAATTCAGGTTTACCTACCCAAAAAGCGATAGCTCGTACATCGTAATAGATGCTTTCGATAAAGGCTCATATATTAAGGTTGACCGGGGTGCCGGTAAAATCACAGGCTACTCTACCAAATACGCCCGTGGGCCGTTAAAAAACTTCAAGAATTACTTTGTTATTTATGTAGATAAACCAATCGGCATGGCGCAGTTGTTTAGCGATAGCACGCTTACCGAGGGGACCGAGCTTAGCGCCAAGCATGTAAGCGCCGTTATAGGTTTTAAAACTGCTAAAGGCGAAAAAGTGCATCTGCGCGTAGCATCATCGTTCATCAGCTTAGAACAAGCAGAAATAAGCCTGCAACGCGAAATTGGCAAAGAAAGCTTTGATGCAACCTGCGCCAAAGCAAAAGCCACCTGGAACAAAACCCTTAGCCGTTTAGCGGTAGAAGGCGGTACGGTAGACCAAACACGTACCTTTTACTCTTGCCTGTACCGCATGCTCTTCTTCCCCAACAAAATGTATGAACTGGATGCCAAAAACCAACCCATACACTGGAGCGCACAGGATGGCACCGTTAAGCCGGGCTATAAATTTGCAGGTACTGGTTTCTGGGATACGTTCCGCGCCCTTTACCCCTTCCTGAATTTGGTGTACCCGGCCATCAATAAAGAAATGCAGGCTGGTTTGGTAAACGATTATAAAGAAGGCGGCTGGCTGCCCGAGTGGAGCAGCCCCGGCTATTCAGACGTAATGGTTGGCAACAACTCGGCATCGGTAGTGGCAGATGCTTACCTTAAAGGCCTCCGCGGGTATGACATCAACACCCTTTACCAGGCATTGATACATGGCGCAAACAACGATGGCCCCGCAGCTACCGGCCGCGACGGCGTAGATTACTACAACACCCTGGGTTATGTACCTTATGATGTGAAGATAAACGAGAACGCGGCGCGTACGCTTGAGTATGCTTATGACGATTTTACCATATACAAGTTGGGCAAAGCTTTAAACCGCCCTGCATCAGAAATAGACCTGTACAAAAAACGCAGCATGAACTATAAAAACCTGTTCGACCCGTCAACAGGTTTCATGCGCGGCAAAAACAGAGATGGTAAATTCCAGAGCCCCTTCAGTCCCTTCAAATGGGGTGATGCTTTTACCGAGGGTAACAGCTGGCACTACACCTGGAGCGTTTTCCACGATATACAGGGCCTTATTGATCTGATGGGCGGCAAACAGAAATTCGTGGCCAAGCTCGATTCGGTATGGTCCCTCCCGCCGGTTTTCGATGATAGCTATTACGGCGAAGTGATCCACGAGATACGCGAGATGCAAATTGCCGGCATGGGCCAGTACGCCCACGGCAACCAACCCATACAGCACATGACCTACCTTTACAACTACGCCGGCCAACCCTGGAAAACCCAGGTACACGTACGTGATGTGATGAACAAACTTTACAAAGCCACGCCGGACGGCTACTGCGGCGATGAGGATAACGGCCAAACATCGGCCTGGTATGTATTCTCGGCAATGGGCTTTTACCCGGTTTGCCCGGGCAGCGGCCAGTACGTAATAGGCACGCCATTGTTCAAAAAACTTACGCTTACGCTGGACAACGGCAAAACCGTGGTAATAAATGCGCCGAACAACAGCGCGGCAAATACCTATGTGCAATCGCTCAGCGTAAACGGCAAGGCATACGACCTTAACTGGCTAAATCATGCCGATTTGCTGAAAGGCGCTGTGCTTAACTTCAACATGTCGGCAACGCCAAATAAAACAAGGGGTACCAAAACAGCAGCGGCACCGTATTCGTTATCAACCGAAAAATAAAACAGCTAAGTTTGTCCTATGAAATTAACGCGATTTTTAATTTGCCTGGCCATCCTTGCGGGTGCATTTAAATCAATTTCATTTGCGCAGGATACTGCAAAAGTAAAACCTGTAGAGCCGACTGTAACTACGCCGCAGGTTGCCCCGGTATTGCTAAGCACTACCAGGCTGGCCATTGCCGGTATGGCGCACGACCATGTCAACGGCATCCTGAGCGACTACCAACAAGGCAAGGTAATTATAGTAGGTATAGCCGAAGCCGATAAGCAGTTGCGCGCCAAATACCAGGAAAAATACCACCTGCCCGATTCTATCTTTTACGACGACCTAAAGAAGATGGTGCTGGCTACCAAGCCCGAAGCCGTTTTGGGTTACAACCCGGTGGCTAAGCATATAGATATCGTGGAGATATGCGCGCCGCTGGGTATCAGCGTCATGGTAGAAAAACCATTGGCTGCTACCCTTGCACAGGCCAAACGGATGGAGTTTTTGGCGCTGAAATACTACATTAAACTGCTCACCAATTACGAAACCACCTGGTACCCTTCTTACCAGCATGTGTACAATATGGCATCGAAGGATAGCCTTGGCCAGATACGCAAAATGGTGGTGCACGATGGTCACCAGGGGCCAAAGGAAATTGGATGCAGCAATGAATTCCTGAGCTGGCTTACCGACCCCGACCTGAACGGCGGCGGCGCCCTGATAGATTTTGGCTGCTATGGCGCCGACCTGATGACCTGGCTGATGGATGGCCAACGCCCCGTTGCCGTAACCGCCGTTGCCCGCCATTTTAAGCTGAGCGTTTACCCCAAGGTGGAAGACGACGTAAACATCGTGATAGAATACCCTACGGCTACCGGCCTCATAGAAGCATCATGGAACTGGCCCTTCTCTATCAAAGATCTTGAAGTTTTTGGGGATAAGGGCTATATGCACGCGTTCGACCGGAGCAATACGCTCACCCGCATAAACGATAATAGCAGCAACGCAGCTATCACCAACACGCTGGAGCCGCCCTTGGATAACCCGGTAACCTACCTGCAATTAGTGCTTAAAAACAGGCTATTGGGCATCAACGACCGCTCCTCGCTAAAGTATAACATGGTTGTGATGCAGATATTAGATGCCGCCAAACGCTCCATTGCCGAGGGCAAGCGCATCGTGCTTTAAATTCTGTGATATTTATTAACAGTTAATAATATATCCTTTAGAATTGTATTATTTTAGCGGCCTGTAAAAATAAACAACCATCTGCGCTATGTTCAAACAACTTTCTGTCCTGCTGCCGCTCTGTATTTTAGGCATGGTTTCCTGCCAGTCTAAGCCATCTTCAACCGACAAAGACGCTGATACCGTGGGTACAGCGCAAACTACTGCGGTACCCGCTTCTGTTAAATTGGCAACAGGGCCAGTTGATAATGCGGCCGTGTTGGCACGCAAGCAGGTGCCTATCCTGTGCTATCACCAAATACGCGATTGGAAAGCTACCGACAGCAAAGGCGCGAAAGATTACATCGTACAAATTGCGGCTTTTAAGGAGCATATCAAGATGCTGGCCGATAGCGGTTATCACACCATTCTGCCCGACCAATTGTACAACTATCTTACAACCGGCGCAGCATTGCCCAAAAAACCTATCATGCTCACGTTCGATGATACCGACCTTGACCAGTTTACCATCGCTGCGCCTGAGCTGAAAAAGTATGGCTTCAAAGCTGTTTATTTTGTGATGACGGTATCTATAGGTCGCCCGCGTTATATGACAGCCGATATGGTTAAACAATTATCAGATGCCGGTAACGTAATTGCCAGCCACACCTGGGATCATCACCGCGTGGATAAATACACCCATAACGGTGTTTTCCAGATAAAAGGCAAAAACGGCAAAATAACCTACCGCCCGGTTGACGATTGGGTTACCCAGATAGATAAGCCGACCAAGAAACTGGAAGAAATAACCGGCAAAAAAATCATCTACTTTGCTTACCCATTCGGTATATGGAAAAAGCCTGTGTTGCCCGAAATACAGCAAAGAGGCTTTAAGATGGCTTTTCAGCTGGCTGATAAACGCGACCCGGAGTACCCTTTGCTTACCGTAAGACGCATATTGGATAGCGGCTACTGGAGCACCAAAACGTTGGGCAACGCTATAAAGAATAGCTTTTAATAGCGGCTTTAGTTAAAAGCTTTTATCTTTAGCCATGCATATCACATCCCGTTACGCTTTACTCGCAGTGTGCGCTGTCGCCGTTTTGGCTGCGTGCAACCAGCAACCCGAAAAACCTGTCGTAGACAGGAAAGCACAATCAGCGTTACTGATACAAGAACACTTCAGGTATCTTAACGATCACGACCTGAAAAGCCTGGTAAGCCAGTACGGGCCTAAAGCTAATATCACCAGTAGCGATTGGAAGGGTACGGCAAACGGCCCTACCGGTGCCGATGAAATATTCCACCTGGAGTTTTATGTATCGCCGGATGCTAAATACCTGGTTGATAAAACTATCAATACCGATAGTACAGTGGTGGTTGAATACGATGTAATCGGCTTAAAGGATAAAGACAACGGCAATGTACGTTATGATGTGCGCAAGGCCAGCATTTTCCGCATAGACGATAAGAACCAGATAAGCAGCGAGGCCACCTATGTAAACAAGATGGCCTACCATAACGGCAACTAAACAACAAAGCCTCTTCCGTGCCAGAAGAGGCTTTGTTGTTTTTACAGGTTTTCGCCAGCCGGCCCCTGCCCTTTGTTCGATGAATTCTGGGGCTGCGGGTTTTCCAGTTCTTCGTTATCGTTATCCGGTGTAACGGTAAGTATTTCTTTAGCTTTGTCGGCGTCTGCGCCGTCTTGCCTTAACGTTTCGTTATCCACGTTGGCCACATTGCCTTTAATATCGTGGTTCTTGCCCTGATTGTTGGCGCGGTCGAATTTTTCTATTGTCGTTTCCATATTTTTAAATTTAAGGTTGATGTTATTAACCTATAGATAGAAAAAACCGTACCAAGTTTTGGGGGGAGTCCAAAAGATCGGAAATCGAGGCTTTACTGACTTCCCCTACTTTTCCGACTTTCCTCCGTATCTTTGCCGCAATGCTGCAAAACCGTTCATCTTATTCGCAAATGATTAAAACCGAGGCTAAAAACCTGGGCTTCATGTTTTGCGGCATTGCCAAAGCGGAGTTTTTAGAGGAGGAGGCCCCACGCCTGGAAACATGGCTAAACAAAGGCATGCATGGCGAGATGCGCTACATGGAAAACCATTTCGATAAACGGCTGGACCCGCGCCTGCTGGTAGACGGCGCAAAATCGGTAATCTCGGTAGCTCTGAATTATTACACCGACGAACAGCAAACTGACGCGTCATCTCCTAAAATATGTAAGTACGCTTATGGCGCTGATTATCATTTTGTTATAAAAGATAAGCTAAAGCAATTGTTAGCCTTTATCAACCGCGAAATTGGCGAAGTTGGCGGCCGGGCGTTTGTAGATTCGGCACCTGTTTTGGATAAAGCCTGGGCCAAAAAAGCCGGCTTAGGCTGGGTAGGCAAAAACGCCAATTTGTTGAATAAGCAGGCTGGTTCTTTCTTTTTCCTGGCGGAACTCATCGTAGATATCGACCTGGAATATGACGTGGAACCCACTGCCGACCATTGCGGCACCTGCACCCGATGTATAGATGCCTGCCCCACCGATGCCATTGTTGGCCCTTACGTGGTTGATGGCAGCCGCTGCATCTCTTACCTCACCATCGAATTGAAGGACGAAATACCCGCGGAGTTTAAAGGCAAAATGGATAACTGGATGTTCGGCTGCGATATTTGCCAGGATGTTTGCCCATGGAACCGTTTCTCGGTAATCCACACCGAACCGGCCTTTACCCCGCACCCCGAATTACTTGGCATGAAGCAGGATGATTGGGAAGATATTACGCAGGATGTGTTCCAGAAAGTATTCAAGAATTCCGCTGTAAAACGCACCAAATTCGAGGGGCTGAAAAGGAATATATCGTTTTTGAGCCCCCCGGCCCCCTGAAAGGGGAGCAAAATAAAAGCCCATCTAAATGAATAGACGGGCTTATTTTTTACTAAAGCTCCCCCTTCAGGGGGGTGGGGGGCTAACTCTTCCCAAATTTATTGGCCAGCAACTTCAGCATATCATCGTCAATAGGCTTAGACGGCTCGTCTTTCTTTTTAGCTGGCTGGTTGTTATTAAAGTGTGGCCTGTTGATTTGTGGCGTTGTTTTAGGTGCGTTGTTACTGAAGGTTGGCTTAGGCGCGGCCTGTTTGGTGTCAACGGCTTGTGGCACGTTTTGTTGTGCCGGCCTTGCGGCCAGTTTCTCGGCTGCTTTTTTAGCGCTCCAGCGTTTGTATATACCTTCCAGTTTACGCTTGGTGTATAAAGGGAAATCGCCCTGCATCATCCAGGAGTAGTAGCTTGGTTCCACGTTCAGCACGTCTTCTACCCTTTTGCCTTTGTGCTTGCCAAAGTTTATCAGTTCTTCGCCTTCCTCGTTGTAAACCATCCGGCCGGCAAAATCAACCGGACGGCTAAGGTTGGTAAATTTGTGCAACTCCTCTACATCGCCGGTTACCGGCTTGCTGCGCACGCCTTTTTTGTCTTCGTATTCGGTATCTACATAACGCTCTACCTGGGCAAGCAAAACTTCCATCGTTGCGCGGGTATCTGCCTCGGCACTGTGGGCGTTTATAATGTCTTTATCGCAATAAAATTTATAAGCTGCCCGCAGGGTGCGCTGTTCCATCTGGTGGAAAATATTCTGTACATCTACAAAGTAGCGGTTCTCTAAATCGAACAGGATACCGGCGCGCAGGAATTCCTCCATTAGCATCGGGATGTCGAATTTATTGCTGTTATAGCCTGCGAGGTCGCTATCGCCTATAAAAGCGGCTATGTCCACACCCAATTCATGAAAACGCTTTTCATCTTTGATGTGCTCATCATAAATACCGTGTACGATAGATGATTCCAGCGGAATAGGGATACCCGGATGTACGCGCCAGGTAGCAACCTCTTCGCTGCCGTCGGGGTTAAGTTTTATTACGGATATTTCTACTATACGGTCGGTGCCGATATTTGTACCGGTGGTTTCCAGGTCGAAAAAGGCAAGGGGCCGTTTTAAATTTAATTTCATGGTTGTTCGGGTCGGGACTGCAAAGGTGGCAAAAACCTTAAAATTTTCGGTAGTTTATTTTTATGATTAAATTAACCCGATAATTGCTTATTTTCAAGCCTCCGAAATTAACTTAAACCTGCATGAGAAAAATCTTACTCCTACTATTCACGTTCATCCTAACAAGCACCCTCGCCCGCAGCCAGGATTTTACCTATGGCGATGTTAGTGCCCAGGACCTTAGCATGAAAAAATACGCTAAAGACACCGCCGCCCGGGCCGTTGTTTTAAACGAATACGGCAATGCGCAAATTACCATCGCAAGCGACGAGGTGCTCAAAGTTATTTACAACTACCACGTTAAGATAAAGATAATCAACACCAAAGGCTTTGATAAAGGCACGGTAGAAATACCGCTGCGGATATTAAAGTATGGCGATGAACAAGTGAACGACCTTAAAGGCATCACCACCTATACCGACGAAAACGGCAATGTACAAACTACTGAACTGGGTAACAAAGCGGCCTTTACTACAACCGAAAACAAATACTGGAAAACGCTGAAGTTTACCATGCCCAACCTTAAAGCGGGCAGCATAATTGAATATAAATACGAGTTTACCAGCACCCAATGGGTTATACCGACATGGAAATTCCAGGACGATATACCCAAAATAAATTCCTTGTATGAGGTGCATATCCCGGGATTCTGGAATTTCAACATCTCTTTGAGGGGACCTTATAAACTCACCAAAAATACGGCGGACATAGAAAAAGAATGTTTTACCCGCCACGGTGCTAAGGCCGATTGCTCGCATATGACGTTCCAGATGGCGGATATCCCGGCATTCATAGAAGAGGATAACATGACAGCGCCGAAGAATTTCATGTCGGCAATTTATTTCGAGCTTTCCGAATGGACGAATTTCGATACCGGCGTAAAAACCAAGTACACAAAAGAATGGAAAGACGTTGACTTCAACCTGAAACATGCGGATTACTTTGGCTCACAGCTAAAAAAGAAAGACCAGCTAAAACCTTATATACTACCCATAATTTCAGGCAAAAAAGATGAACTGGAAAAAGCCAAAGCCGTTTTTGCCTACATCCAGAAAACAATCAAGTGGAACAATATCTATTCGTTCGGCAGCGAAGGCATACGCAAGGCACTTGATAGCCATGCCGGCACTGTGGGCGATATCAACCTAACTTTGGTAACCGCGCTTGGCGCGGCTGGCCTTAATGCCGAAGCGGTGTTGCTAAGCACCCGTGCCAATGGCGTAGTAAATAAACTTTACCCGGTAGAGGATGATTTCAACTACGTGGTGGCAAAGGTGAATATTGCTGATAAAAGCTATATGCTTGATGCATCAGACCCGCTGTTATCCTTTGATATGCTGCCACTTAAATGCCTCAACGACCAGGGCCGCGTAATGAGCCTGGATAAACCCAGCTACTGGATAGACCTTACCCCTAGCCAACGCAAAGCCCAAACCAGCTCTTACGACCTTACCCTACAAAGCAACGGCAAATTAAAAGGCACTATCACCACCTACTATTTTGGCTACGAGGCCTACGATAGAAGGAAGGCGATAAAAAAATTCAACACATTGGACGAATACGTGGAGAATTTAGACGACAAGCTGGTAAAAACAAAAATCCTTACATCGGCGATCAGCAATGTAGATAGTTTGGATATGCCCATCACCGAAAAATATGAGGTAGAGATTGATGCCTTCGATAATTTAAACCACAACAAACTTGCCTTCAACCCATTCTTTTTCGATAGAATAACCGCTAACCCTTTTAAGTTGGAGGACCGCAACTATCCCGTAGATTTGGGCATGTCGTCAGACGACCGTTTCACTCTCAATATGCACCTGCCGGCAGATTATGTTATTGATAGCGCGCCGCAGGGTATCGCCATCAGCTTACCCAACAAGGGTGGCAAATTCATCACCAATTTTGCCGGCGAGGGGAACAACTTTACGTTTTCTAACGTTTTTCAATTGACCAAAACGATATACGAGCCGGAAGAATACCCCTACTTAAAGGAATTATTTAACAAAATTGTGGCCACCGAAAAAGGCGAAATCGTGTTTAAAAAGAAGTAAATGAAACTAATCTGTTCGGTGTTTTTTATGCTGATGCTGGCTATAGCTTCGCAGGCTCAGTCGCAGCAAAATTATGATGTAAGCCTTATCCCAAAAAACCTGCTGCCCTATGCCAGTGCCGTAGTGCGCAACGAAGAAGTGAATATTGAGGTAAAGGACGATGACAATACCATTTACCATATAAAAAAAGCCATAACCGTACTCAACAAAAACGGCGACGATATTGCCCGAATCGTGTTATGGTATAATAAAAGCAATCCTATCCGCAGCGTAAAGGGCTTTACTTACAACGAATTCGGCAAGCAGATAAGCAAATTCAGTGAAAAAGATTTTGCCGACCAAAGCGCCACGGCGAGCTACTCGCTGTTCGATGATTCCCGGCTGAAGCATTTCATACCATCTATTGGTTCATATCCCTACACCATAGAGTACGAGTACGAGCAACGCTCAAAACAATCCCTCAATTTTGATGATTGGCGGCCCAATTCCTCATCGGGCATGGCTGTGGAAAAAAGCACCTTCACTTTTGCTTGCAGCCCATCGTTCAAAATAAGGTATAAAGAGATAAATATGCCGGCAAAAGTGGCCATCGGCAGCACTAAAGAAGGGCTCAAAACCTACACCTGGCAGGTGAGCGGCATCAAGGCATTCCGATACGAGCCCTATAGCCCCAACGAAGAGGAATACCTTAGTATGGTAAAAATTGCCCCGCAGGATTTTAAATACGAAGGTATTAGCGGCAGCTTTAGCAACTGGAAAGAACTAGGGCAATGGACTTACGATAAATTACTGGCCAGCCGCAAGGCCCTGCCTACCCCTACCGTAGAATTCGTAAAGCAACTTACCGCCAACATTACCGACCCAAAGCTAAAGGCAAAAAAAATATATGAGTACATGCAATCGAAAACCCGGTACATCAGTGTGCAGGTGGGCATTGGCGGTTATCAGCCTTTTTTGGCGGCTGATGTAGACCGTACAAGCTACGGCGATTGCAAAGCCCTGGTGAATTATACACAGGCCCTGCTTAGTGCGGTGGGGATAGATTCGTGGTATTGCGTAGTGGAAGCTGGTAGCGAGAAAGTAAGCCTGATGCCCGATTTCCCCAGCATGGGCCAGGGCAACCATATCATTTTATGCCTGCCGCTAAAAAACGATACCACGTTTTTAGAATGCACCAGCCAAAAGATACCATTCGGTTTCCTGAGCGATTTTACCGACGACCGCAACGTGTTGGCCTGTACCCCGCAGGGCGGCAAGTTGATGCATACCACCAGCTACGCATCGCCAATAAACTTACAAACGCGCAAAGCGATCTTTACTATTGATGATAAAGGTATGCTTACAGGCAGCGTTACCACCATTTTTAAAGGGACCCAATACGATAACCGCGAAGACATGCTTGATGAAGCACCTGTAGAGCAGTTGAAAATGTTCCCGAAATTTTATCCGGCCATCAACAACCTCGATATAATAAACTATAACTTTAAACAGGATAAGGCGATCCTGCCATCAATCACCGAGGATTTGAAGATAAACGCCCGCGATTTCGCTACTGCAGATAACGGCAAGCTTTATTTCTCGCTCAACCCGCTTAACCGCACCGGCCGCGCGCCAAGGGACGTACGCAACCGTGTTACCCCACTATACATCAACCGGGGTTATACCGACGAGGACGAGATTACCTATAAATTGCCTGTAGGCTATAAACCCGAGTTTAAACCGGATAATGTTACCATCGATAAGCCATTCGGTCGCTTTACCATGACGACCACCATCAAGGCTGGCGAATTGGTTTATACGCGGCGCATCCAGCTAAAAGAAGGTACGTATAGCAAATATTTGTACGCGGAGCTGGTAGAGTTTTACCAAAAAGTAGCCGATACTGATAATTACAACATAAGCCTGGTGAAAAGCTGATTAGCGGAAAATGATGATACCCAGAATGATGCCTACGATCATGATGACGTAGAGCATAATCTCGGTACCTGCAAAACGCTTATATTTAGTCCAGAAAGAGTAATCCTGTTTTGGTTTTTGCATAATACCACAAAAATATACAATTTTTCTATAGCCATGGATATAAAGGAAGAAGAAGAAATAAAGAAAGAGTTCCAGTTGGAACGGATAATCCTGTTCAGCGACGCAGTTTTTGCGATCATCATCACCATAATGGTGTTAGAGATAAAACTGCCCGAGGGGCTTCGGCACGCCGAAAGGAAGGAAATAAAACATGCTTTATTTGAATTGATGCCAAGGCTGTTCGGCTACGTTACTGCGTTCTTTTTTGTGGGGATGTTTTGGCTGAAGCACCTCAAGATATTCAGTTATTTAAAAGATTACAGCAAAGGGCTCATCATCTGGAACCTGGTGTTCCTCTTCTTCATATCGCTCTTCCCCTTCGGTGTATCGGTAATGACAGAAACGCTCGGGCCGGGCAACGCCATAGGTATTTTTATTTACTTTAATGTAATAGCATTCAGCGTGATGGGCCAAACCCTGTTAACCCGCTACCTTATTAAACATGCTGCAACCCTTTGTATAAAACCGCACCAAATTGAAACCAATTTGGAATGGAAAGCACAACGGACTAACTTCGTTACCTTGCCCTTGCTGTGTATTTTCGTGTCATTTTGTGTTTATTACGAAGTAGACACACAGTTTATCAGCGTTGGATTTGTCATTTGGGCCCTGGCTATGGCCCGGTTCCGCAAGAAATATTACCCGGGAGATACCAACGACAAGCCCATGATAAAAAGGCTCTTCGCTTCGCGGAAAAAGAAACCTGTGGCTGTCGCCCCTTCTCCGGAAAGTAATTAAGCGGTTTGCTTAGTTGCCAGGCATGGTAAGTAAAGGATCCAATACCGAGCCTGCGCGGGAGAAATACTGGTAGATACCGTTATCGTGCAGGCGCACCACCACCACCCCGCGACGGGTGCTGGCATGTACGATATAACCGTTTTGCAGGTAAACGCCCACATGGCTAAACTGCTTCCCGTCGAAATCGAAGAACACCAGATCGCCTTCTTTTAGCTCCTCCTCGTACTTGCGTTTGATGTTATTTACCTGCAGGGCACAGGTGCGTGGCACAGGCATATCATAAACCTGTTGCTGCAACAGGTACACCAGGCCCGAGCAATCTATACCGTCCTTATCCAACCCGCCAAAACGGTAAGGGGTGCCCATCCACTCTTCGATAAAACTATATAGCCTTCCGTTTTGGACATCATTGCGCTTCACGCCCATCATGGTGGCGTATTTATCGGCAATTTCCTTATCCGGTTTTACCATTACGTAAGGGCCGTGGCGCCCCGGGCCGTTGTTGTTCCGTACAGTCAGTTTACGCGAGTGGCAAGCAGTCAATAGTATAGCGGCGGCAAAAATAAAGGCTAAATTGGTATAGCGTTTTAAAAGCATGCGATAAAGATATCGTTTAAGGCAAAAACGTTACAGAAGATGTTATAAACTTATTAACACCACACATTCGTCATTGCGAGCCGCCGAGGGAAGGGAAGCGCAAAAGGGCGGCGCGGCAATCCCCGGCATGCAGGGCGGATTTGCAAAGCTGCTCTTTAAACCGATGATTGCCGCGCTTCGCTCGCAAAGACGATAGGTTAAAATCTGCACATCTATCATCCCTTTATCACCCGCTGTATCTCGTCCAGTTTCATCAGGGCTTCTACGGGGGTTAGGGTGTTTACGTCGAGGTTGTTGAGGGTATCGCGGATCTTTACCAGCACAGGGTCGTCTATCGAGAACATCTGCATCTGCACGGCCTGCTTCTGCACCTTGCGAATGCTTTCTTTAATGTGCTCGCCGCCGGTGCGTTCGTTCTCCAGTTTCTTCAATATCTCGTTGGCGCGGATCAGTACTTTCTGCGGCATGCCGGCCAGCTTGGCTACATGTATACCGAAACTATGCTCGCTGCCGCCCGGTACCAGTTTGCGCAGGAAGATGATTTGCTGCCCAACCTCCTTTACCGAAACATTGAAATTCTTGATACGGTTGAAGCTGTTGCTCAGCTCGTTCAATTCGTGGTAATGTGTGGCGAAAAGCGTTTTGGCGCGTGCTGTGGTTTGATTATGCAGGTATTCTGCTATTGACCAGGCGATGGATATGCCATCATAAGTAGAAGTGCCGCGGCCAATCTCGTCCAATAAAATCAGGCTTCGGTCGCTCAGGTTATTGAGGATGCTGGCGGTTTCGTTCATCTCCACCATAAAGGTAGATTCGCCGGAGGAGAGGTTGTCTGACGCCCCCACCCTCGTAAATATCTTATCTACCAAACCTATGGCCGCTGCTTTGGCCGGCACAAAACAACCCATCTGTGCCATCAGCACGATGAGACCAGTCTGCCTCAACAAGGCCGATTTACCCGCCATGTTTGGCCCGGTAATGATGATGATCTGTTGCGAATCCGAATCCAGGTACACATCATTGGTAATGTATTCCTCGCCTAGGGGCAGGTTCTTTTCTATCACGGGGTGGCGGCCGCCTTTAATATCCAGCACGCGGCTATCGGTAACATTGGGCTTCACATAATAGTTCTTGATCGATATATCAGCGAAGTTCAGCAGCACATCCAGCCGGGCAATCAGCTGCGCGTTGAGTTGTATGGGTTTGATGTATTCGGCGAGCGCATACAGCAAATCGTTATACAGGCGTGTCTCCAAAGCCAATATTTTTTCCTCGGCACCTAATATCTGCTCTTCGTATTCCTTAAGTTCGGGCGTTATGTAGCGTTCGGCATTTACCAGCGTTTGCTTGCGTATCCATTCGGTGGGTACCTTTTCACGGTGACTGTGGGTAACCTCCAGGTAGTAACCGAACACATTATTGAACGATACCTTTAGCGATGGTATGCCCGTGGCTTCGGCCTCACGTTTCTGTATCTCCAGCAGGTAGCCCTTACCGCCGAACGCAATTTTGCGCAAGCGGTCCAATTCCTCATTGATGCCGTCGTTTATTACGGATCCCTTTACGATCATTACCGGTGGCTCGGGGTGCAGTTCGTGAGCTATCTTCTCGCAGATGGTGACGCAAGGGTTCAGTTGTTCGCCAATGGCGCGCAACGGGGCACTGTCGGCCGTTTCTGCTATCTTTTTGATGTCGGCTATCGCCAGCAGCGCTCTTTTCAGCTGGCTTACCTCGCGCGGATTGGCCTTTTGCAGGCCGATCTTGCTTATCAGGCGCTCCAGATCACCTATCTGGCGGATGTATTGCTGCAGCGTTTCGCGCAGCTCTTGCTGCGCTATAAAATATTCTACCACGCCCAGGCGGTCGTTTATGGGCTTTATCTCCTTAAGCGGCATCACTATCCAGCGGCGCAGCAGGCGTGCACCCATGGGCGAGCAGGTATGATCAAGCACATCTACCAACGTAAGCGCATTCTCGTTAGCAGAACCTACCAACTCCAGGTTGCGTATGCTGAACCTGTCGAGCCATAAGTACCGGTCTTCCTCTATCCTGCCTATGGAGCTGATGTGCTGCAGGTTGCGGTGTTCGGTTTCGTTGAGGTAGTGCAGCGCCACGCCGGCGGCTATGATGCCCAGGTTCAGTTTATCGATACCAAAACCTTTCAGCGATTTTACGCCGAAATGTTTTAGCAGGGTTTCGTGTGCGTAATCCCCGCTGTAGGGCCATTCGTCCAGCATGTAGGTATAAAAGCGATCACCGTAGTTATCCTTGAAATCGTGGTGGCGGCTTTTGGGGAATATCACCTCGCTTGGAGCGTAGCTTTGCAGCAGCTTATCTATGTAGCCGCTGTTGCCCTGCGCCGTCAGGAACTCACCGGTAGAGATATCGATAAGCGCGATGCCTACACTGTTCTTCTCGAAATACAGCGACGCCAGGTAGTTATTACGCTTTTGTTGCAGGATATTATCGCTGGTGGCAACGCCGGGCGTAACCAGTTCGGTAACGCCGCGTTTTACAATGGTCTTGGTAGTCTTGGGATCTTCCAGCTGGTCGCAAATGGCAACGCGCTGCCCGGCACGCACCAGCTTGGGCAGGTAGGTATCCAGCGAGTGGTGCGGGAAACCGGCCAGCTCTATAAAAGTCGCCGCGCCATTGCCGCGGCGGGTGAGCGTGATGCCCAAAATACCGGCGGCTTTAATGGCGTCCTCGCCGAAGGTTTCGTAAAAATCGCCCACGCGGAACAGCAGCAAAGCACCGGGGTACTTAGCCTTTATGGCGTTATACTGCTGCATTAAGGGGGTTTCTTTGGTTTCGGTAGTCTTGGCCAAGTCGCTGCTTTTAATAATCTGCTAATTTAATCCATTGCCTTTGCATTAAGGCCATTGTGGAAAAGTTGCAGCAATGTTAGTTACGTGGGTGGGAGTAGTGAGTGGGAATGATGAGTTGTAAGTAGTTTATCGTATATGGGAGATTGAATGGAGTATTGAAACTTCATTCCCACCGGTTTCAACCGACGGGTTCCTGGTTATGAAAATCGGCTTTAGCCAGCGAAATTGCCTGTCTGTGTCCCGGCGGTTGAGACCGACGGCAATGACCGCTGAAACGCAAGTGGAATTTTGTTCCTTTAAACGGAGAAAAAAAACTTAGGGGATAAATTCCTCCAAACAAATATATTATGCTAACCTTAACTATATTAGTGTATCACTAATAGCCATGAGTAATTTTAGCATCACCCGGCTTCGCCTGCAAAATCAGCATTTGCTGAACCCTGAGTTTACAAGCCCGGCCGACATCGTAAGGCATATGGGCGCCGTGCAATCGCAGGATTACGCCGGTGCTAAATGGGCATTGGGCCTGCGATTGAAGAACGCAACTGATGGCTTGATAGACAAGGCCTTAGCCGACGGCAATATTATTCGCACCCATGTATTGAGGCCCACCTGGCATTTTGTACATCCCGAAGATGTAAGATGGATGCTGCAGCTTACTGCTAAACGCATTCAGGCAACAGCGGCATCGTATCACCGCCAGTTACAACTGGATGCGCAAATATTGGCCAAATGTGAAAAGCTGATCGTAAAAGCACTGAACGGCAAACAGCAACTGGCACGGGATGAAATTGCTGCTTTTTTTAATCAGCATAGCATAGCCACCAACGAACAACGTTTTGTACACATTATGGAGCACCTGGAACTGGAACAACTGGTTTGTAGCGGCGGCCGCGAAGGGAAGCAATTTACCTATGCCTTATTCGACGAACGTGTACCCAAAACTAAACCGTTGGATAAAGATGAGGCCATCGCCATGCTAGCCTTACGCTATTTTACCTCACACGGGCCGGCAACCGTAGCCGATTTTGCCTGGTGGAGCGGCTTAACCAACACCGATGCCAAAGCGGGGTTGGAAGCCATTAAATCAAAACTAAGCAGTCATGCGGTTGATGGCAATACTTACTGGTTTATGGAGCGCGAAACGGCTGTTGTTAAAACAAACATGATTCAGCTATTACCCAATTACGATGAATATATTGTGAGCTACAAAGACCGCGGCGCTACCATCGATGCCAAACACATCGGTAAAGTCGACCCGCGCGGAACCATCTTTAACCATACCATCCTCATCAACGGTAAAATTGAAGGGCTTTGGAAACGAGTGATTAAAAAGGATGTGCTGGAAGTAGAACTTACACCATTCAAAGCATTAAGTCAGCAGAATTTGAAAGCGGTGGAAAAAGCGGCTAAAGCTTATGGTAGGTTTTTGGGTTTAGAGCAGATTACGATAGTGTAATACTAAAGCGGTTTGCTTTGCAGCCGCTTTGCCACCTTGCCAATCGTTAGCCCCTGTATAAAGATAGAAAACACCACTACGATATAGGTAATCAGCACAAACTCATCGCGGTGCATGTTGTTTCCGAGTGATAAAGCCATGGCCACAGAAAGCCCCCCGCGTAAACCGCCCCAGGTAAGTATGGCCACCGCATTATCCTCAAATTTGATGCGGAATCGCATTAACGAAACCGGTATAGCTACCGATACCCATCGCGCCAGCAGCACTATTACGATCACAATGCCGCCAATAATCAGCAGTATCGGGTTTACCTTTATCACCAGCATCTCCAGCCCTATCAGCAAAAACAATACGGCGTTCAATATCTCATCTATTAGTTCCCAAAATTTATCCAGGTAGTCGCGGCTTACGTCAGACATCCCCTCGCGCTTTATCTTGTTGCCCGTGATGATGCCCGCAACTACCATGGCCAGCGGCCCGGAGATGTGCAGGTATCCTGCTAAAAAATAGCCGCCTGCAACAATAGCCAGGGTTATCAGCACTTCTACCTTGTAATCGTCTATCGGTTTAAGCGCCCAGTAACCAATGTACCCCAACAGCGCGCCGAAAAGCAAACCGCCAACGGCCTCCTGCAAAAACAATACGCCAACAGATACGAACGAAAAATCGCCCGATTTGGCCACCTCGGCTATGCTGATGAATATCACCACCGCCACCCCATCGTTAAAAAGCGACTCGCCTGAAATTTTCAGCTCGAGCGATGCCGGTATTTTGGCTTCTTTCAGGATGGCCAGCACGGCAATAGGGTCGGTAGGCGAAATCAGCGCGCCGAACAGCAGGCAGTAAATAAAGGGTATGTTGATAGAAAACAATGGGAAAAGACCATACACCATCCCCCCTACCAGAAATGTAGAAATTAGGGTACCACAGGTGGCCAGCAAAATAATAGGCCAGCGTTCCTTTTTTAGCCTTGCGGCATCTATATGGATAGCACCCGCAAATAGCAGGAAACTGAGCATAAAATTCATCAGCACATCCTGAAAATCTACCGAGGAGGCTAATTGAACGGCTTTTGCGGTCAAAAGAGAGTTGGTGTTGCCAAAAGCCGCCAACAGCATGGAACACAGCAGCGAAAGCACCATAATGCCTATGGTAGGCGGCCATTTGATAAACCTGTGGTTGATGTAGGCAAACAGGGCCGTAAGTACAATGGTAATGGTGAGTATTTCCTGTGTGCTCATATCATGGGCAATTTACCCATTTTTTAACGTAAATGCCATCTTAGCGGGGTAAAACACAGGGAAAAACCGTCGGCAATGCCCACCATTAATTATAAACTGTACGTCCGGTAGCATCGTTGCTCATTTCTATGATTACAGTGTCGAGCCTTTCCAGTTCGCTGGAGAGATAGTCAAGGGCATTCTGGTCAGTAGGGTCGGCACGCAGTATATCTACCAGTGCTTTTAGGTTGGCCAGCGGACTACGGATGAGATGCGATTGTTTCCAGGCCATGTCTTTTATGCTTTCCACGTGATATTGAATGTTGCGATAAGCCTGCTGCAGGTGGTACTCGGCCCGTTTACGGTCTGATATATCGGTGGCTGCAAACACCAGCCCCAGTATCTGCTGCTCGCGACCTGCAATGGGGAACATACGCACGTGGTACCATATGGGCTGATTGCCGGGGCCACCTGCATAACTTACCTCGTAACTTACCGGCGAGCCACTCAATACCCGGGTAACATATTCCCTGAATTTTGGTTTGCGATCCGCAGGTATCTGGGTAATAAGGTTAGTGCCCAGGGCTGGGTCGTAATTAAATTCCTTTTCCGCGTATTGCAGCGCCATATTGTTGTATTCTACTATGTTCAACTGGGCATCCAGCAGGGCGTAGGCAGTATCGGTGTTGTTGATAATGGTTTGCAGGTTGGCCTCAGACCGCAGTAACGATTCTTTTTCTTTCAGTATCTGCTCCTCGGCCCGCTTCCGTTCCGTAATATCCAGCATAGTACCGATGATGGAGGGCACGCCGCTAAGCATTACCCGGCTGCCGTAAAATTCAATCCAGTTATTGCTACCGTCTTTGCGCTGCCCTACGGTTTCGTAGTGTACGCTCTCCACCTCGCCGCTGAGGCGTGCGCGTATGCTTTCGTTCACCTCGTCGCGGTGATTGGGGTGTATGATTAGCCTGGTGGGATAATTGCCTATCAGTTCTTCCGGCGTGTAGCCGAAAACTTCGGCAAAGCGTGGGTTAACGTACACGAATTTCCCTTCCTGTACGATGTAGATGCCCACCATCGAGCGGTCGGCAATGGTACGGAACTTCAGCTCGGCGTTCACCAGGTTGGCTTCCATCGCCTTGCGGATGGTGATATCGCGGGCTATCACCATCACCCTATCCTGAGGGAACGTCTTCACGTTAACCTCAACATCAAACACCAGCCCGCTTTTGTGTACAAAGCGCCGCTCGCGCACGGTGGAAGTTTCGGGTGCCGAGGGTGACACGTACTTAAGCGGGTCTGTCTTCAGCTGCTCCGGGTCGATAAGCTGCAATATAGTCATCTGCAACAATTCGTCGCGCGTGTAGCCGGTCATGCTACACATGCTTTGGTTTACATCGGTAAAATTGCCTGTATAATTAAGGATATATATCGCATCTGAAGCTTGCTCTATAAGCTGGCGATATTTTTCCTCGCTTTTTTGAAGCTGGTTCAATAGATTGAGCAATTCCGCCTTTTCTTCCATGCTTATATATGCTTAACTTACTCTAAATGAGAGCGACGTAACAGTGATTACATAAAATTAGCAATAATTATATTGAATAATACAATAGGGAATAAAATGGTGGCATACAACAAGGTCCCGGCTGCGTAAATCCGGTTGTGTTTTGGAGATGCGGGGCGGTAAAATGCAGCAAATATTTGTGTGACGTAATTTTCGGCAACCCAAAAAACGGACTATAACGCGTCAAGTCCCTGTTTCGGGCCTTTCAGGCGTTAGGAAAATCGAGACAAATAAAAAACATAACTAATTGAAAATAAATAGATAATATCTTGTTATTGCAAAACATTTGGTATATTGCTTACTTAAACCTAATCACTATATCATGAGTATTAAAGTAGTACCGTTTACGGCCAGGATTACCCAACAAGATTCTTCGGCCACAGTAGCAACACAAATGCAAACCCTTATCGATTCGCACAGCGGCCAGGGATGGCAGTATCTGCGGATGGATTCTGTACAGACTTACGTAGCCGGCAACAACGGATGTTTCGGCATCGGCGCAACGCCTGGGTTCAGCACCACTTACAACGTATTGGTTTTTACCAAAGCGGAGTAAAATGCTGCTTTTGTTACTGATTCGTATTTATTGGTTAATTCCTAAGAAACACCGGAAACCGTGCCTTTTTAAAGAATCCTGTTCGAAGTATGTATTCAGGATAACCCGCGAAAGCGGATTTATTTGTGGTTGCAAAGCATTGACGCGCAGATACAAAACCTGTAGGCCCAAATACGCGTTTTACACCTCAGACGATGGGAAAAACTGGGTTATTTTAAATGACGACACGATAATGGAGCGGGAGTTAACCAATATTTAGCGATTTTAAAATATCAGGTGCTTTTCGGCCCAGGAAAGGCCATGCGGTAGCTTTGCCCTGCTAAATTCTATGTGAATTACCTTACGCGGCTTGCTGTTGGTGGTACGGCCCGAGGCATGCATCAATAGCGGCCGCATTATCATAATGCCGCCTGCCTTTACGTTGCAAGTTACCTCTGTTTGCGTGGCCCAGTCGATGGTGTCGGGGCGGCAAATTCCTTTTAAATGAGAACCCGCAAGCACTTTTAATGCTCCATTGCCTTCATCGGCATCGTCGAGATGTATGCGGACGGTGAAGTTATCTTCTAAAATTTCCTGTGGCGGCTGTACGGCAAATTGCTCCTGCTTAACCGTCCATGGGCCGTAGCCGGCAATTTCCAGTTTGTTATCTACCGAAATAGTGAGGTCCTGATGCCAGGCCACGAACCAGTTAGACAGCTCGGGCTTATCGAAATAAATAGATTTTACCACGAAATAATCATTGCCAAACAAGCTGGTTATCAGGCTTTTTAACTTACAGGTAAATATCAGTGGCGCAACAGCGGGTATCTCCTTCAGGAACTGGCGGATAGCGAATAGCTCCGTTGTTTTGCGGAACGTATTTTTATTGGTATCCGCCTGATTGATTTCAAACAAGATTGCCGCAACCTCTTCCTTGCTATAAATATCCTCTACGATGGTAAAACCATCCGCAGAAATATCCATGGCACCAGGGCTATCCATAGCAGGTTTTATTTTGCTTTCGCAGGTACCGGCTTCAACTCCTTATTCCTCCTTAAAATCGATAACAAGAAACCGATTACCATAATAACGCTGCCCGCCCAGAAGAAATTGATATACGGGAATTTGATGGCACGCATTACGATGTATTTCTTGGCGCTTTCGGGCTGCTGGTAAACCGTAATCTCTACCTTATCCTGTGTTGGCATTATTTTGGTGAATTCCAGCTTCAGACCAGCGTCTTCGAGTTTCTTGGGGAAAAAGAAAACGTGGCCATCTTTCTGCAATATATAAACCGGCTTGGCATGATAGGTTTGGCCGTGGGTAACCACATCAAGCTCGGCACCTACCGATGCCAGCACATTATCCATTGGGATGTTTTCCAGCTTCGCGGCTTTATCCAGCTTGCGCAGTACCATATAACCTTCGCGGAAAGGTATCGTGTCGCCTATCGCAATTTCATGCGGAACAGGTGCATCATAATCCTTGCTATCGTCGGCAGGCTGGTCACCATCTGCTCCGTTGCCTTTTTCCTCGGCCGTGCTGGCAGAGTTGGTCATGGTGATGTGCGTGTACAGATCGTGCAGTAGGTAGTGGCGGGTATCGGGCGATGATGCCAACGCGCCTTTATTTACCTGCACCTTGGGGAACAGGGTGAAATCTTCATCTACCTTGCCGTTAGCATCTACCTTGCGGTAGTTTACTTTGTAAAAATGATCCGGCAGGGCCAGCGAATCGCCCAGATAGGTAACGGTATAATCACCCATTTTCTGCGGCTCGTTGCGGTAAACCAGGATGTTTTCGCGCGGATTCTCTGTTTTGGCAAAATCGGCAGAATAGTTTTCGCCCGTATTATTGATAGAGATTACCGAGCTTGTACCCGCAGAAATCAAGGCCCCTATCAGCAGCATACCGAAACCGATGYGCGCAACGGCCGAACCGGCCAGTTTTAATTTGCCTTTAAAGGCATCTGCCAAAACCTTGCCATTGGCCAGTACCGAATACACCGAACCCCACATCAGCAGCACGAATACAAAATGGAGCTTGTACAGCCCTGTTACGTAAACAATAAGCGCGGCAATGAGTGCGGCCAAAAACAAGTAAACCGCCGTGGTAATGAAAAAGCGGGTGACATCTGTTTTTTTATACTTGAGGAATTGTGTAACCGCCGTGAGTATAGTTATAACGAATGCGAAGCACGATTGGAAGATATTATAGTGCAGCAAGCGGGCCTTATCGGCAGGTGGTGCTATTTTCCAGCCGAATATGGCGTTCCCTACAGGTATGGAGGTTACCATGATGAGATGGAAGCAGGACAAGCCCAGAAAAACTGCTCCAACGAACATCCAAAACTCACGCGAATAGGTTTCTTCGTCTTTTTGGGTAATAGGCAAAGCCTTCCAGCGGCTTACCAGCAACCATACCGACATCACCAAAAATACAAGGATGCCTGTAACCAATTGCCAAAACATGCCCAAATCGGTAAAGGAGTGTACCGAAGTATCGCCGAGGATACCGCTGCGGTTAAGGAACGACGAATACCATACCAGCACGAAGCTGATGAGCACCAAAAACGTAGCTGTAAAGTACGAATGCCCGGTGTTTTTAAACACGATAAGCACATGCACCGCAGCCACCATGGTAATCCAGGGGAAGATAGAAGCGTTCTCTACCGGGTCCCATGCCCAAAAGCCGCCGAAATTCAATGATTCGTAAGCCCAAAAGGAACCCATTACTACGCCTGTGCCTAATATCATGCAGGCGAACAGCGCGTGTGGCAGCGCGGGTTGTATCCACTCTTTATATTTTTTTTGCCAAAGGCCGGCAACGGCATAAGCAAATGGCGTAACCATGGCCGCAAAACCCAAAAACAAGGTTGGCGGGTGTATCACCATCCAGTAGTTCTGCAGCGAAGGCACCATGCCCTGCCCGTCTTTAATAAAAGTAAGGTAATCGGCTTGTTTAAAAATAGGTGCTTCTGACATGAAATCGCGCAGCAGCAAAAACGGCGAACTACCCAAATGCACACCTAAAAAGCTTACGCCAAGCACCATGGTAGCCAATACGGCCTGTGAGAGGGCAACAACAGTCATCACCGGGCGCTCCCAGGTACCGGCCTTCCATATTAATAGCAGGCCTATCAATGCCTGCCAGAATATCCAGAGCATAAAGCCCCCCTCCTGCCCGTTCCAAAAGGCGGAGATGATGTATTGCACCGGCAGCGTTTTAGAGGTATATGCCCAAACGTAATGGTACTCGAAATAATGGTTGTAGATGATGTAAAAAAGGCATGCCCCGATACCTAAAACCGACAGGGAGTTTAAGTAATAGCCTATACGGCCAAGGGTTTGCCAGCTACTGGCTGGTTTGTCTTTATCATCCGTAGTGGCGAAAAAATAGCTGATAAACGATAAAAGCGCGGCTCCGAAAGCGAGGACGAGAAAGAACTGGCCGATGTGGCCCGGCAAAAGGTGCTCACCTTTAAATACTGTATCCATTAAAATTGCTTATATGCTGGCTGGTTTAGCCTTAAATTCCTGTGTTTCTAACTTATCCTGCGTGTATTTTGAGGGGCATTTCATCAGGATATTGGAGGCGTGAAACTCGCTGCCGATCATCTTGCCGGTAAGCACTATCTGTTCCGATTTTTCAAAGTCCTCGGGCTTGGTACCAGTGAATACCACCTTGCACTCGCTGCCTTTATCGTCCTTCATGTAGAAAGAGAAGTAGTTGGCATCCTTGGTGGCATCGTAATACAATTCCTTTTGCTTATTAAGCTTGCCTACTACGTGCAATTCGCTTTCGGTTTGGCGGGCATCGGTAAAGGAGCCGTAAGTACTTGTGTTTGAGTACACGCTTATGATAACCGCAATGGCAATAGCAATAACAACAAGGCCAAAAATGGAACTTTTCTTCATGTTTATAGTTGTGGGATAAACGGGTTTGCAAAAATACAAAACGATAAGCTAATAATGTTTATTACAAGGGATATATGTTATTTAGAATTGTTATTGATTGCGCGAGGTTAAAATGGTTGGAAGAGTTAAAAGGGTTGGAAAGGTTGAAAAGAGCATCTTTGCTAAAATCAATTCCAGCACCAAGATGAAAATCCGCATTCTGGGGGCATCCGGCTAGTAGCTGAGGCAAATATTTGCAGCAAGCGGTGCATGTACTGCGCTCATCTGCAATTTATTATTCTTATTTTCACCGGCATAACTCAAACTTATCCATCATGAAGAACCTTAGCATCAAACTATTGCTTGCGGCCTGTTTTTTCTCCGTATCCGCTGCTCACGCTCAGGAGCCGGTAGATACCGCCACCTTTAATAAGATCAGGAAAGCCGAGCTCAACAGCTCGCACATTGAGCAGATTGCGCATTACCTCACCGATGTGGCCGGTCCGCGCCTTACCAGTTCGCCGGGGTATCATCGCGCCGCAACCTGGGCCGTAGAAACCATGAAGAAATGGGGCCTGGTAAACGCCAAAATGGAACCCTGGGGCGAATTTGGTAAGCAGTGGGACTTGCAGGAGTTCAGCATCAGTATGAAATTGCCGTATATGCAACCCATAATGGCATACCCCAACCCATGGAGCCCATCTACCAATGGCTTGCAACAGGCGCAGGTAGTGCTGCTGCCCGGAGAGAAATTAATGGATACCGTTTATATCAAACAACACCTTGCCGACTATAAAGGCAAATTCATATTGGTACATGGCAGTAAAATAAATACCTCGGCTAATTTCAAACCCTCGGCAGAAAGGCTTACCGACAGCGCGCTTGCCCATACCACCGACACTTATATGGTAGAACGCAAGATGATAGAGATGTATTTGGGCACCTATGTTAAATTGATAGCCCGGGTAGATGTATTGCTAAAAAGCTCTGGCGCGATAGCCGTTATCAGCACTGGCCGCAACAACATCAATGGTACCGTATTCGTGCAGGCAAACGGCGGCTACAGAACTACCGACCCGGAAAACCTGCCCGCAGTAAGCATATCGGTAGAAGACGGGCAGAAAATAAGGCGGCTGATAGATGGCGGCCAGCCAGTAGAGCTTGCTCTGAATATAAAGGCAACTCTATCTACCGCTGATACCAAAGGATATAATGTGGTAGCCGAAATACCCGGCACCGACCCCAAACTAAAATCGCAACTGGTGATGCTGGGCGGCCACCTGGACTCATGGACCGCCGCTACCGGCGCGACTGATAACGCTGCGGGCTGCATAGTAATGATGGAAGCCGTGCGCTTGTTAGATTCATTGGGCATCAAGCCGAAACGCACCATCCGCATTGCTTTATGGGGCGGCGAAGAGCAAGGCTTGTACGGAAGTTACGGTTACGTTAAGAACCATTTTATGGATACCGATGGCAAGCTGAAACCCGAGCAGCCAAAAGTGTCGGCCTATTTTAACCTGGATAACGGCACCGGCAAAATAAGGGGGATATACGCCCAGGGCAATACGGCCATCAAACCCATATTTGAACAATGGCTGGCTCCTTTCAAAGATCTGGGCGCTACAACGGTATCGCTTAAAAACACCGGCTCTACAGACCACCTTTCGTTCGATTGGGCGGGCATACCGGGTTTCCAGTTTATACAGGACCCGATAGATTATGAAACCCGTACCCACCACAGCAATATGGATAGCTACGACCACCTGCAAATAGCCGACCTGAAACAGGCTGCTATCATCGTAGCATCATTTGTGTACCAGGCCAGTATAAAGCCCGATTTGCTACCGCGCAAAGCCATCGTTAAAGAAACCTTCGCGTTTGAGGGCATGTAAAAAGAAAGCGGGAGTTCTGCGCCATACCGCAAAACTCCCGCTTAATTACATTGTCTTTATATCTCCTTTTTCGGCGGTTAGTAAATCGAACTAACCCTTTCCTTAATTCCTCCTGCGTCGTTTCTTCTTCTTAGGTGCTGCCTTTTTCTTTTTTGTGGGCTTATCTACGGTCGTTTTCTTAACAGTTGTTACCGTAGCTGCTTTATCCGCTACTGAAACAGAATCTTTGCTTAATTGAGTAACAGAAAAACTGTTGCCGCGCAGGCCGTATTGTAATACCCGCTTTGCGCCGGTTGGTTTGGCCAGGCTATCGTTGCTGTTGTATATGGGGAACTCGCGTATCAGCAGACCCTCTTTTATATAAAAGTTATCATTGCCGCGGTAACCCTTTTTTTGCGAGCCGGTAAGCTTTGGGAAATCGAGTTTATTGGCGTTGTTGTTATTGAACTCGAAGGCGTATATCCTGGCGTAATTTACCGTGTCTTTGTCCTTGGCCTGTATCAATATTTCGGGGTTGCCGTCGGTATCCATATCTGAGTTGTACACATCTGATATATTGCCGTCCAGGTCGCCTGTTGTGGTGGTATATTTTACCCCAGCCGAATCGGAGTGCAATATCATGAACGAGCCATCCATTTTTGCGCCCCTTCCCCAGCTGAGTACATCGTAAGTTTGCCCCGGCGATACCTCTATCGCTTTATGGAACCGGAAGGGTTCTGTCAGCACAGGCGTATCGGACACTGAAACAGCAACCGATGCAGGTTTCGGATCGTTGCCACAAGCGGCCATGAGTATGCAAACCGATGCCGCGTAAACGTAATATTTTGCATTCATCTTTCTATCCCCCAATTTAATTGTAAAGCATATCGGGTGAAACTTCTCCTTTTGGCTTGCCGGGCAACGTCATATAAACGCGCAGCATGCTGTTGCTGGTGTAGGCATCTACATACTTTACAGTGATTTTGTGGAAGCCTTTGAGCAAGGGTACATAGCCTGTTGTTTCGTTGTTGCCTTTGCGGCCATCGTTATCAACCACGGGTAAATCATCTATATACAGCATCGAGCCGTTGTACGATTGCGTGGAAAAACCGTAGGTACCATCGGCATCCACATTTAGATAACCGGTGTAAACCACGCCGTATTTGCCGAATGCCTTTTTAAATGCTGCATTAGCAACCTGGAAGCTTTTGGCAATGCCCGTATCTATCACCGCCGCAGGGTTTATCTGTGTAGTGTTTACATACGTGCCCTGCGATGCCTGGTATTTCATACCCGTAGCGGTGCCCGTAAAACCTACGGCGGCGAGCGGAGCCTTGTTGTAAACCACTGTGCGGGTTACCGGGCTGCGTTTGCCCGATGGCGTTACCACAATGGTCTGTAGCTCGCGGTACTGGTCTATTGGCACCTGATACGTAATGGGTTTGGTAAACACCATTTCGGTTTCGCGCGGGGTGTAGCCGTCGATGGTATAATAAATTGTTGCGCCCTGTACCGGCGATTTCAGGTCGACGGTTAGCTGTGTGCCGATAATTGTAGTATCAGCAGCACCAATGGCCGTAGGCACGTGGAATTCGTAACCGGCTTTATCCAGCCAGGCCAGGTGACCGGGAAGGCGGGTTTCAGCAAAATCTTTAAAGTTTTTGTTGGCAACCGGTGCCCATGCAATTTCTGATAGGGCAAGCATCCTGGGCAGCAGCATAAACTCTACCTTTTTATCGGTAGTGATGTACTCTGTCCAAAGATTAGCTTGTACGCCTTTTATGTGCGCCTGTTGCGCGGGCGTTAAAACCGCTGGTGTAGGGTTATAACTGTATATCTTTGATAATGGTTCGTTGCCGCCGATGCTTAATGGCTCCTGGTTAAGCCTGCCCTGCCCGTGGTCTATATATAGTCCCTGGCTGCCGGGGGTCATAATCACGTCGTGATCCTGCTGAGCTGCGGCTATACCGCCCTCCTCGCCTCTCCAACTCATCACCGTGGCATTCGGCGCAAGGCCGCCCTCCAATATCTCGTCCCAGCCGATAATGCTGCGGCCCTTGTTGTTCACAAATTTTTCCATCCGTTGAATAAAATAGCTCTGCAGACCATGTTCATCTTTTAACTTAAGTTTCTTTATCAGGTCCTGGCAAAATTTGGAGCTCTTCCAAACGGTTTTGGGCGCTTCGTCGCCACCGATGTGGATGTATTTGCTGGGAAACAGGTCGATAACCTCGGTAAGCACATCCTCCAAAAAGTGGAACGTTTTTTCGGACGGGCAATAAATATTATTGAACACGCCCCAGGTTTCGGCCACCTTATAATCCAGCTTGGGGTCGCAGCTTAGCTCGGGGAAAGCAGCCAGCGCAGCCTGTGCATGGCCGGGCATCTCAATTTCGGGTACGATGGTGATATAGCGGTCGGCAGCGTATTTGATGACATCGCGAATCTGGTCCTGCGTATAAAAACCGCCGTGCGGCGTATTATCGAATTGTTGCGGGGTGCGGTCGCGGTAGTTGCCTATCACGGTTTGGGCGCGCACGCTGGCCACCTGGGTAAGGCGGGGGTATTTCTTTATCTCTATGCGCCAGCCCTGGTCGTCGGTAAGGTGCCAGTGAAAGGTGTTCAGCTTATAACCGGCCATCAGGTCGATGTAGCGTTTCACCATCTCCACAGAAAAAAAGTGGCGGCAAACATCCAGCATCACACCGCGATAACCAAAACGCGGGTAATCTTCAATAGTTGCACAAGGCAGCTTAGCGGTAGCCGCGCGTTCAAGCGGCATCAGTTGTATAAGCGTTTGTATGCCGTAAAACAAGCCCGCCCCCTTGCCGGCAACGGTAATTTGCTGTGGCGTAATGGTTAGGCGGTACCCCTCGGCTGGCAAGCCTTCGGTGCCTGTAGAAGTAAGATAGATAATATTAGAGCCGGCATTGGTATTGCGCAGGCCAACCTGTTTGTTGTAGGCCATATTGTTCGACAGGAAGGCAGAGAAAAACAGAACAGCCTTGTTATTGGGCGTATCGGCCTGTATTTTAGTTTCCTGGCTGAGGATGAACTCGCCAATAGATTTTTTAACAGAAACCGGCACCGGGATGATGCCCATATTTGGGTCGGCGTCCTGGGCGTGTACGAAAGTGGTGGCAGCAATTAAGAGCGTAAAAAGCAGTGAGGGAATCTTTTTATACATAGACTAAATTAACCAGGGTGATTACAAAGTGGTGAATTTAGTAATTTTTTGGCACCGATTGCATCGATTTTTTTGATTTCACAGAGGTGGCGTGGTAGGGAAAGCGTTTAAGCCCCATCGTCATTGCGAGGAACGAAGCAATCTCCCGACTTGACATTAGCGGTTGCAAAGCGGCTATCCAAAGCGGTCTGGCTTAGCTTAGAGATTGCTTCGTTCCTTATAATGACGCGGTGGTTAGGCTTTGCACCAATGAACCAGTGAACTAATGAACCAATAACCCTAATTCAAGGCCGGATTCTCGGGGAAGTTGGCTATATGGGCAAAACGCTGCCCAAGGCTGATGACCGTTTTCTTCCAGAGGTTATCCTCGCTGCTGCCAAAAATATTGTCGGCCTCGTATTTATCGGCTACAATCCAGGCATCTTCGCGCAGTTCGTTATCCAGTTGCCCGGGTGTCCAGCCGCTGTAACCGGTAAAAAACCGTATCTCGGTTTCGTTTAATTGATAGGTGGTTATCAGTTCCTTTATTTTCTCGAAATCGCCTCCCCAGAAAATGCCCTCGGCAATCTCGATACCATCGGTTATCTTTTCGGGGCAACGATGTATATAGTGCAGTGTATCCGGCGATACCGGCCCACCCGTGTAAACGGGTATTTCCGAGTAAGATACATCAGGCAGTATATCGCCCAGTAAATATTCGGTTTCGTGGTTAAGGATAAAGCCCATCGCGCCGGCCTCCGAGTACTCGGTAAGGATAATAACCGACCGCTTGAAGTTGGGATCGGGCATAAAGGGTTCTGATAAAAGCAAGCGCCCAGTGGCAGCCGGTGTTGGACTTAGCATGGATTTAATTTATGTTGTTATAACGCCAAATGTAAAATTATGTTCAATATCACTTAAAATGCCCACTATAACAATATGTACGGTATAATTAATTTGTAAGTTTGCGATAATGAACGAACAAGATATACAGAGCTTAAGGCAGGACTACAGTGCGGCCTCGCTTAGCGAGACCGATGTGGACGCCAACCCTATGCGCCAGTTTGATAAATGGTTTAACGACGCAATCAACGCAAAAGTACATGAGCCCAACGCCATGACGCTTGCTACCGCCACAACCGATGGCCGCCCCTCGGCACGTATTGTGCTGCTAAAAGGCTTTAGTGACGACGGCTTTAAATTTTACACCAACTACCTTAGCCGCAAAGGTAAAGAGATAAGCAAGAACCCCTTAGGCGCGCTTACCTTTTTCTGGGGCGACCTGGAGCGCCAGGTACGGGTAGAGGGTACTATAGAAAAACTCGACCGCAACTACTCCGAAAAATATTTCCACTCGCGCCCTAAAGCAAGTCAACTTGGTGCAATTGCATCGCCGCAAAGCCAGGAGATTGATGGCCGCGCAACATTGGAACAAAAAATGGCCGAACTGGAAGCTGAATATGCCGATAAAGACATACCCAAACCGGCATTTTGGGGCGGCTATGTATTACGCCCCCGCATGATAGAGTTTTGGCAGGGCCGCAGCAGCCGCCTGCACGATAGGATAGTTTTCAAAAAAACCGATAATAAAACCTGGAAGATAGTACGCCTGGCGCCATGACCATCGACGAGATCAAATCATTGCTTATTGAAAAATTCGGCGAAGGCATCGTTACGGGCGAAGAGCGCACCGGCATGCAGCCTGCATTACTGATAGATGCCGATCGCATTGCCGACGTTTGCCTGGAATTGCGCAATAACCCACGTACGTATTTCGATTTCCTAAGCTGCTTAAGCGGTGTTGACTATGGCGCGGAAGCAGGGCGTTTCGGCGTGGTTTATCATTTATCGTCTATTCCCTATAGTTTGCAGCTGGTATTAAAGATAAGCAAGGAAAATGGCCGGAATTTAGAGGAGCTTCCCACCTTCCCAAGCATTACCTCCGTTTACCGCGCCGCCGACTGGCACGAACGCGAGGCCTACGATATGCTGGGCATCTATTTTGAAGGCCACCCGGACTTGCGCAGATTGTTGATGCCCGATGATTGGGAAGGCTTTCCGTTACGAAAAGATTATCAAAACGCGGAGTATTATAAGGGGATAAAGATAGATTGATATAACACCACGTCATTGCGAGCGATAGCGTGGCAATCCCCGGCACGCAGAGCCGGCACGCAGAGCCGCCATGCAAATCAGCTATGCATGCCGAGGATTGCTTCGTTCCTCGCAAAGACGGGTTGGCAAAAAAGACAAGAAATAAAACTTGGAAACATCAACATCAAAATACAACCTCGCCCTCGAGCGCTATTACAAAAAGATAGCTGATGCCGCCGTGGAGGATATGGTGCTGAACATGGGGCCGCAGCACCCGTCTACGCATGGGGTTTTGCGGCTGGAACTGATTACTGATGGCGAGATCGTAAAAGAAGTTATCCCGCATATTGGTTACCTGCACCGCTGTTTCGAAAAGCATGCCGAATCGCTTACTTATCAGCAAACCATCCCTTTTACCGATAGGATGGATTACCTGGCTAGCATGAACAACAGCCACGCCTGGGTAATGGGTGTTGAACGGATGTTGGGCATTGACAAGGATATCCCCAAACGGATAGAATATATCCGCGTGCTGGTTTGCGAGCTTAACCGCATCGCATCGCATCTGATAGCTATCGGCACTTACGGCATAGATATAGGTGCCTTCACACCGTTCTTGTGGTGCTTCCGCGATCGCGAACATATCATGGGCATGTTGGAGTGGGCATCGGGCTCGCGCATGCTGTATAATTATATATGGGTAGGCGGCCTGTTTTACGATTTGCCGGTAGGCTTTGAAGAACGCTGCCGTGAGTTCGTAGACTACTTCCGCCCCAAAATGATTGAGCTTAACCGCCTGCTTACCGATAACCAAATATTCATCAGCCGCACGGCCAACGTGGGCGTGTTACCTTTAGATGTGGCCATCAACTATGGCTGTAGCGGTCCGGTACTGCGCGGCTCGGGCTTAAAATATGATTTAAGGCGTATCGATAATTACTCCGCCTATCCCGAACTGGAGTTCGAGGTGCCTATCGGTACTGGCCAGATGGGCACCGTAGGCGATTGCTGGGACAGGTACAAGGTACGTGTAGATGAGGTGGATGAATCGTTAAAAATAATTGAACAATGCCTCGACCGCCTGCAAAAAGAACTTAAACGCACGCCGGATTTCGACCCAAGGGCCAAACTTCCCCGCAAGCTCACGCCAAAACCGCAGGATTACTATATGCGCGCCGAAGGTACTAAGGGCGAACTGGGCTTTTATTTCATCCATGATAGCGACCGCAAGGAAATTCCTTTCCGCGTAAAATCGCGCGGGCCAAGTTTTTGCAACCTTTCTGTACTTGAAGAATTGGGTAAAGGCGTAATGATAGCCGACCTCATCGCCACCATCGGCTCGCTCGATTTTGTATTAGGCGAAGTGGATCGGTAATTAGAGGTTAGACGCCGGAGGTTAGATAAAAACCTGGCACATTCATTCATACGCTCTGGTATTCGTTTTCTCAAGAATTCGTGGAATTCGTGCTTTTTCAAATTCGTGAAATTCGTGTTATTTGGAATTCGTGTTATTTGAAATTCGTGTTGATGTGAAATCTAGGTTAATCCCTTTATCATTATCTTAGCCACTATGAAAAATACCCATACCCTATCGCGCTTCCTCCGCGTAAAAAACATCGCCATGATGCTGGCAATCCCGGTGCTCTTTGCAGCCGGCACAGCCTCGGCACAAATTAAAGACCCCATTGTAGACAACATCGTAAAAGAAGGCACCGACAATTCGCAGCTGGTAACGCTGGCGCATCAATTGTTCGATGGCATCGGTCCGCGCCTGGTAGGTACTCCACAGATGGAACAAGCCGGGCAGTGGGCGTTGCAAAAATATAAGGAATACGGCATCACCGCCCGTTACGAAAAATGGGGCGACTGGCGCGGCTGGCAACGCGGCATATCGCACATTGATATGGTTACACCGCGCGTAAAATCATTAGAAGGAACGCAGCTTGCCTGGAGCCCGGGCATGAAAAAGGCCGTGACTGCCGAAACCATCATCCTGCCCGAGTTTACCGATTCAATCGCTTTCCAGAAATGGTTACCCACCGTTAAAGGCAAATTTGTGATGATATCCATGAACCAGCCAACCGGTAGGCCCGATTACAACTGGACGGAATTCGGCACCAAAGATTCATTCGATAAGCTAAAAGCCGACCGCACCGCCCAAACCGATGCCTGGCGCAAACGTATCAGCAATACGGGCTTAACTAATAAAACACTCCCTGTTGCCTTGGAGAAGGCGGGTGCTGCGGGTATAGTTACCTCTAATTGGTCGGCAGGGTTTGGGGTGGATAAGATATTTGGCGCTTATACCAAAAAGGTCCCTACTGTAGATATCGCGCTGGAAGATTACGGCATGCTGTACCGCCTTACCGAAAACGGCGAGAAACCAACCATCAAGATATTGGCCGAATCTAAAGAACTTGGCGCGGTGCCAACTTTCAACATCATCGGCGAGATAAAAGGCACCGAAAAACCGGATGAATACGTAATGCTCTCCGCCCACTTCGATTCGTGGGACGGCGGCCAGGGCGCAACCGATAACGGTACCGGCACCCTAACGATGATGGAAGCCATGCGCATCCTCAAAAAAATATACCCTAACCCAAAGCGTACCATTTTGGTTGGCCATTGGGGCAGCGAAGAACAAGGTTTAAACGGCTCGCGCGCCTTTGTGGAAGATCACCCGGATATAGTGGCCAACCTGCAGGCGCTATTCAATCAGGACAATGGTACCGGCCGCGTGGTAAATATAGCGGGCCAGGGCTTTTTAAATAGCTACGATTACATTACCCGCTGGCTTAGCAAGGTACCTGCCGGCATCCGCGACCAGATAACCACCAACTTCCCTGGCGCGCCGGGCGGCGGCGGCTCGGATTTCGCGTCATTTGTAGCTGTAGGCGCACCAGGCTTTTCGCTCAGCTCTAATAGCTGGAGCTATGGCAGCTACACCTGGCACACCAACCGCGATACGTATGATAAAATCGTTTTCGACGATGTAAGGAACAACGCTATCCTCACGGCGATACTGGTTTACATGGCCTGCGAAGACCCTGCAAAAACCTCGCGCGACCGCATCGTATTGCCCATAAACACCAAAACCGGCGAACCAACCAAATGGCCCGCCCAGGTAAAAGCAAACAGGCACGGAGGATTTGAATAAAAACCATTTTCTGAACTCGAATTAAACGAATTTTAAGAATAGACAGAATATAATCCAACAAGGAAATTCTAAAAATTCGTTTAATTCGACAAATTCGAGTTCAGACAAATTCCTCAAAAAGCACAGCCTCACCCGCTGTGCTTTTTATTTAAAATTAATCCGTGTTGCCCATAGCTTAGGGCAATATTAATCATTAGGCTAATGCTTCCTTATTTGCTTACATTTAGCAAACCATTTATTGGCTATTACGTATCTTAGGCATAGTTTGAAAATAAATTAATGAAGAAATTATTAATTGTACTGTTTTTGTTGCCGGTTTATTGCATGGCCCAATCGGCTGGCGATTACATGACCAGCGGCAACACTAAAGCAAATATGAAGGATTATAAAGAGGCCATCGCCGATTTTAATCGTTCAATTCAAATGAACCCGGGTGTTGCAAGGGTGTACCTGTACCGCGCCAATGCCAAAAGCAATTTAGGAGATTACGCGGGAGCCGTTATCGATTTTACCAGCGCGCTAAACCTCGATCCGCGCCTGATAGATGCCTGGCATTACCGTGCAAATGCAAAAAGTAATTTAAAGGATTATGCTGGCTCAGTTGCCGATTTTGATAAGGCCATAGCCCTTAACCCGGTAAAAGGCGAATTATATAAATACCGTGCCGTAGCAAAAGCCAACCTGGGCGATAATAAAGGGGCGATGGCTGACTTTGATATGGCCGAAAAACTATTGCCCGGCGATGGCGATCTGATATTTTATCGCGCCAACTCCAAAGGAAACATGGGAGACTATAAGGGGGCTATTGCCGATTACGATGCCGCCATCAGGATTGAACCAAACAACGCCGAAGCCTGGTTTTACCGCGCCAATGCCAAAGCCAATCTGAGGGAATACAAAGGGGCTATTACCGATTATAAGCACGTAATTGACCTGAACCCGCAGATGCCGGAATTGTATCATTACCTCGCATCAGCATCTAGCAATGCAGATGACGACAAAGGCGCCATAGAGTTTTTCGACAAAGCTATAGAGCAGAACCCAAAAAAGGCCGAGCTTTTACTTGGCCGGGCCATCTCTAAAAATAACATGGAAGACTGGAGCGGCGCAATCGAAGACCTTAGCCACGCCATCACGCTCAACCCAAAATACGATGAGGCTTACCAGAATCGTGCCGATGTAAAAATCAACATGAAGAATTTTACCGGTGCGGTTGCGGATGCCGATACTTCTATCAACCTCAACTCCAAAAATGCCTATGGATACATGTCGCGTGCTAAGGCTAAGATAGAAATGAACGATACGGTAGGCGCCTTGGCCGATTTCAGCACAACTTTAAAACTCGAGCCGAAAGCAACTTATGCTTACCTGGGCAGCGGCGATATCAAAGCCGCACAGCATGATTACCCCGCAGCGATTGCTTTATACAGCAGATCCTTAACGCTCGACCCGCGTAATCCGAACGCCCTGTTGCATCGCGCACGCGTAAAAATGAGAGGCGGCGATATAGAAGGCGGCCTGGCTGATTATAGGGCCGCGATCGCTTCCACCCCGCAGAATAATGATCTATATGTGGATTATGGCAAGGCCCTGATTGCCGCCGGGCGATACACGCAGGCCGTGCAATTATTTGATGACGCGTTGGTGATAAACCCTAAGAACATCTATTTTTATAGCTTCCGCGGCGTGGCCAAAAGCAAACTGGCCGACCTTGACGGTGCCATGGCCGACCACAATATGGCTATAAAACTGGCTCCCTCCTCATCAGATGCTTTTATTAATCGTGGCAATAGCCTTGTGGCATTGAAAAAATACGACGAAGCCCTTATCGATATCAACAAAGGCATCTCTTTGAACGAAACAAACGACGATGCCTACCTTGCCCGCGCCGACCTTAAGCTGGCCAAGCAGGAATACCTGGGTGCCGTTTACGATTATATAAACGTTTTACTGCTTAACCAGAACAATATAAAAGCCTACATCGGCCGTGCCATTGCCGAAAGTTTTACCGGCGACACCCTTGCCATGAAGAAAGATTTTGCTACGGCTCTTAAGCTGGAACCCAAAAGCAGCGAAGTGTATATGGCCCGCGCGAATGCACGAATCAACCTGAAAAACTGGGCCGCCGCTCTTGCTGATTTGAATACCGTGATAACCCTCGACCCTAAAAACGCCGCTGCCTACTTAAACCGCGGGGTTATCAAGGCACAGCGCGGCGAAAAAACAACCGGTTGCGCCGATATAAATAAAGCTGTAAGTTTAGGTTCTAAAGATGCTGCCGATAAATTGGCTTTGTATTGTAAGTAGAGATTAGCGCATAAAGTCCCCGATAGTTATCGGGAGGAGGTTAGTTGGGTTTCCGGCTAACCTCTTTTTATTTAGCATTACTTCTTTGCGAGACGCAGAAGGGCTGACTGGTGTGAGGGGCGACGTGGCAATCCTCGGCAGGCATGTGTGACCTGCATTGCGGCCCTACTTGCCGATGGTTGCCACGCTATCGCTCGCAATGACGTGGTGGTGATGGCCTTCGCCTCTAAAACAAAAAAGACGCGAAATATCGCGTCTCTAATTTTTTAATTCGTGAATTTTGTGTCGATATTACTTCTCGTACAACTCCAGCGGCAAGCCATCCGGATCCTGGAAGAAAGTAAAGCGTTTGCCTGTAGTTTCGTCTATACGGATGGGTTCCGTGACAACACTGTATTCGTTGATATGGAAAACAGCTTCATCGATATTATCCACCTCAAAAGCCAGGTGCCTTAAGCCCGATGCCTCGGGGCGCGATGGCCTTGCGGGCGGGTTGGGGAACGAGAACAATTCTATCTGGTATTGGCCACCTACTTCAAGGTCAAGTTTATAGGAATCCCTTGCCTCGCGATACGTTTCCAGCACGATATTAAAGCCAAGCACCTCTGTATAGAAGTGCCTGGACTTTTCGTAATCCGAACAGATAATGGCGATATGGTGTATCTTATTCAGCTTAAGCATTAGGCTTCACCAAGGCTTACGTGTAAAACGTTGCTGTGTACCATCTTAATATCGGTGATGTTACCAAACAGTTCTTCGTCTATATTGGTATTGCCGATGCCGTTAACGGTGCCCAGCAAGCTGAATTCCACCTCGCTGGTAGCCATCATTTCGATGAAACGTTCCTGGTCGTCAGGTGCGATACTCACTACCACCCTACCCTGTGCCTCGCCGAAAAGGAAAGCATCTTTGCGGACGCTGTTATCGCTATCTATATCGAAACCTAATCCGTTTGGTAAGCAAGATTCTACCAGTGCAACGTATAAACCGCCATCGGCCACATCATGCGCAGACTGCACCACTTTGTGTTTGATGAGCTCTTTAACCACCTGATGCATAGCGTATTCTTTATCGATATCGAAATATGGTGCCGGTGCAGCAGTTATTTTATGGTAAGAAGCCAAATATTGTGAAGAAGCAATATCGTTTTGAGATTCACCAATTAAATAAATCAAATCGCCGGGTTGCTTAAAGTCCAGGGTCATCAGGTTGCTTTGGTCGTCCATTACGCCTAGCATGCCTATGGTTGGGGTCGGGAACACCGGGCCCTCGTCGCTCGATTGGTTGTAGAAGCTCACGTTACCGCCGGTTACCGGAGTTTCGAATTTGCGGCAGGCTTCGCCCATGCCTTTTATCGCACCCACAAATTGCCAGTAAACTTCTGGTTTGTAGGGGTTACCAAAGTTTAAGCAATTGGTAATGGCAACCGGCTCGCCACCTGCACAGGTAATGTTACGGGCAGCTTCGGCAACGGCAATGGCGGTACCTTTCTGGGGGTCGGCATATACGTAGCGCGAGTTGCAATCGCAGGTAAGTACGATAGCTTTATTGGTTTCTTTAACTGCAACTACTGCCGCATCACTTGGGCGGTTGGTGGTCATGGTAGCGGTGCCAATCATCGAATCGTACTGGTCGGTTACCCAACGTTTCGATGCGATATTCGGGTGGGCTATCAAATGTTCGGCAACGTCTACCAAATCCGCAGGTTCGGCAACATCTTCTATCTTAAATTTCTGGTTTGCGGCAAAGTAAGCCGGTTCGCGGTATTCGCGTTCGTATATCGGTGCACCGCCGCCAAGCACTAAATCATCTGCAGGCACGTCGGCAACCTTTACGCCGTTCATAAAGTATTCCAGTCGTTGGGTATCGGTAACCTCGCCTATTATAGCGCAATTCAGGTCCCATTTATCGAACACAGCTTCTACAAGCGCTTCTTTTCCTTTTTCTACTACAATAAGCATGCGCTCCTGAGATTCGGAAAGCAATATTTCGTAGGGTTTCATGTTTTCCTGGCGCATAGGTACGCGGTCCAGATGGATGATCATGCCGTGCTCGCCTTTGGCGCTCATCTCCGAGTTGGAGCAGATGATACCTGCCGCACCCATATCCTGCATACCAATAACGGCACCTGTTTTAATTACTTCTAAGGTAGCTTCCAGCAATAATTTTTCCTGGAAGGGGTCGCCTACCTGCACCGCCGGCAAATCGTTTACCGAATCTTCGGTGATATCTTTCGATGCGAAAGCCGCGCCATGGATACCATCCTTGCCTGTTGCAGAACCAACGATGTAAACCGGGTTGCCAACACCGTAAGACGTAGCCGAAACGGTTTCACCTGCTTTTACGATACCTGCAGAGAATGCGTTTACCAGCGGGTTGATGTTATAACATTCATCAAAGAACAACTCACCGCCAACGGTAGGAATACCGAATGCGTTACCGTAATGGCTGATGCCTTTTACTACACCTTTTACCAGCCATTTGGTTTTGTCGAGGCTAAGGTCGCCAAAGCGTAAAGAGTTCATCTGGGCGATTGGCCTTGCGCCCATAGTAAATATATCGCGGTTGATGCCGCCCACGCCTGTTGCTGCACCCTGGTAAGGTTCCAGCGCCGAAGGGTGGTTATGAGATTCGATCTTAAAAGCACAGCCGATGCCGTCGCCGAGGTCTACTAAACCCGCGTTTTCTTCACCTGCTTTAGCCAGCATACGGGGGCTATCCTTAGGCAATGTTTTTAGCCAGGTAATGGAGTTTTTGTACGAGCAATGCTCGCTCCACATAACGGCGAATATCGAAAGCTCGGTAAAGTTGGGCACGCGGCCCATTATCTCGTTTATTCTGGCAAATTCTTCGGGTAAAAGACCAAGGTCTTTGGCGGTTTCAACGGTTGTTAATTCCTGGTTCTCCAATGTTTAATTGTTTATGTTGAAAGGATGCGCAAAATTAGGAAAAAGAGCGGGAATTTAGATATGAGATTTGAGATTTGAGAGGTGAGATATGCAAAAGCGGCATGAGACAGGGGATTTAGGGAGGAATAAACGAAATATTTTAAACAAAGCTTAAATTTGTAATGACTTTTACTTTGCATTCGGTTGTTAAATAATTATGGCGTTCCCTGCGGGCCGGGCTATCCACTGCAACTCCTCATTCCGTCCCCACTGATAGAGGTGGGGACTGCATTCCGGGGTTTCCGTTTCTATCCCTAACGCAATTCCGGTTTTTTTTAATAAAATAGGGTTAACGCAATAGCGGACCTTCGTCAACATTAATTCTGTTGCCATTGCAAAACAACAAAAAGCCGCAACAGAATTAATTCCGCTACGGCACTCACAAATCACCCTTCAAACTTTTCTAACTTTTTAACCAAAACCAACCTTTTTAACTTTCATTATTTATTCTTCGGGCAGTTGGAAATTGATCGGGATGGTGTACCTCACCCTTACCGGCTGGCCGTTCTGGATACCAGGTTTCCAGGCTTTAGCAAGCTTGAGTACACGCATAGCTTCTTCGTCGAATCCATAACCGGCGCCACGTACAACGGTTATATTGGATAGTTCGCCATTCTTTTCTATCACGAAGCTCATGATTACCCTGCCCGATACATTTGCATCCTGGGCCTGCGCCGGGAAATGCAAGGCCCTACCCAAAAACTTGCCGAATGCCGCCATGCCGCCATAAGGTTCGGGGTTCGCTTCCAGGCCGATGCCGGAGGGTACTATTTCATTGCCGTTGCCAGCCGGCGCGGTGCCTATACCTCCGGTTTTAGGGTCGTCAGGTATCTGCGGCGGCCCTTCAGGGCCTGCTGTTGTGGTTTGCCCGACGTTGCCTGTAAGCTCCTTTATTTTGGGTGGATCTTCTGTTACCGGCTTATCGGTTACCACAACCGTTATGAACTTGGTTGTTGCAGCGGTCGGAAGCTGTTTTGCAGGTGCCGACGGTTTCACAGGATCAGGCTTTTTTACATCAGGCTTTACTGGCGGAGTTTTTAAAGTTGGGATATAAACATCAACTTTTTTATCGATAATTTCCGCCGGTTCGGTTTTAAACGCAAAGTTTAAAACCAATGCGCCGGTGATAACCACGGCGAAGGCAATGGCCATCGCTTTATTAAGTGTGCCTGCATAGTGGTGCCTAAGGTCGTAAGCACCGTAGGCTTTGTTGCGGTCGTCGAATACAAGGTCGAGCCACTCGCTCTTGTACAAATCAAATTTTGTGTTTAGCATAACGTTTAGAATTAAATTTTTCTATATAACGTTATGGCAATACAAAATGTTGTGCAAAAAAGAATTATTACAAAATAATCATTTGAATATATTCAATATTACAAATTTTATATTGCGATGCACTAATTATTGGGAATTATATTTGGATAAATATAGGCCAAAATCTACCACTTATCGGTAACAACCTTCTTCAGGGGCTCTTCTGTGCGCAAAACGGGCACCCTATCCATGTATTTGATAAGCTTGGTTGCCGTGGCCTTGCAAAACGCGCCAACCTGGTCAAGGTATAAATCGGTATCTTTTTCGCTGTATTTGGTCCAGATCTTTTCCAGCGGAAACTCTATACCCGATTGCGTAGCCATATTGCCGTAGCGGTTTATCTTGTAAGGCTTAAATACAAAATCGCTGAGCTTAAAGCGATATTTTTGATCTTTTACGTCGATGGTAAAAGTATAAGTAACCTCGCCTCCTTCCTTTTTGCTCACCAGCGAATTGGTGTAAAGCACCGTTTTATCTTTGGCTGTTATGCTACCGGCAGATGCCTTGCCGCTGGCTTTTATTTCCTGGCTTTTCATGAATGCAAGGGCACGGTTAAACAGCGTATCGGCGGTAAAGTCTTTTTTGTCTACCACCTGATAGTACACGTATTTGTTGTTTTCGTCGGACTGGAGCAGGTCTTTTTGTGCGCGGGCGGTATTGATTGCCAGGATGCAGGCGATGCAAAGAAATAATTTTTTCATATAATAAAGATAAGCCATCCATAAACAAATATGGATGGCTTACCGGAAATAATTTAAACGATGTGTTTATTAGAAAGCGTAAACAGCTGCTAACACAAACTGAGACGCTTTTTTTGTGCCAAGCATGTCGCTGTTTACAAAAACCTCGTCGTTAGCGCTATCAAGCCTCAACTCAGGAATGATAGTTAAAGGGCCTGCTTTGATGTTAGATGTTAAAGTGAACGCTTTAACACTCGGGCCACCGTCTTTCCATTTGAAGTATTCGCCTCTTAAGCCGAAAGTTACGCTTGAGCTTGCCGCAATCTGCGGATATAAAGCGATACCCTGGAAACCACCCGGGCTATTTGGCGCGTTGAAATCAGCTGCGTTTAAACCTAATTTGAATGCATCGGTAATTTGGTATGCAGTGGTGATATCAAATTCGGTACCTGACGTTTTGCCACTAACTAAGTTGAAGTAAGCTGTCCAGCCTTTTGCAGGGCTCAGGAACAACTGTGCGCCAAAAGTAGACACATCTTTGGTAGATGAATAGTTGTTCCAGCCATCATTGAAAACACCAGCCATAAAGCTAGCTTTGTCTGAGAAGGTGTAGGTACCTTTCAAACCTGCATTCTGGAACGGGCCGTTGGTGAACAGGTACGAAGTTGAGTAGTTAAAGTTACCTACCGGGGAGATAACTTCGTAACCTACAAACGTAGCCATGTAACCACCTGTAACGGTAAACTTATCGCTCAAATCGTATGATACGTATAAGTTTTGAATGTGGTAAGAATCGCCGCTTGCACCGTTAGGGATTGATTGTGCCTGGCCGCGCGGGCCGAAGCTCAACTCGCCAACGAAAGCAGCTTTACCTACTTTTTTCTTCAGACCCAGGTCAATCATACCGATAGAGATCGAATTCTGGTCGCTTGCGAAGCTGGTACCGATGTTAGAACTGCCGCTCTGTGATTTAAAGCCAGAGAAATCGTTTTTGTAGTAGGTGTCTACCGAACCGAAAATAACCAACGGCGGATCTACTTTAGGCGCATCCTGTGCCTTCGCGGTAAAAGTAGCTGCTGCTGCTGCAAAAAATGATAAGAGTAAAAGTTTTCTTTTCATGGATAAGGAATTAAAATTTAATTGTTTTTGTTAATTGTTGTTGTTGTTCTTAAATATCTTTTGTGCGTAATTTTCACGTTTTGAGCTAATTTGCCTAGTTCAATAAATGCCTTTCACTAAATTTCTCCAAGCTATATATAAACCCTTGCGCAGTTGGCGTGTGGCGGGCAGCATTCCTGCTTTAGCCAACCGCACAAGGGTAATATTTCAAATCATCACAAACCTTAGGCAGGCTGTTTCACGCCCTTGTCCATAAGGTCGCTTAAGCTAACATCTTCTAAATCGGCGGGATAAACTTCGGTACCGTGATCGAACACATCCAAGCCGCCTGTGCCAAGTTCGCCATGTTCTTCAACACGCAGTCTCCATGGGTGCGGTAATTTGTTGATGATAAACATCATGGCAAAGGTAATTATGAATACAGCAGCAGTAATGATAAAGCTACCTACCGCTTGGGCCTCAAGTACACTAAAGCCGCCGCCGTAAAACAAACCTGTAACCGGGGCGGTATTATCTGCACCTGTAGGTGTTGTAAAGCCATACTGGCCCGACGCAAATAAACCTAAAGATAAAGTGCCCCAGATGCCGTTTAAGCCGTGTACCGAAAATGCACCAACCGGATCATCTATACGGAACCACTCCACTAAATAGATACCGCCAACTACGATAAAACCGGCAACACCTCCTAATAAAATCGAACCTAAAGGGCTAACCCAATAACAAGGGCAGGTAATTGCCACCAAACCGGCAAGGAAACCATTTACGGTAAATGCCAAATCGAACTTGCCTTTTGTTTTGCCCCACCACAATGCGGCAAGCATAGCAGTAAAACCGCCCGCGCAGGCAGCAAGAGTTGTATTGGTAGCTATACGGCCAATACCTTGCATATCCATTGCATTTAAAGTAGAACCGGGGTTAAAACCGTACCAGCCAAACCACAGGATAAAACCACCCACGGCAGCTACCAATAAGTTATGGCCTGCAGGTAGGCCGCCTTTTTCTTTATTATCGCGGGCAAAGATGCGGCCCAAACGAGGCCCTAGTACTATTGCGCCGGCTATAGATGCCACACCACCTATGGTATGCACTACTGTTGACCCTGCAAAGTCGCGGAATCCCTGTCCTAAAAATGGCAGGAAACCGGTTGGTGTACCCATGGTAACCAGGAATCCATCTGGTCCCCAGGCCCAGTGGCCAATTATTGGGTATATAAAGCCGGTAATACCGATAGAGTAAAGGATATCGCCACGGAAGCTTGTGCGGCCTATCATAGCACCAGATACAATGGTCGAGCAGGTATCAGCAAATGCAAACTGAAAAATCCAGTGAGCAATTACCGGTACACCATACGCAAGGTAAGTATCGGGGATATTTTGTAAGAAGAACCAGTTCTTACCGTCGGCACCGCCCCAGCCAATAAAGCCGTTGCCCTGGCCGAACATGAATGCATAACCGATAGCGTAAAATAAGATGCCGCAAAGGCAGGTATCAAAAATACATTCCATTAGTACGTTAACAGTTTCTCTTTTACGAGCGAAACCAGCCTCAAGCATAACAAAGCCTGCCTGCATGCCAAATACAAGGAACGCTGCAACCAGTGTCCACATCGTGTTGATGGCGTTCATAGTAGTTGTTTCATGCGCGGTGTACGTTTCTGCCGCATGCGCAGGTGTTCCAAAAAAGTTCGGCAAAACCATCATGGCCATCACAACCAGGAACAGCCCGGTCATTTTCCCGATAAAAATAGTAGCGCCGAGCTGCCATTTTTCCTTGGACAGCTGCCGGAACGAGTCCAGCAGGCTGATTTTTGTAGAATTACTCTTCATTCGTTGTTTAATTAAGTGGATTGATATGATAAAAAAAGTCTTTTTAACAAATGGGGGCGTAGAATCATTTTATTAAACATCTAATCAATAATAATATCTATAGAATTGGTATTGATTTTAATTTTTTTATGAAAATATGAATGAATTTTAATAAAAACAAATCACAAATGAAATATTTTCAATAAAAGTGGTTATAATTTCAATTATTAACATATACAAAACATGTTTTTATTTTTAAAAAGCTAAATAAACAACCATTATTTATAAATTTTACAATTACATCGCTTCCAATGGCCACTATTTTGAGTTTTTTATAAAATTTACAAAAATTTAAACATAAATTAATTCAAAACGTATGCTATGCATGCATAATTTTAAGAAATTGGTACTTTTTAAAGCATTTTAAGGGTTTTACAAGCGGGATTAGTATTAATTTAACATAATTCTCTTTGTTGGATAATACATGTGCTTTATACTCATTATTTTAAATGATTTCCTAATTTTGGCGTTACCAATCAGTAATACTTATGCCAAATATTCGATTCCAGGCGCTACGGACGGCGCTTAACCGCGAAATCCCCGAAATAAAAACACCCTCCAACAAAATATCCGACTATTTTGGCGCGAATGTGTTCGATAAGCACAAAATGAAAGACTATCTTTCTACTGAAGCTTATAACGGCATAGCAAATTCTATAGATAACGGCGTAACCATACCGCGCGAACTGGCAGAACAGGTGGCATCGGCCATGCGTGCCTGGGCCATGAGCAAAGGCGCCACCCATTATACTCACTGGTTTCAGCCACTAACCGGTAGCACTGCCGAAAAACACGATGCGTTTTTTGAGCCGACCAGTACCGGCAGCGCCATAGAACGCTTCAGCGGCGATGCACTTGCCCAACAGGAGCCTGATGCATCCAGCTTCCCCAGCGGTGGACTGCGCAACACTTTCGAGGCGCGTGGCTATACCGCATGGGATCCCTCCTCTCCTGCCTTCGTTATCGGTCGCACACTGTGCATCCCTACGGTATTCGTATCGTACACCGGCGAAGCATTAGATTATAAGGTACCTTTATTAAAGGCATTAAGCGCCATGGATAAGGCGGCGGTTGATGTTTGCCATTACTTTGATAAAAGCATAGAGAAGGTGAACGCTTCGCTGGGTATTGAGCAGGAATATTTTTTGGTTGATACCGCGCTATTTAGTGCCCGGCCAGATCTGTTCCTCACCGGCCGCACCTTATTCGGCCATATGTCGGCCAAAAACCAGCAATTGGAAGATCATTACTTTGGTTCTATACCTGGCCGGGTGTATGCCTTTATGCAGGATATGGAGACCGAGGCCCTACAGTTAGGGATCCCCCTAAAAACCCGCCACAACGAGGTTGCGCCATCGCAATTTGAGTGCGCACCTGTTTACGAAGAAATAAACCTGGCTATAGATCATAACCAACTGTTAATGGATATTATGGACCGTGTTGCCGCGCGCCATAACTTTAAAGTGCTGCTGCACGAGAAGCCCTACGCCGGTATCAATGGCTCGGGTAAGCACAATAACTGGAGCCTGATTACAAACACGGGCAAAAACCTGCTTTCGCCCGGTAAAACACCCAAGAACAACCTGCAGTTTTTAACGTTTTTCGTCAACACCATCAAAGCGGTGCACGATCACGCCGATTTGTTGCGTGCATCCATCGCATCGGTAAATAACGACCACCGCCTTGGAGCCAACGAAGCCCCCCCGGCAATCATATCCATTTTCCTGGGCAGCCAGTTGAGCGAAGTTTTGGATGAGATAGACACCTCGCGCCTGAGCAAGAAAATAAAAGACGAGAACTCGCTTTGGCAGGGCATCCCTAAAATACCGCAAATATTGCCCGACAATACCGACCGTAACCGCACCTCCCCTTTTGCCTTTACCGGCAACAAGTTCGAGCTGCGTGCTGTGGGATCCTCGGCAAACTCGGCCAGCCCGATGACGATCTTGAACCTCATCGTAGCCGACCAACTGAAAAAATTCAAAATAGATGTAGATAAGCTCATCAAAAAAGGCGAGAAAAAAGATGTAGCATTGATGACCATTATTAAAAGGTATATCAAAGAATCGCGCAGCATACGTTTCGAGGGCAACGGTTACAGCGACGAATGGGAACAGGAAGCTGCAAAACGCGGATTAGCTAATATTAAAACCACGCCCAAAGCACTGGATGCGTTCTTATCGGACAAAGCCACAGAACTATTTGCCGAAACCGGGGTATTCACCCGCCGCGAAGCACTTGCCCGCCACGAGATACTGTTAGAGAGTTTCTATAAAAAACTACAGATCGAGGCCCGCGTAATTGGCGAACTGGCCATAAATAGTATTATTCCGGCGGCTATTGCTTACCAAAGCAAACTGGTAGACAGCGTAAGGGGCCTTAAAGAAATAGGGCTGCCCGAAAGCAGCTACAGCGCGCAACTGGATATCATCGCCAAAATAGCCGAGCACATAAATGCCACCAAATTAAATGTGGATGAGATGATAGACGAGCGTAAAAAAGCAAATAAGATCGAAGATATACGCCAGCGCGCTATAGATTACGATGAAAAAGTAAAAACTTACTTCGCAACCATACGCTTCCATGTAGATAAGCTGGAGCAATTGGTAGATGACGCCCTATGGCCGTTGCCAAAATTCAGGGAATTGCTGTTCACGAAATAAATAGACACGAATTTCCGCTAATTGAATCGAATTTCACGAATTTTCAGCTTCGTCCTATTCTTTAGAAAAATTGGACGATAATTCTTAATTCGTGAAAGTCGATTTATTAGGTACACCAAATGTTACTATAGAACGTGAAACTGCTATTTGACTGAAAAGCTCAAGCAAACGAGACTAATCTGCACATCTGAAATCTGCACATCTGAAATCTGATTACATCGGCTCGCCGCCGTCGAAATCGCGTGGTTTGTATTCGTCTTCGGGTTTTTCGGGCAGGCCGAGGGCAAAGGTTGGATCGGCCTTTAATACCGAATTGTACTGCACTACGCAAAGCCCGTAGCAAAGCACAAATGGGATAATGGTAAGGAATTTATCAGGCTCAACCAGGTACTCGCCAAGGGTAACAGAAAAATACGCCAGCAGATATGCCATGGGGAAGTAAACGATAAAGTAGCGATAGGCTGGATTTTGGCGCATCGTGAGCAGAAACAGGAGCAATACGTGTGTTTCTAACAAAAGAAAAACCTTAACGCTTTCCCATATAGTGGCGGTTGAACTGGTAAAATTCACCGCCAGGGACATCTCCTGCTCAATGGATGTTTTTGGCATGCCCAATATTAAACTTAATATGATCAGCAGGACTAAATATATCCTAAACGTTATTTTCATTGATGCCCTAATATAGGCTGTTGTATTTAATAATTGCTAATTATGAGCAAATAAATCCGCTTCCTGTTGCTGTTTTATCATTATCGCGCGGTATTTGCTCAACAAGGCCGATTTGCCCACGAAGCCAATAAAACGCCCCTCTTTCATCACCGGCAGTTGCCACACTTCCAGGTTGTCGAATAGTTCCATCACGTGGCTTACGGCATCGGTGTGCTCAATTAATGCAGGCGGGGTAACCATGATATCTTCAACCGTTTCGCATTCTGTATCGGTGCCGAAAAGGTGCCGGCGTATCTCGTCCATCCAAATTACGCCTTCCAATTCGCCCTCTGCCGTAAGTATCGGGAAGATGTTAGCATCGGTATCGGCCAATATTTGGTGCAGGTTAGCCAGTGGCATCTGCTTATTAATTGCCGTAAACTTTTTATTGATGATGGCATCAAGCACGATGTTATTGAGCATATGATAATCTTGCCCCGGATGGATATTGTTTTCGTGTACCAGGTGGTGCCAGTACATATTATGCGGATTTGACAACTTCGCGATAATATAGGATATAGCCGATACGATCATCAGCGGGATAAAAAGCACGTAGCCGCCGGTAATCTCGGCAATCAAAAATATCGCCGTCAGCGGCGCATGCAATACGCCGCTTAAAGCACCAGCCATACCCGCCGCAATAAAGTTGCTCGTATTTAAGTGTATCAGCCCTGTTTGGTTGATGCCGAATGCCACCAATAAACCTAAGAATGCCCCCGTGAACATAGTAGGCGCAAATGTACCGCCGTTACCACCCGAGCCGATAGTAATGCCGGCCGCCACTATCTTCATAAGCACCAACCCGGCTATGAATAGCAACATGAGCATTGGGTTCGATAGCGAAGCCCCAAAAAAAGTCTCCTCCTTAAGGGCCTCTATATTGCCGTTCAGCATCTCCTGCAGGTAATGGTACCCTTCTGCAAAAAGCGGCGGGAATACCATAATCATAAGCCCCAAAATGAGGCCTCCCATTATGGCGCGCACGTAACGGTTCTGGCGCATAAATATGCCTTTCTCCAATTTGCCGCCAACTTTTGCAATGTAAATAGACACCCATCCGCATAGCAGGCCCAGCAACACGTAAAACGGCAGCGCGGTCATTACCCAACCATCGGTTATCAAATGGAATAGCTGGCCCGAATACAATATTTTAGATACCACTACGCCGGTGGCCGATGCAATGAGCAAGGGTATGAATGTGGGGATGGTTATCTCTCCTATCAGAATCTCCAATGAGAACAATACCCCGGCAATTGGGCTATTGAATACCGCAGCTATACCGGCGGAAGCACCGGCGGCTATCAGCACCGTTTTTTCGTAGGGGCTCAGCTTAAAAAGCCGGCCCAGGTTTGAACCCAGGGCCGCGCCCGTGCAAACGATAGGTGCCTCAAGGCCCGAGGAACCCCCGAAGCCAACCGTGAGCGAACTGGTTACCAAATGCGAATAGATGTTGTTTAACCTGATGCCGGAGCGGTTCTTTTTGATGTTGACCAGTATATTGCCTATGCCTTTCTGCATCTTATCGCGGTTGATGAGGTGCTGCCAGGCCACAGTAAGCAGTATGCCCAGCGCGGGCAAAAACACATATATAATATGGTATGGCAAATGCGAGGATATATTGCGGCTAAGCCCTTCCATCAAATGCACCAGGAATTTAAGGGCCACGGCAGCTAATCCGCCAAATAAACCTACCGCTACACTGCAATAAATTAAAAAATTACGTTGCCCGTTAAGCGTGAGGCGCAAGCGGTTGAGTTTATGACTTAAAGATTTGAACATAGAAGAGACAGATGTGGCAAATTAACAATTTTAGCCCGCAAAAGGGTATTAAGCAGTATATTTGCCCATGATTTCTCCGCAAAGATATGATCAACGGGGCGTATCTGCATCAAAAGATGATGTACATAATGCCATTAAAAATATTGATAAAGGAATTTTCCCTAAAGCATTCTGCAAAATTGTACCGGATATATTAACTAACGACCCCGACTATTGCAATATTATGCATGCCGATGGCGCGGGCACCAAATCATCGTTGGCATACACCTACTGGAAAGAAACCGGTGACATTTCTGTTTGGCGCGGCATTGCGCAAGATGCCATCATCATGAACCTGGACGATTTGCTGTGCGTGGGCGCTGTAGATAATATTCTGCTTTCATCAACCATTGGGCGCAACAAAAACCTGATACCCGGCGAAGTGATAGCGGCCATCATCAACGGCACCGAAGAGATACTGGCGGAATTACGTGATGCCGGCATCGGCATCTACAGCACCGGCGGCGAAACTGCAGATGTAGGCGACCTTGTGCGCACCATCATCGTAGACAGCACAGTTACCTGCCGCATGAAACGTGCCGATGTAATATCTAACCACCGCATACAACCCGGCGACGTAATAGTCGGCCTGGCATCGTACGGGCAAGCTACTTACGAGAAAGAATACAACGGCGGCATGGGCTCTAACGGCCTTACTTCCGCCCGTCACGATGTTTTCGATAAAACCATCGCGAATAAATTCCCCGAAAGCTTCGACCCGGCAGTACCTTACGACCTGGTATTCTCGGGCAGTAAAAAACTAACCGACCAAATTGAAATAGGCAATGGCGAAACCGTTACCGCCGGTAAACTGGTACTTTCTGCCACCCGTACCTACGCCCCAATCATCAAAACCATATTAGATAAGTACCGCAGCCAAATAAACGGCATGGTGCATTGCAGCGGCGGCGCACAAACCAAAGTGCTGCACTTTATCGATAGTCTGCACATCATCAAGGACAACCTCTTCCCTATCCCACCGCTGTTTAAGCTGATACAGGAAGAAAGCAACACCAGCTGGCAGGAGATGTACAAAGTGTTCAACATGGGCCACCGTATGGAGCTTTACGTACCCGAAGAAATAGCCGGCGATATCATCAGCATATCTGAAAGCTTCGGCGTGCCTGCGCAGATCATCGGCCGTGTAGAAGCGGCAGATAAAAAGAGGGTTACCGTTACATCGGAATTTGGCGTGTTTGAATACGAATAGCCTCTAACCATAACAGATAAATATTAATTGACCAAGCGTCAATCATTGTAAAGCATCGCTAAAACGCGGTGCTTTTTGTTTACTTGAGCGACATACAAAACCACTAACGATTTTTTTAAAAAAACATTTGCGTAACCCAAAAGTTACTTATACATTTACGTAACTTAAAAGTTACCCATTATGAAACGACACATCAATCACCAGTTCAGCTTCCCGCATCCGCCCGAACTTGTTTGGGAGTACCTCACCAAATCTGAATTAATGGCATTATGGCTTATGAAGAATAATTTCCAGCCGGTAGTAGGGCACGATTTCCAGTTCCGCACGGGGCCTATCGCCAACCTCGATTTCGATGGCATATTCCATTGCAAGGTATTGGAAGTGGCCCCCTTTACGCGGCTCTCCTACTCGTGGGGCAGCGGCCCGGGCGAGGGCGTAATCACGCTCGATTCTGTAGTGGTATGGCAACTGCAGGCCACGGATAAAGGCACCGATGTAACGCTGGAGCATAGCGGTTTCCATAAGCCCGAGAACGAAGCTTTCTACAACGGCCTCAACCATGGCTGGGTGGAGAAATTCGATAAAATTGCCAAACTTTTAAACGAAGCACAGCATGACAACAGCAACGCTTGACGTATTCCAGGTAATTGGCGACCCAAGCCGGAGAAAGATGCTGATGCTGCTTATGGATGATAGCATGACTATCAACAACCTGGCCGATAACTTTGAAATGAGCCGACCTGCTGTATCAAAACACATCAAAATATTGCATGGAGCAGGGTTTATCAGTATAGAGGACGTGGGCCGCGAAAGGTATTGCACCCTTAAAAAAGACGGGTTCGAAGAAATACAAGCCTGGATTGCCTACTTCGACGAATTCTGGGCATCGAAACTCAAGAAACTAGAAATTTTGCTAAATAACAGGTTACCCAATTAACAAGGCATGTAAACAACTATGGCAAAGCCTAAAGCCGCGCTAATTTGCGTGGCTTTAGGCTTTAATTCATGCAGCGCGTTTTATGGATAATTACTGCTATTTTGCGGGATAAATACCCGGTTAAAGCATGTTAGAATTTTTAAAGGGGCAGGCTGCTATTGTTTTATGGCTTATTTTTTTGGCAGAGAACCTGCTGGTTACGGCTATTGGCGTATCAACCGGTTGGCTTATCCTTAAACTTGGCAAAAAACCTCTACGGCCGGCTTCGCGTATCGAGATACTTACCTGCATCGGCACTAATATTATCAATACAGCCATAACTTATGCGGGCTTCTGGTTATGGCAAAATGGCTATCTTATTTTTGGTTTCGAAGTAAATTGGCATATCCTGCCCGATTTCCTGCTGCTTTTCCTGGCTATGGATCTGGCTATGTACATACTACATTACGCCATCCATCAAATGGCCCTCTATAAAGTAATCCATCGTTTCCATCATCATTACCGCAACCCCATCCCTATCGACTTGTTCGTGCTCCATCCACTGGAAACATTGAGTTTCGGCAGTTTATGGTTATTTACGCTTGCGCTTTACCATTTCAATTTCTACTCGGTTCTTATATATCTTAGCCTGAACGTAGTATTCGGCATTATAGGCCATTTAGGCGTAGAGCCGCTGCCTGCTAAGCTACGCGATAGTTACTTTCTCAAATACCTCGGCACCTCATCGTTCCACCATAACCACCATACCGATATAAACCACAATTTCGGTTTCTACACCAGCATTTGGGATAGGATATTTAAAACTTACAAAGCGTAGGTAAGACAGCTGCTTATTTTAAGCGAGCATTTCTAACAATGCAAAAGCACCGTCCTTGTAATGCAGGGGCATTCCGGGTTCGTAAATTATGGTGGTGTCTTTTATAAAAGTAAAACCGCAGCCTATGTAATAGTTGATGAGACGATCGTTCCCGGCGCCTGTATCTATGCGGATAAGCGTCAAATTATTTTCCAGCGCATATCCCCTCGCCCATGTAATGATGTGCTTAACCAGGTTTAGTCCACGCGCCTGCTGGCCGCTGGCAATGCGGTGAATATACATAGCGTGTGTATCGTCGTTCAGCTCCTGCCATATTTCAGGATCGCTAAAGGTGAGGCAAAACACGCCCACGATATGGCCATCTGCCAATATCTTATAATGCCTCGCCTCGTCGATTTCCTTTTCTATCTGTTCGGCCTTAAAGCCATACCAATGGTTATTGCCCACTTGTTTTTGGTAAGCTATGGCATCATCATACAGGGGGAATACCGACGGTATATCTTCGTGGTTGGTGTGTTGTATCTTAATTTGCATATAACGCAGAATGTTTCCTGTCCAATTAGTAAGAGGTTAGTCGAGTAAAAATTCAACAAAAAACCCCGGCTTTGCGGCCAGGGTTTTTTGTTATTACGCTAAAGCGTTGTTTAGTTGAAGATATACCTCAAACCAAACTGAGCTTGCCAGCGTGAAGCTTGTGATACACCGTTACCCCAAGTGCTTGTAAGCGGTACCTGGTTGGTGTTATCTAAGTATGGGAACGAGTAAATTGGTTTTCCGTTGTCCGGGTCAGCTGTGTTGTTAGCATTGGTATAGATACCTTTGTATGATAATAACAGCGCCCTGTTGGCAAATTTAAAGTTACCCCAGTTGCGGTACAGGAAGTTGCCTAAGTTGATAATGTTGAACTCGAACTGCAGGGTATTTTTGATTTTACCTGTAGTTTGGTAAAGATCCTGAGTGAAGTTAAAGTTAACCAAATGGAAGTAAGGCAATACCAAACCGTTACGCTCAGCATATTTACCACGGCGTTTGCTCAGGTAAGGATCCTGGTTGATGTAGTTGTTCAACTGTGCGTAAAGTACGCCACCGTTGGCAGCACCACCCGGGTTAAGCAATGTTTTGGTACCGGTACGTAAGTCAGCAGCGTTATCGCCAACTAAAATAATGTCTGTTGCGTCTTTAGGTACGTAAAGCAAATCGTTGCTGGTTTGTCCGTCGCCGTTTACGTCACCGCTGTATGCGTATGAAGTAGAACCTGCGTTAGCAGCTTCGTAGGTTAAACCTACCGAAGTCGATAGGTGACCAAGGTATGCTTTTTTGTAAGAAAATGCAGCGATAACGCGGCTTGGCTGGCGGAAGTTGGTGTAAGAAGTTACATCAGCATTCGGGTCGCCAGATACTGAACGGTCTCTCCAGGTTGATTGCGAGATCGAACCACCATCGTTAACCGAACGGGAATCGGAGTAAGTATAAGCCACCATGAAGTACAGGTCTTTGAAAGTACGCTGTAATTGGCCGGTGATATTAAAGGCATAACCTTTTTTAGTGTTAGTCAGCAAGATCGCATCGCTAATGTTAGGCAAAGCTGCAGTGTTGCCGCCTGTTACAGCTGGGTACACGGAAGTGCTGCTGTAACGGAGACGGTTGTCGCTTCCCTTCAATGCTGTACCTGTTGTAGGCAATGCAACGTTTTGGAAGATAACCGCGTTCAGGTCTTTAGAATAGCTACCCTCTAAGGTACCAATGATACCGAATGGTAATTTTTGGTCGATAGCTAAGTTAACCCTAAAGTTAGAAGGGAATTTGAAATTTTTATCAGTAGCAACCAGGTTATAAGCAGTGTTTGCAGTAGCTGATGCCGGCCTGTTTGCGTTAACATCCGGTTTGAATATAAAACGTGGATCGTTCGCAGGGATACCACCTGATGCTGGCAATGGCACAACTGTATATGAACCAAACTGTACGCCGTTGTTGCTGGCCTGGTTAGATATGTACACGTAAGGAACAGGGCCCTGGAATATACCGGCACCACCACGGATCTGGGTTAAGCCTTCGCCGTTAACATTCCAGTTGAAACCTACACGTGGAGAAAATTGTAAAGTAGCTTTCGGAAATTGTGCGGTATTTACTTTGTAACCATCCCTGAAACCTGTTAAAGCAGCAGCGTTAGCATTGAACTGGCTTTCGGTATTGTAGCTTGGCAAATCGAAACGTACGCCGTAAGTCAACTTAAAGTTATCGGTAGCCTGCCATTTATCCTGCAGGTATAAACCTATTGTGTAAGCTTTTACGTAAGCGAATGGGAAGTCGCCCAAGGCAGAGTATTGCAATGCGTAACGCACCGCTGTTGGTGTACCGTTGTTGGCAGATTCGTAGAAATCAGCTAAGCTTTTGAAACGGTATAAACCGTTATAGTTTGGCGCGAAACCGTTTTTGTAGCTGTTGAACTCAGCAGATGCACCGATGTTGATCTCATGTTTACCAGAGAATATGGTAAAGTTATCGCTAACCTGGCTAGTGTTGGTGTTCAGCAAGTTGTTGGCAGTGAAAGGCTCATAACCAAATGAGGTTAAAGTACCTGTACCTGCTGCGTTCAGGATGTCAACAAGCGGGAAAGAACCGCCGCCCGGTGACGAACGGAAATCGCGCAGCGCCTGGTAACCAACGGTGAATTTGTTGGCAAATTTGCTGCTGATGCGGGTGTTCAACTCGGCAATACCGATGTTGAAGTTGTTGTTGATGGTGTAATAAGAAGAAAAGAAAGGCAAGCCTGTAAAGCCAGGGCTACGGCTATTCCCTTGTGCGCCCGAACCGCTTGGAGGTACGTCGCGTAAAGATTTCAGGTAGAAATACTTTAACGATAAGGTGTTGTTCTTGTCAACGTTCCAGTCTAACTTGGCAGTAACTTTATCAGAGCGGGTACGCAACTGATAGTTTTCGAAAGCGCCTGCATCATAGTTATACTTGGTTTTCAGGAAATCTTTCAAAGTGTTCAGATCATCGTAGGTAGCCTGTGAAATAGTACCACCTGCAACCTGGCCGCTGCGCAATGCAGTGTAAGCAGTAGCCGGATCGCTGATCCTCTCTTGCTCGCCAGATACGAATAAGAACAATTTGTTTTTGATGATTGGGCCACCTAAGCTGATACCACGCTGGGTATAGTTAATAGTTGGTTTTAAAACATCAGATGTTAGGGTGTGTAAGCCTACTAAACCGGCAGTACGTTTGTAAAGGTAAACGGTACCTTTAAATTCGTTTGTACCGGATTTGGTTACGGTGTTAACACTAGAACCTGCGAAACGGCCCTGGGTAACATCAAATGGGTTCACAGCAACCTGTATCTGCTCAATCGCATCAAGCGAGATCGGCTGTGAGTTAGTTTGGCCACCCAGTGTACCCGATAAACCAAATGAGTTGTTAAATAAAGCACCATCCACAGTAACGTTATTACCATTACCGTTACGGCCGCCAAAGCTGTTACCGTTAGATGATGGAGTTAACTTGGTGTAATCCTGGATAGACCTGTTGATGGTTGGTAAACGATCGATCTGGTTACGGGTAATGATTTCCTGTGAACCTGTACGTGAGTTGTTGATAACCTTGTTTTGCGTGCTCACCACACGAACCTCGCTTAACGAAGTGCTGGTTGGCAACAATTTGGTATCAATTCTAAACTCCTGACCCAATGATAAGGTAACATCATTTTCAACCTTAGAATTAAAGCCGATGAAAGAGAATGTAACCGTGTAAGGCCCGCCGATACGTAAGTTGGGCAAGTTGTAACGGCCATCCACACGGGATACTGTTGCGTAGTTGGTACCGGTTGGGGTATGCAAAGCCGTGATAGTAACACCCGGCAATGGCAAACCTTTCTCGTCAACTACAGTTCCTGATATACTACTTGTTGTTTGCTGTGCAAAGCCTACAATAGTTGTAAACAGGGCGAAAATTAATAGAAGTAAATGCTTCCTCATACGCTGTTTTTTTAATTTTAACTGTTAAGTGATTAAATTCGAGGACAAAGATAGGCAATTGCCTCATTGCCAATGTTAAGTTAGTGTTAACAATAATTATATATTTTTCAACATTTTACGCGCTTAGCAGCTAATAATGGAAACATGGGTAATTTTTAGTATAATATTTACATTATTAAGACCGTTTACACAACCCTTGGTTGTGCGATTTTGCCACGCCATGTTAAATTATCATGGTAAACTCCTAAAAATGCCGTTTTTTTTCATTTCACCGCTTTTTACTTAGCTTTGGCATTCAAAATCAAAAAAGATATATAACTATATGGACTACGATTTAATTGTTATTGGTTCGGGCCCGGGTGGCTATGTGGCCGCGATACGTGCATCACAACTGGGTTTAAAAACCGCTATAGTAGAAAAAGAATCCTTAGGCGGCATATGCCTCAACTGGGGCTGTATCCCTACCAAGGCTTTATTAAAAAGCGCACAGGTTTTTGATTATTTGAACCATGCTGCTGATTATGGCATAAAAACCAGCGGCGGCGAAGTTGATTTTGAAGCCGTTATCAAACGCAGCCGCGGCGTGGCCGATGGCATGAGCAAAGGCGTTCAGTTTTTGATGAAGAAAAACAAAATCGATGTTATTATAGGCTACGGCTCGCTTAAAAGCAAAGGCACCGTTTCTGTTAAAATAGCAGACGGCAGCACAAAAGATTTTACCGCTAAACATATTATTATAGCAACAGGCGGCCGTTCGCGCGAGTTACCAAACCTTAAACAGGATGGTAAAAAAGTTATTGGCTACCGCCAGGCCATGATACTCCCCCAGAAACCAAAATCGATGGTGGTGGTAGGCTCGGGCGCTATTGGCATCGAGTTTGCCTATTTCTATAATGCCATAGGCACCAAAGTCACCGTAGTAGAATTTCTGGATAACATCGTACCGCTTGAGGATGAAGAAATATCAAAAGGCCTTGCCCGTATATTAAAGAAACAAGGTATCGCCATCATGACGGCGTCTACCGTAGAATCTGTTGATACCAATGGCGATGGCTGCCGCGTAAACGTTAAAACCGCTAGCGGCAATATCGTTTTAGAAGCTGATGTAGTATTATCGGCTATCGGTATCTCAACCAACATCGAGGGTATAGGGCTGGAAGAAAACGGCGTAAAAACCGATAAAGGCAAGGTATTGGTTGATGATTATTACCAAACCAACGTTGAAGGCGTTTATGCCATTGGCGATATCGTTAAAGGCCAGGCATTGGCTCACGTAGCATCTGCCGAGGGTATCATCTGCGTAGAAAAAATTGCAGGCCACCACCCCGAGCCATTAAATTACAACAACATACCGGGCTGTACTTATTGCTGGCCCGAAGTTGCTTCGGTAGGTTATACCGAAAAAGCTGCTAAAGAAGCGGGCTATGAGATTAAAGTAGGCAAGTTCCCGTTCTCCGCATCGGGTAAAGCCAGTGCTGCAGGCGCAAAAGATGGTTTCGTGAAACTCATCTTCGATGCTAAATACGGCGAGTTCCTGGGTGCGCACATGCTGGGTGCCAACGTTACTGAAATGATTGCCGAAGTAGTTACCGCCCGCAAGCTGGAAGCTACCGGCCATGAGATCATCAAATCGGTACACCCTCACCCAACCATGAGCGAAGCCGTGATGGAAGCCGCTGCCGACGCATACGGCGAGGTGATACACTTGTAATCGAACCAACGATAATAATAACTGAAAGCACCCTGCAACGGGTGCTTTTTTTATGGCCCTAACTTCCGCCATAAAAATACAAAAGCCGCCCTCGACGAATCAAGGGCGGCTTTAAACGATAGTGTCGGCTAATTATTTCAAATATTCTTTATCGAGGAACACGTAACGGCCCCTAAACTGCGGGCTTTCCCGTTCTAAAATAGTCTTAACATCTATATTGATAAACGACACCGCGCTGCCTTTGGTATTCGCGGTCCATTTTGGTACGCCAGCACCATTGGGGTTGCCAGTTTTAATAAAATTGGCAAAATAGGTTTCCATTATATTAGATACCTTGTAGTCATCCGGCCCCCACTCATAGGTTAGGTTGGTGGCCAGGTTGCCCATGGCGTATTCTATTTCTGAAGCGTGTGCCGCGCCGTTATAAGGTTGCGGCCCTTTTGGCGGCTCCGGCTTGTTGCCATCGCCTGCGATGATACCGCCTGCCAAGCCAGGCTTGGCGTTGCCCATCTTAGCAGTCATGGCGGGGCGGGGGCGCGAAAACAGGTAGCGATAAACCGGCTTGCCGCTGGTTTGGGCATGCAAATCAGCCCATTTCCAGGTGCTGTAGCTTATAAAGCGGTCGCTGGCCAGCTCCGTGGCCGATTTTATTACCTCCTCTTCGGTTGCGCCGGGGTATAGTTTCAATACTTCATCGGCTTTATCGCCATAAAACATTTTCAATTGCTTCAGGTAGTTCTCGGGCGTTGGCGGTAGGCCATACATCACCGCCTGGAAAGGTATCTCCGCGGAGTTCCAGCCAACCAGTAGCGGTACTTTTGCCTGCTGGCCCGCGGCAAATACGTCGGCAGGTTTTTTGGTTAGGAAATAGCCATCTACCACTGGCGACGAAGTTGGCGGCATGCCTTGTTTCGAGGCTATATCCAGCAGTTCTGATGCGGGTATGGCGCGCAGCGCAGCCAAAGTGGTAGCTCCCGCCTTGTCGCCGAATTTGATGCCGTTCGCTTCGGCATCTGCCAATGGAATAGCGGGCAAAGTAGGTTTTATCATGGCCCCGCTTTCGCCAATAGCACCGGCTATTAGGTTTTTTGATAATGGAGAGGCCATCTGCGCCGAAACAGCAATAGAGCCTGCCGACTCGCCTGCGATAGTCACCCGTTTAGGGTCGCCACCGAAAGCAGCTATATTGGCCTGCACCCAGCGCAGGGCCGCGTTCTGGTCCATCAGCGCGTAATTGCCCGATGACTGGTGCGGCGATTCCTTGCTCAGTTCAGGGTGCGCCAAAAAGCCGAACACGCCGAGCCTGTAGTTTACCGTTAGCGATATGATGCCGCGTTTGGCCATGCTCTCGCCATCGTAACGCGCTTCTGAGCCGTCGCCGGCTACAAAACCGCCGCCATAAAAGTAAACCAGCACGGGCATCTTCTCCTTAGTTTTTTTGGCAGGCACCCATACGTTAAGGTAAAGGCAGTCTTCGCTCATGCCCGGCGAGCGGAAACCCATATCGCCGAACACTTTTTTCTGCATGGGGTTGTAGCCAAAGGTATCGCATTTGCGGATGCCCTTCCAACCGGCAACCGGCTGCGGGTCTTTCCAGCGCAAATCGCCGATGGGCGGCTGCGCGAAAGGGATGCCTTTAAAGCTTATCACGCCCGATTTTTCGCGCACGCCCTCCAATTGGCCGTTGCTAATTTTCACCAGCGTTTGCGCCATTGCGGCCCCGGCAAACGCAAATGGAATCATTAATAAAAATGCGATTTTTTTCATCTGATATTTGATTTATAATTGGTTTGGATTGAACTGTGCCAAAACCTTCCAGCGAAGGTTTTATTATTGTATCATTATGTTACAATAATAATTCGTAACATTGGCATTATCAAATTTATTTGAGGCGGCAGGCAAAATAATGAGCAGCACTAACATAGCTACAGAAAGCAGCGCGACGGGCGAAGGATTTATCCCTCACCTGGCTATAGATGCCGTGATATTCGGTTTTCATGATAACCAGTTAAAGGTGCTACTAATGCAATACAGCATTACAGGCCTGCATGCCCTTCCCGGAGGTTTCGTTAAGATTACCGAGAACCTTAACGATGCCGCCAAACGCGTAGCTACAGAACGTACAGGCTTAAGCAACATCTACCTGGAGCAGTTCCACGTGTTTGGCGATGTTGCCCGGCACGACCCTACCCCTTTCATATCCTTTATGGAAGCCGATGGCAGTACCCATAACCCCAGGCATTGGCTGCTGCAGCGCTTTATCAGCGTAGGCTATTTCGCGTTGGTGGATTTTACCCAGGTTACCCCCACTCCTGATAAGATATTCGACGACTGCGGATGGTATCATCTTAATGCCCTGCCGCCATTGATACAAGACCATACCGCTATCGTACATAAAGCTCTTGAAGCATTAAGGATAATGCTTGATGATAAACTGATTGGCTTTAACCTACTGCCCCGCGATTTTACCATGGGCGAGCTGCAAAGCCTATACGAAACCATATTGGATAAGAAGCTGTTGCGCCCCGCTTTCCAGCGCAAAATGCTTGGCCTGGGCATATTGGAGCGCGTGGCGAAGAAATTTAGCGGCGGCGCGCATAAAGCACCGTATTTATATCGTTTTGTTTATAAATAAGTTGCTACTTTTATAACCGATGAAACCTACGGTTATTATAGAATACTGCCCAAAGTGCAACTGGCTGCTGCGCGCAGCATACATGGCGCAGGAATTACTCACTACCTTTAGCGACGACCTTTTTGGTGTTACCCTGCAACCAAGTGAAATTAGCGGTCGTTATACCATATATGTGAATGCGGAAGTACTGTTCGACAGGAAAACCATTGGGCGTTTCCCGGAGATTAAGGAATTGAAACAATTGCTGCGCGATGCGGTTAATCCGGGTAAAAACCTGGGGCACTCAGATAAATCCTAATTTTATACTAATTTTTCAGCTGTTAGCTTAACAAAATTTGTTTACGTAACTTTGTCGCTTAATTTTTCAAATGCTATCCAAAAAAACGAAATACGCTATAAAAGCACTGGTTGCCATGGGCAAAAACATGGACAAACCGCCGATGCAGATATCGAAAATTGCCGAAATAGAGAAAATTCCGAAGAAATTTTTGGAACAGATACTTTTAGACCTGCGCAACGCGGGGTTTTTGTACAGCAAAAAGGGTGCTGGCGGCGGTTACAGCTTAAATAAAGACCCAAAAGACATTTTTTTGGTGAGTATTATGCGAATTACCGATGGCCCGATAGCTATGGTTCCTTGTGCAAGCATCAATTTTTATCACCGCTGCGATGAGTGCCACCAGGAACACACTTGTGGCATACGCGATGTGTTTATTGAGGTGCGCGATGCTTCGCTCAAGATACTTTCAGAAACCAGTATAGCCGATATCATTGCCAGGGAAACCGGCCTCATAAGCAGAGATTAGTGATTGGAGGTTAGAGATTTTGGAAGGAGATTGCTTAATCGCTCTGCCTACGGGCTGCTAACCAAGTTAAAATTGGCAAAACCAATCCGAAATCGGGCGTTCAGTTAATCCTAAATTAACTAACCTGTAAACTCCGGCCTCTAAACTCTATTCATTTATCTTCTCAGAGATATTCTTGATGGCCTCATCCAGCCGCTTGGCAGAGCTTAGCAGGTATTCTTCGCATTGCTTGTACTCTTCTTTGTTATTATCGCTATGTTGGATAATATCCATTATGCCCAGTATATTAGTGAGGTGCTTGCGTACCTCGTGCGAGTTGATGAACGCCAATTCGGCCTTTTTGGTTGCGAACAATAACTGTTCGTAGTGCCTTTTTTGTTTCACGTTACGGTAAATAAGCGCAATGGCTACAATGATGAGCGCAGCCACCACTACCATAAATATCAACCAAAGGCGCTCCTTTTCGTAAACTGCAGTACGCTGAGTGTAGGAGTTCTCAGCCTCGTCTATCCTTATCTGCGACGATATATCCCCCACTTTCGCCAGCCTCAGGTTATTCTCCTGCGATTCTTTAAGGGCCAGCATAAAGTTATATGCAGCCAGTTTTTCATCGCCTTGTTTCTCTGCTATCTGCGCAAGCAGTTCATATAAGTGGTATTTTATTTCGGGGTGGTTATTAGCAGAAGCAACAATCAGTTGCTCATCCGCCTTCTTTTTGGCCGAATCGAGCTGCCCGTTCATAAAAAAGGCATCTGCCAGGCGCTGATCCTCAGTTTCGTTATAAATGTATTTGGGGTTCTTTACCAACGCCTGTATTTGTTTTATGGCTAGCGGGTAATCATGTTTTAACAGGGTAATATAATAGGAGGTGCGTTGGCGGTAGTTAAAAATCTTATAATTCTTATTGCGCGGGTCGTTCAGTTTGGCATGGTAAGTTTTCAGCGAATCGAGGTTATTCATCCTGAAATAATTTTCCGACTTATTATAATATAATACGCTCGATAGCAAAGTCATATTTTTTTCGTCGTTGGCAATAAGCGCCAGGGCCTTATCCAGGTAGTTTAAAGACTGCGTATAGAAGCCCGATTTATAATAAAGATCGGATATATTGATATTGAGCGATGCCTGCGGGCGGTTATCTTTCAGCTTATCTTTCAGTTTTACTACTTCTTTTTTTGCTAAACGGTAGCTATAGATGGCCGCTATGAAGTTCCCCTGGTCGGTTTGGATGAACCCGAGATAGGTATAAAATTGAAATAACAGGTGCGCATCGTTCCGCCTCTCGGCTATCTGGATAGCCTTGTTCATGTTGATCTCGGCATCCTTCAGGTTATGTTGTTTGTAAAGCGCAAAACTGGTCATGAAGGTTGAGAACGCATCCTTATCAACCATCGAATATTTCGTAAAAGCCTGATTAAAAGTGTCTTTAACAGCATTCAGCTTACTAATTTCCGATGCTTGTATGTAATTCTTTATAAAAAGAACCAGCCTTTTCTGCCGGAGGAAATCATCCTTTTGCTGAAGGATATTGGCTAACGTATCCTGGTTTATCCTGGGCTGATGAAAGGGCACAACGGTAGCCACAGGCACATTTGCCTTTAACACAAAAGTAATTAGGAGGGGGAGCGTAAAAGCAATAAGGAGCTTTCGGAGCATGTAGTATATTTTCCATAAATTTACGCTTGCGTTTGATAAAAACAAATTAATTGAAAATATAGATTTTGCATTTATTTTAGTTTTTTTAAAACCTTTTAAAAAAAACCACGTATTAATACTTGGTTAAATATAAATGTGTATATTTACAAAAGTTTTTACCGACTGATTCACAAATAAACCAGATAACATATAATTTATACGATAATGAAAAAATTAATACCTCTGATGTTGCTTATCGTTTCTGTAAGCATCTACTCTTGCCAGAAAGAACACAGCGTTAAGCCAGCTTCTATGGGTTCTATCTCCGCTAAAATGAAAAAAGACACTACTCCGCCGTCGTTTAAAGTATCAAGAGATACTACTCCGCCGGCAAGTGCAACTATGTCAAGGGACACTACTCCTCCTTCGAAATAATATCCTCTTTTAGAGGATTTAGATATACCAGCCTGTGCATTTATGCACAGGCTTTTGTCGTTAACAAAAATCCTGAACGAATATAAATGACGATGCACGGTTGAGGTCCTTATTACGGCAATGAGCACAGTCTCTTTTGCGTCGAAAGAAAAGCCGGCCCATATTCCCCATCGGATGTTTTTTAGCCCGAAACAAGCCGGTTACTGAGCGCAACTAGATGATAAAATCACTTATTTTAATAAAGCGCAAAGGTATTAGGCTTTAGAAAATATGCCCGGAAGTTAAAATGATAAGCCGATGAACCCGATTTTTCCCGTTATCATATTTGTCTTTAAGTTAATCGGAAAAACACCTGAATTGCTTGACAAGCAAACAAAAACGCAAATATATTGGCTAAAACCCTGCCTAAAGGGCATCAATTGGCATGGGGCGCCAAACACTGCTTCGTGTAAGGCTTACAGGGCAAACCAGTCCCAAACCAGGGGCGTATTTCGCAAAAAAACAACGGAATGGCTCGCGCTTAACTATCAAACTTATCCAACAGCTTCAGTAGCGTTTCGAAATCTTTGGGGTATGGCGCGTGGATGGTTATATCCTCGCCGTTTACCAGCTTAAAAGTTACCTCGTAGGCGTGCAGGGCAAAACGCTTCATTATCGGCAGTTCTTCCTGATCTTTACCCAATTGGTATTTGCGTTTTAATTTTGATAAAAATACGGGGAGTCCTTTATACATCTCGTCTCCCGCAATAGCGGCACGCTGCGATGCCAAATGGATGCGTATTTGGTGCATACGGCCCGTTACCGGGCGGCACTCTACCAGGGTATAATGTTTATAGTATTTTAAAGATTGGAACCAGGTTTCGGCGCGTTTACCATCTTGCCTGCTGATGGTTACGTTGCCCTTACCGACGTTGAGGATGGGCAAATCGATGAAGAGTTCCTCGAAAACGTGCGTGCCGTCTATAACGGCATGGTACACTTTCTTCACCTTGCGCCGTTCAAATTGCATGCTTACCGCGCGGTATGCCTCGGGGTTTTTGGCAATAATAAGCGCACCGGAAGTCTCTTTATCAAGCCGGTGACATACCTGCGCATCGTCGCTGTACTGCTTTGCCAGGCGCAGCATGTTGATCTCGCCGCCCTCGCGTTCATCCAGCGAGCTGATGAACGGGGGTTTGTTTACTACGATGATGTCATCGTCTTCAAAAAGTATCAGGTCGGCAAATTTCGGGAACTTCATATTTTATTATAGCCTGCAAAAATACGGTTTATTAAATTAATACGCATATGCCGTAACGGGCAGAAAACAAAATATGCCGGCTTCCTGTTATTATCCCCGAAAAACAACATTAACCATCTACCTAAAATAAAACACGCCATGAGCACATCAAAAACACAACCCGATGAAAAGGGTTTTTTCGAAAAAATAAAAGACACTATAGAAGAGTTTTGGGAAGGCACCAAAGATACCGCCGAAGATCTGAAGGATAAAGCCGAAGACAAATTCGAGGATATCAAAGAATCGGTTACTGCTAAAAAGAAAACCGTAGCCAAAAAGGCATCGGCAACAAAAACAGCCGTAGCCAAACAACTGAGCGACAACGCCACCAAAGCTAAAAAAGAAGTCGCCGAGGTGAAGGCTAAGGCCTCTGCCAAAGCAAAAGCGGTAACAGCCGAGGCTAAAGAAACTGCGGCTGAAATTAAAGCCAAAGCAGATGAAAAAGCTAAAACAGTAGCCGCAAAAGCTAAAGATGCTACCGCTGAAATTAAAAAAACGGCAACTGCTGCAAGAACAAAAGTGGCCATAAAAGCTAAAGCATCAGTAAAACCAGCTGCTGCAACGCGTAAAAAAGCGGCAGCCAAAGCTTAGGCCATAACTCTTTTATCAATATAGTAAGGCCTGCCATCGTTTGATGGGAGGCCATTTTTTGCTGACACCCCAGCCGAAGCTGTACACGCGGCAATTATTAGTGGGCTAAATGAGCATTTCAAAAGATTTAGGTTAAATTTGCGCCATAAAATGAAAGCATTCTACGGCGATTTACGATTAGGTATCTTAGGCGGCGGCCAACTGGGCCGCATGATGATACAGCAGGCCATCAATTACAATGTTACGGTTAAAGTGTTAGACCCCGACCGCGAGGCCCCCTGCCGCCGGCTTTGTAACGAATTCATCGTTGGTTCGCTTAGCGATTACGAAACCGTGTATAACTTCGGCAAGAAGGTAGATTTGCTTACTATAGAAATAGAGAAGGTAAACGTAGATGCGCTGGAGCAGTTGGAGAAAGAGGGCGTGGCGGTTTACCCACAATCGCGCATTATCCGTTTGATACAGGATAAGGGCCTGCAGAAGCAGTTCTTTAAAGAGAATGGAATCCCTACTGCCGAGTTCCAGATCATTTCATCGGCCCAGCAACTAAAAGAAAGTCATATCCCGTTCCCGTATATCCAAAAGCTTCGGCGCGATGGTTACGACGGCAAGGGCGTTTATAAAGTACTGGACGAAAGCTACCTGGCCGGTGCCTTTGCCGAACCGAGCCTGGTAGAACGCATGATAGATTTTGAAAAAGAAATTGGCGTAATAGTAGCCCGTAATGAAAATGGTGAGGTGAAAACCTTCCCGCTGGTAGAAATGGAGTTTAACCCGCAAGCCAACCTGGTGGAGTTTTTAATATCGCCATCTACCCTACCCTTCGAGGTGCAGCAGGACGCAGAGAATATCGCCAAAAAAATAGCCGAAACATTAAATATAGTAGGCTTGCTGGCCGTAGAGATGTTTTTGGATAAAAACGGCAAGATACTGGTTAACGAACTTGCGCCACGTCCGCACAATAGCGGCCACCAAAGCATTGAAGGCAACGTGGTATCGCAGTTTGAGCAGCACCTGCGCGCCATATTCAACCAGCCCCTGGGCGACACCGCATGCCTCAGCAACGCCATTATGGTAAACGTATTAGGCGAGGCCGGATACGAAGGCCCCGCCGTTTACCAGGGCATAGAAAAGATATTGAAATGCGCCGGAGTGTACGTACACCTTTACGGCAAAGCCTTAACCAAACCCTTCCGCAAGATGGGGCATGTTACCATTATAGATAACGACAGGGAGAAAGCAATTGAAAAGGCAAGGTACGTGCAGGAAACGCTGAAAGTGATAGCGTAAAATCTACCCATTAAGCCAACCCATGATTAAAAAGCTTAGGCTCATCTTACTATTAGTTGCATTATCGTCAACTAATACGCTATTCGCACAAACACCTGTTAAACAGAGTTTGGTTGATATTGCTACTTTAGATTTCCCTGAACAGCCTAACGAAAAAAATGTGGCTGGCGTGGGTAAAACGTTCCGGCTGGTAAAACCAGCTCAAAGTTACAACGCCCTTGTTATAAATATAGATACTGCTAAGTCCGTGATTAAAACGCGCCAGGACCTGGACTTATTTTATTCGGGCGTGGTAGATGGCGCAGCAGATTCTACGGAACGCAGGAAGCTGTTATATGTTAAACAGATAATTGTTGGCAAATACCGGGCTGTGGAGTTTAAATTTCTTGATACCTCTACTCCGAGGAAATTCACCGTTTATGCGCGTGCAGTTTATCTCGACTCGAATTTATTTATGTACAACTTTACGGTTTACGACGATACCATCGCTGGCCTCGATGCTGAACGTGAACGATTTTTAAATTCTTTCACAATAACCAAAACAACTACACGGCAGTTATAAGTAAGCTCAAAAGAAAAAAAACGCATAATATGCCGGGGCAAAAAGCATAGTTCGTCACGCCATTTCGCCGTTCCGTCACTTTTACTTTCGAAAACCCTCCCGGTGAGGTAATATTGATTTAAAAATCAAAACACCTTACCAATGATCAAATCTAAACTTTTTTGGGCGGGCGCAATTTTGCTGTCGCTCATCCCCCTCATCGTACTCGATATCCCGAAGCATTATATCGATTGGGTGAGAGAAGTGCATGATGAAATGATAGAAACGGTTTATAATAGTTATCATTTAAACCAGGCACAAAAAACGCAGATCCTCGACCACATTTTAGCCGCCAATACCAACCTGATGGCAATGATGTATATCAAAAGTTTTTTTGGCATAATTCTTTTAGTTGCAGGCATATGGTTGTTTCTGCTCCATAAAAAACAACGCGGGTTTCAATTTTGGAAGGCATCAGGTACTATAATACTGCTTTTAACAGCAACAACGGCTGTCAAAATATTCTCATGGTACAGCTTCACTGGTGATGAAAAAATAAAATTATTAAACCGTTCATCGGCCGATACCACCCTCCAAAATATTTACAACGCCAATTTTAAAGGCAAAGTAGTGTATGTTGATTTCTGGGGTACTACCTGTGGCCCCTGCCTTGACCAGTTCCGAAACTTTACAAAACCGCTTAAAGAAAGGTATAAGAGCAGAAAAGATATAGCCTACCTGTACATTTGCGGCGGGCACGAAGCTATGTGGCGGCAACAATTAACAAAATACGATATCGAGGGTTCGCATATCTTCCTCGATTCCAAAGAATACACCAGCCTTTACAAAAAATCGATCATAGGAAGTAAAGACACATTGGTAGCCATGCCGAGGTATTTGATCATAGACAAAATCGGTAAAATTGCAGAAACGAGCGCGGCAGAGCCGAGCGATAAGGATGCGATATCTCGCCAACTTGACAAATATTTAGCATTTAAGTAAAATTTGAGCATTTTTGAGGAGGCAACATACAAGCCTAAAATTTTACAGAAATGAGCCAAGCAAAAATTGCCATTATCATGGGCAGCAAATCCGACCTGAACATTATGCAGGATGCCGCCGATGTACTGAAAGAACTAGGTGTAGATTACGAAATAACCGTGGTATCGGCCCACCGCACGCCTGACAGGATGTTTACTTATGCCCGCGCTGCTGCCGACCGTGGCATTAAGGTAATTATAGCCGGTGCCGGTGGTGCTGCGCATTTGCCGGGCATGGTGGCTTCGTTGACGCATTTACCTGTAATTGGCGTGCCCGTAAAATCGAGCAATTCTATCGACGGCTGGGATTCTATCCTGAGCATACTCCAGATGCCGAACGGCATTCCTGTGGCAACCGTAGCCCTCAATGCTGCTAAAAATGCAGGGATTTTGGCTGCGCAGATACTCTCTACTGCGGATGAAAGGCTAGTTGTTAATCTGAAAGCTTTTAAAGAAGAATTGGCGAGGAAGGTGGAAGAATCGGCACGGGAAATGGAAGGGTAACAACCATTAACCACTATCGTTATTGCTGTAAGGAACGAAGACAACCGACCAAAGGGAGCTCATTGATACCTTAAAGAAAAATTAAAATATCAATAATCTCTACGTAACACAATCCGCTTTGCAAGTCCGCCCTGCTAATCGGGAGATTGCTTCGTTCCTCGCAATGACGCGGTGGGAAAATCATATAACAAGAAAGGCACCTTAAAATAGGCGCCTTTCTTGTTATATAAAATCCCGTTGTACTTACGCAGTTACCACGTGCTCTTTGCCGGCTAAGTAACGCTCGGCATCTATAGCGGCCATACAGCCTGTGCCGGCGGCAGTTACTGCCTGGCGGTAGATATGATCTTGCGCATCGCCGCAGCAAAATACGCCTTCAACGTTTGTTTCGGTAGAACCGGGGCGGGTGATGATATAGCCGGTAGCATCCATGTGCAACCAATCGCGGAAGATATCGGTATTGGGTTTATGGCCAATGGCTACAAAGAAACCGGTAACATCTAAAACAGAGGTTTCGTTGGTTAAGTTGTTGCATACTTTAACTGCATTTACGCTCTGCCCGTCGCCCAGTATCTCAATGGTATCGGTATTATAAAGTATTTCGATATTCGGGGTATTCAGCACACGGTGAACCATGGCTTTTGATGCGCGGAACTCATCACGGCGAACAATCATGTACACTTTGCGGGCCAATTTAGCCAAATAGGTAGCTTCTTCGGCAGCGGTATCCCCTGCCCCGACTATCGCTACATCTTGCCCTTTAAAGAAGAAGCCATCGCAAACGGCGCAGGCCGAAACGCCGAAGCCGCTGTATTTTTGTTCAGACTCCAGGCCCAGCCATTTTGCAGATGCGCCGGTAGATACGATAACCGTATCGGCCAGGATGGTTTTGCTTTCGTCAACCACCACTTTGTGTGGCAACGACGAGAAATCTACCGAGCTTACGTATCCGAAACGGATATCAGTACCCAATCGCTCGGCCTGTTTGCGGAAATCTTCCATCATCTCGGGGCCCATAATACCATCCGGGTAACCTGGGAAATTCTCTACATCGGTAGTTTGGGTAAGTTGCCCGCCGGCCAGCATACCGGTGTACATTACCGGCTTAAGATCTGCACGCGAAGCGTAAATAGCCGCCGTATAACCTGCAGGACCCGAACCAATAATAAGGCATTTAACGTGTTCTATATCTTGTGACATTGTTGTTATTCTTTCTGTGAAATATGATGCGAATTTACGGTTTATCAGAGAGCGGGGCAATAGGTAACCGTCAGCATATTGCCATTGTTATTTAGACGAGCCGTTAGTTATCGTCGGTGTACCTGTAATGCAAAATCAGGTTTACTTTTCCCTGAATCGGAACATTCTTTTTCGTGGCGGGCCTCCATTTAGGACTATTGACTATGGCATCCATAAGCGTCTTTTTCAACAAAGGGTCTTCAGTTTCTATTACGGGGTCTATAAGCGATCCGTTGATATCTACCGTAAAAACAATACGCACAAACCCTTTTACCTGCGGGAAGCCCGATTTTCGTAAGCTCCTAAAGAGATAATTTTCGTAATTATAACGTGGAGCAGCATTCATGATTTGGTCGGCGCGTTCAAAATCTTTTTGCCTCACTCGGTTGCCGTTCTTATACAGTTCGTGGGTTTGTATGGTACTATCGGGGTAATAAAAATACCAATCGCCTTCTTTACGGCCCTTTACATAATTGCCCGATGAGCCAAGGCGGCCATCTTTATAAAACCCATAGTATGGCCCGTTAAGGGTATCGGCTGTGTATGATTTTGAATAAACTGTTTTTCCCTCAAAATTAAAATCTACCCATGTCCCTTCCTTTTTCCCGTTTAAATAGTATCCCGTACTTATAGGTTTAAGCAGCGTATCCATATAGCTACCCTTGTCGGCAGCATAAACTTTTACGATAGATGTTTCATAAAACGTTACCTTTCCGTGCGCTGTAGCTAAATCTTCGTCCAGATAGGTGCCTTTAAATAGCAGATTATCTTTCATATCGAATTTGGCTGCATACCACGATGAATCCGGAAGTTTTTTGTAAAGAAAGTAGCTCACCGCCTTCGATGAATCTTTAGTAACCTCACCCCATTTGTTGATAAAACGTTTTTGAAACTGAGCAAACGCATCAGGCGAAAAAACAAACAACACAGCCAGTAATAACAGTATTCGCTTCATTACGCTATTTCCCCTTATTAGCTTTCAACACCCTGATAAAATTACCACCCAATATCTTCTCCACATCCTTTTTAGAGTAGCCAATATTGAACAGTTCGGCGGTTATTTTAGGATAATCGGTAACGCTATCCAACCCCAGCGGGTACGATTCCGCGCCGTCGAAATCAGAGCCGATGCCTACGTGGTCTACCCCCATTAGCTTCACCATATAATCGATATGTTTGATGAGCATGCTTAGCGGCGGGCGCAGTTGGTCGGCTTCGGTTTTGTTGAGCTCGTTCAGGCGGATGCTGGCCAAATCGTAATCCTTATAAATCACCCGCAACGAATCGAACTGCGGCTTATGCCTGGCCATAAATGCGGCGTGCTTACCCTCGTAGGTACTATCTATAAAACCGCTGTAGAAATTAAGGAACACCACGCCGCCGTTATCGGCAATAGCTTTCAACTGGTAATCTTTAAGATTGCGACGGAAAGGGTTCAGGGCATAAGCGCAGCTGTGCGATGCGATGACCGGCTTGGATGTGATGGCCATCACATCCTTAAAGGTTTGTTCGCCGGGGTGCGATAGGTCTATCATTACCCCTTCGTCGTTCAGTTTTTTTACGATTTGCCTGCCCAGTTCGGTGAGGCCCTTGTGCGGCAGGGTATCGCCGTGCAGGGTTTCATCGCGCGCAGAGGTGGCCCAACTGGTGCTGTTGTTCCACGTGAGGGTGAGGTAACACATGCCGCGTTTTACCAGGCTGTCTATATAATCTAACCTGTCTTCTATCATGTGGCCGCCTTCTACGCCAACCATGGCGGCCAGCTTATGTTTCTTTACGGCTTTCTTCAGGTCCTTTGCGTTGGTAACCAGCATCATCTTATCCGGATTGCGGTTGATGAGCGCCTGCAAAGAATCTATTTCGCGGTTGGCATAGGCGTAGGCGGTACCGTTGCCATATTGGTCGCCGCACCAAATGGAGAAAACCTGCACATCAAGCCCCCCTGTTTTGGCGCGCACCAAATCGAAATTGCCGGTAGCCTGCAGCTTGCCCGCATCATTGCCGGTGATAAGTTCGTTGGAGATGATATCGTTATGGGTATCAACCAAAATGGCTTTCTGATGGATTTTTTGGACATCCTGGGCGGAAAGTTTCAAGGCAGATAAGAAAATTAAGGGCAGCAGCAATTTTTTCATGCTTGGAAGATAGGAAAATCTGCGGTGATTTTTCAAATCAAAAAACTGCGACGGTCGTTGTAACTGGTACGTTACAAAAAAAGGAGAAACAATTGCTTGCCTCTCCCCTTTGTATTGATTTTATTGGAGTTTATTGATTGTACACTTTTACGATGAATACATAGTTTTTTAACCTTTTAAGCTGCTGGGTGCGGCTTAAACCCGCCAACGTATTTTTTGTATTCAGTGTTAAAGCTTTATTATTTAAAGAATCAGCAGGGATATCCTGTATGGCTTTCAAAATAAACTGCGATTTCTTAGCAAATGCAACACCCTGTGTTTGGGTTTGCCTGCCGCTGATAATACCGATAACATTACCTTTAGAGTCAAAAAGTGGGCCGCCGCTATTGCCTTGATTTACCGGTACAGATATCATATATTCTGCGGTATCGCCTTTGAACCCTGCATCTGAAGTTAATGCGCCAGGGCCAAACACCGCATCATCGGTAGGGTAACCCAAAGTGTATACATCTTCGCCTAAATCACTCTTTCCTTTTTTGAACCCGTATGGAATAGTTCCAATATTTTTAAAAGCCGGATCGTTTATTTGCAGTACGGCCATATCGTGAGCTGGGTCGGTAGAAATAACCTTCGTATGGAATGATTCACCATCGGCGTTTTGCACATACACAGAGTCCGCGCCATCCACCACGTGGAAATTTGTTAAGATATAGCCGTTTGATGAAAGGGCAAAACCCGTTCCACGGTATTTTGCAATAATAGTAGGGCCTGTTTTTACCGTTTTTGCAACACCCACTGCACTTTTCTCCAATTTCTTCTGGCGGTCTTTTACGCCATCTACTTCCCTTTTCAGTTGTTCAACACGAGGATCTTTATTGGTTAAATAACCGGTAAAGAACAAGGTAACCAGCATAGCAAATATCGCTATCGAAGCCGCTACTGATATCTTAGAATGATGTTGCCTCCACAAGCGCACAACAATAGAGGGGTGCGACATCAGGTCCTGCGCCAGGGTATGCACATCAATCTCATCATGGATGGCGTTCAGCCTCAACTCCATGTTATGCCTGTCGTTATATTGCCTCAGTAAACCGGTGAAGTGTTTGTGCTCCTCCAGTTTTGCTTCAACCGCTGCATCCTTGTTACGTAATGCATCAAATTCCGCACGTTCCTCAATGGTCATTTCACCGTTAAGGTACCGTTCGATCATCTCTAATAGTTGATCATTTTTCATTCTTCGCCCCTCTTTCTATTGTTGCTGAAAAAACAATTTCTTTAGCCTTTGCAGGCACTTGTATTTCTGCGTTTTCGCGTTATCCGCGTTTGTATAGCCAAACCGTTCGCATATATCCTGCATCGATTTGTTGTGCATGTAAAAATCTTCCATAATGGTTTTGCAGGGCTCGCCAAGCAATTTAAGGGCCTCGCCCATTTTATTGAGCTGCAGATCCCTGTCCTGGTGTTTTTCAACTTCGTCTTCTACTGGCAGGTGGTCCTCAAAATCCTTTATATCGCCGCCGTAGCGGTTCATCTGTTTAAGCCGTTTAAGCCAAAGCCTGCGGCAGATAGAATAGATATAGGTTTTGAGCTTGCTGCTCAGTTCGAAATCGCCCCGTTTAACCTTATTATAAAGAACTATAATCGCTTCCTGGTAAACATCCTTTGCATCGTCCTCGTTACCGTTATTATTGATTACGAGCTGCAATATCATCGGAAAATAAGCCAGGTAAAGCTTTTTTAACACGATGTCGGAATTATTAAGGATACCCAGTATTACTTCGCTATCCGCCGGTATATCCACATTAAAATGATTATTCACTACTTAATACGCTTTATACTAAATTGTAACCCAATATTATCAACTATTTTTTCTTAGCGGGAAAATTAAGATACCGCCCACGATAATCGGCCCGGATGGAGCCATAAATCAACCTGCAATATCGGGTTAATAATCCAAAGCTGGCCTGCTGCAACTGCATAATTTTGCTGCCCTCCCGCCAATAGCCTTGCTTTTAAGCCCTTGCAATCGCAAGAAAATAGCCGCCCATGCAGCGGCCATTTTCCCAAATGTTAATTGGGTTACCTTTTAGCCTTATTGCTTATTAATAACGTGGCCCGCAAAAATGTGGCTACCCAGATAAATACACGCAACAGGCAAGACAAAATCAAAAAAAAATTAAAAGGCGGGTTACCTTTTTGATAAACGGGTATTAACTAAAAAACATCGCTTTAAGTATTTGATTTTCAAATACTTAAAACAAATGCATTATCGATATAGAACTGTTATCAATTAATTTCAAACATAATCAACAAACACAACATGAAAAATTCATTCAAAATCGCATTCTTAGCTTTAGCCATCGCCGTTTCTGCAGCTGCCTGCGACGGCAATTCGAAAAAAACCACACCCGACAGCCCTAAAGTTGATAGCCCGAAGGCCGACAGCCCTAAAGCCGACAGCCCTAAGCTTGATAGCCCGAAAATTGACAGCCCGAAAAAAATGTAATCCTTAGCCTATTTGGGCACAAGTTTTAATAGTTTTTCAAAAAAAGAGGTAATCGCATATTTTTTTTTAAATATGTGGGTTACCTTTTTCAATTAAGGGTATTAACCCATGAAAACTATTAAAATCACTTTAAAAAACACAAACATGAAAAATTCATTCAAAATCGCGTTTTTAGCTTTAGCTATCGCTGTTTCTGCTGCTGCTTGCAAAGGTTCTTCAACTACTGGTGCTGCTGATAGCCCTAAAGCTGATAGCCCTAAAGTTGATAGCCCTAAAGCTGATAGCCCTAAAGCTGATAGCCCTAAAGCTGACAGCCCTAAAGTTGATAGCCCTAAAAAAATGTAATCATTTTGCTTCAACGCAAAAAAGCCCTCTGGTTTATTCCAAAGGGCTTTTTTTTGTTGCTATCTATTACTGATTGGGCGTGTCTATACGCCAGGAAGCCTTAATACACTGTACTATCGCGCAAGGCTTTTACTTTATCATGCGCCTGGTTCAATACAAACAACTGGGCGCTTATGAGCTCGCGGATGTAAGCCGGCAGGCTCTCATCAAGGGCTGTTTGATAAGCTTTACTGACAGCATCTTCGCCAAATTCGCATTCCTCTAAAATACTATGCGTGCTATGCCCGCTGAATGCTGCCTTCAAATCGAGCCAGGTACGGTGCAGCTTTCCGCTGGTAGAGGTGCCCGTTTCGATATCCTTGCCCGAAGCAGCTACTTCTGTAGCCAGTTCCATTTTAAGCCGGTGGCTCTCGCCTATCAATCCGGTTAATGTGGCTTTCAGTTCTGCATCGTCGACGCCTAATTCTTTTATGGCATGCTCAAAACCGGCTATGCGATCGTTATTGATCAAAATCAGGTCGTTTAATGTTTCGACTGTTGCTCTTGTGTTTTCCATTGCTCTTCCTCCTTTTCAATAAAACCCAAAAAGAAAAATATTGTTTAAATTAATAAACAATACCTTGGGGTTAAACACAAAGCTTATTGTTATTGCTTCCCCCTGAATGCAGAAATAATCCAAAGGATAATGCCGATTACTACGATAACGGCTATAATACCAACGGCTGCCCCTGCTTTAAAAATACCGGTAATAACCGAGCAGCTACTGAGAGCGCAAATGGCCACAAAGATTAATGATAAAAAAGATATTTTTTTCATGGTAGGTTATGATGAATTTTTATTCACCAACCCATACAAGAACCGCACCTAAATTACAAGGCGGGTATTTAGCTTAGTTTTCTTCTATGTTACCGGTTTCTGCAGGTAAAAACCGTACAGCAATCAGTACAATAAACAAACTCGCAGCAAACAATGGTACAACTGTTTCCAGGATTGACAGTAAATTCATCACAAGAAAAATTAGCGGGTGCAAAGCACCGTTAAAAATTTAGTTAGGCTTATCGGTCGCCCGGCTCAAATAAAGATGTTTTTCTTAGATAGGAACTCTAATGTATAGAATTAGGATTGATATTAAAAATGATTTATGAAAAAAAGATGAAATTTTAATAAAAAATAATTTCTAGGGAAATAAAAAAACTATTAATTAATGTTAACTGTACATTTAATTTATTAGCTGCTTGCGTTTTTGGCCGGGGATAATTAAAACAATGTAAATTAGCCCGCTATAAAATATATGCATACACTATTATCGCTAAACAGCGTCAGCGTAAAATTCAACGCAGCACAGGTAATTAACAATCTAAGTTTCAATGTAAATGAGGGTGAGCATTGGGCTATAACCGGCAAAAGCGGCTCAGGTAAAAGCGTACTGCTGCAGGTAATCGCCGGCAATCAAAGTATTAGCAGCGGCAAGATCACTTATTATTTTACCGATGGCGATAACGTTCCCGCGGCAGATTACCACCCTTATATTGCCTTTGCCGGCGCGCGCCATCATTTCAAAAACCTATCCAACACCAGCAACCTGTACTACCAGCAACGCTACAATTCCTCCGATTCGGAAGATGCACTTACTGTTGCGCAATATCTTGGCACCATAAAAACCAATACGCACAAACCCGTTTACTGGGATTTTGAAAAAACCATATCGGCGTTGAACCTGCAGCATCTGCGCGATAAGCAGGTAATAAAGCTATCCAACGGCGAAACCAAACGCCTGATGATTGCTGCCGCCCTGCTTAAAAACCCTACACTATTACTGTTGGATAACCCGCTTACCGGGCTTGATGTGGCAACCCGCCAATACTTCAACCTATTGCTGCGGGAGGTTAGTGCATCGGGCATTACGCTGGTGATGGCCACCTCGGCACATGAGATACCCGATGTAATTGATAATGTTGCGGTTTTGGCAGATGGCAGCATCAGCAAAAGCCTAAGCAAAGCCGATTTTTTAGCTAACCTAAGCACCCAACCCGATAAGCCAAATATAGATGCCGCTGCACTGGCCGCGCTTATTCAAACGAATGCACAACCGCTTACCTATAACCAAATAGTGCGCATGCGCGACGTGGTAATCCGCTATGGCGATAAAACTATCCTCAACCATATCGACTGGCACATTGCCCCGGGCGACAGATGGGCTCTGCTGGGCGCTAACGGCGCGGGCAAAAGCACCCTACTGAGCCTCATCAACGGCGACAACCCGCAGGCCTATGCAAATGACATTGTTTTGTTCGACAGGAAACGCGGCAGTGGCGAAAGCATCTGGGATATTAAAAGCAAAATAGGTTTCGTATCGCCCGAACTTTATCAATACTTCCCTACCGACAATTCCTGCCTGCAGGTGATAGAATCGGGCTTTTACGATACGTTGGGGCTTTTCCGCCAGAGCAGCCCGGCCAAGGCAACTCTGGCCCTAAACTGGATGAAGGCTTTGGAGATAGATAAGTACGCCCGAGTGTTGCTCAAAAACATTCCAGCCAGCGCACAGCGTTTATGCCTGTTGGCGAGGGCACTCATCAAAAACCCGGCCCTCTTGATTTTCGATGAACCCTGCCAGGGATTGGATGACCACCAGCAGCTTCATTTTAAAACCGTGGTAGATACCATTTGCAGCATAAGCCAGGTTACGCTGATATACGTAACCCATTACCAGCACGAGATACCCGATAGCGTGGATAGGGTGTTGCGATTGGATAAGGGAGAGACAGTGGACAGTTAGCGGTGGGCAGTTTGCAGGTTGCGTTTGCGGCGGATGGAAAAAAATATCATCAATATAAATGCGATAAACGCTGGCCAAAAAGGCGTTATAACGCTTAGATATTGGTGCGCGTTATCTGCCAGCGTTGGTTCTGGCTTAAACATATAAGAGTTTCCGCAAATAAAAAACGGGGGGCCATTTTCTTTTGGGCTTGCGGTACCGCTTCGCGAATGCGGCAAATAAAAAAACACTTTATCCCGGTAGGGCATAAAACTTATCTTATAATCAAATCCAAAGCCTGCATCAAGTATATTAACCAGGTTATCATAAGTTGATTTGCTTGTCAGGGTAACCGTAACGCCACCTGTTTTGTTATTTGACGAAATCAGCTGCGCACATAATATCTTAAGCCGAGTAATTGTAGCACTATCGTGGCTATTATTACCTGTTAAAGTTAGCTGCGAAAAATTTTTGAACGTTTTGATATCTATCTTAGCCGTCTTCATATTTTCATTCCAGTCCTTTATGCTGGCATCATCGCTCCAGGCGACGTCCATCATTGTCCATTTATCCAATTTGCCAATATAAGCCGCATAGCCTATGCACATCAAAGGCAAAAACACCAGGCTAATTAGCCCGGGGAAGTAAAATCTGGTAAATGGTTTTCGTTTCATGCTTAGGTTATCCAAATTTACATATATATGAACGGAATAAAACGATTTGTAGGATTTTGATTTACGTTCTAATCCATTAATTCTGTAAACGACAATGAATCATCCTGAAAATCCTGACCCAAACAATCATATTGCTATAATTATTTTTAATTTAAACCCATGAAATTTTTATTGTTCCTCGTCCTGGCGTTCGGCACTGTTACTGCCCGCTGCCAAACAACCGACACCACCGTTTACGCTTTCGATTCATTAGCTACAAAGCCCGAATTTAAGGGCGGCATAACAAAGTTTACCAGGGCTTTAGACAGAACCTTCCACTACCCACCCTACTCTCGCATACATGATATACAAGGAACATTAACTGCTTCTTTTATTATCGAAAAAGATGGCAGCATAAGTAATGTGATTATTACGAAGGGCGTGTACGAAGATATAGACCAGGAATTTATAAGGATAATGAAAAATGCACCTAAGTGGAAACCCGGAACAGTTAACGGGCAGGCAGTAAGGACACGATATGTCGGTTTTCCGTTCAGGCTGGCTTTGGGTTAGCTTTTGTTTTATCTTCGAAAACTAAACGCCAGGCCGCTTAAACAGTAGAATATCCTCCTGTCCGTTCTCCTGCTTTTTTCTGCTCCAGGAATTTAAACAGGTATTCGCCGAAGTCCTTTTTGATCATTTTATCGGTAATATCTTCATGAAGCGATGAGCGCACCTCCAACCGGTTCATTTCTTCGTTTATCTTTAGTACGAATAGTTGGTTTTGGGTAACTACGGTGTTCTTGCGGGTATCCAGGCCGGTCATCACAAAATCTGCGTACGATAACCGCACGTTCATTACCAGCTCATGATCGCTGATGAGGTTGGTTTCATATATCTCGAAGAACGTGGCAGAACCTTTCCTTACCAGGGTTACTCGTCCTATGGCTTTCTGGTACCAGCTTATATCCAACGGAAAATCAGCAATTGCCGTTTTCTCGAACAGGTAAATATAGTATTCGTCGAAGTAGTCTTTACCGTACCTCTGGCTGCCGGGATTATACGATTCTGAAGGCTGGCTTGGCGTAGCTATATGTACGATGCCCCTTATGATTAATGCAATAAGGCGTATGATCATATGAAATTGTGATATGTTGTGTAGGGTAAAAGGCCCAGGTCACCCAAATATAAATATAAATACGCTGTTAATCAACGCGTTTTTTGTATTTCTTCAAGGGAATTAAGCCAACTATGCCAAAATTACTTTTGTTTACATCGCCGAAGGCGGAATTGCTGAGCGCTATGTTATAACCATATACAAACTTGAATCCCTCTATCCCAAGGCCAATCTCGGGCCTGAACCTTAATGAGCCACTGTTGAAATTGGTATAATAAAGCAGGTTTACGCCCATTGCTATGCCGCCCAAACCGCCGGCAAACCAACCGCCTATTTTGGGAGCCATCACGAATTTATGCACAGGCCGTACCTCCACCGAAACAAAGTAGGCTGAGCTAGCGGGATGAGGGCCAACTGCCCCAAAAGTGTTTTTGGCTATGCCTATTTCCAGGTAGTTGTATTTATTGAAGTTGTAGCCCGCCAATAATGAGAGGAATTTGATTTGATGGCTTTTATAGTACAGCCGGTCGTGCTTAACGGTATCCGGTTTGCGCCCAACTGTATCAGTCTGTGAAAAGGCGAAATTACCGGTAAAGATTAAAGCGATGGCTATGATAAGGTTTTTGGTCATACGCTAAGATAATCATTTTAAATTAATCCGCATTCCATGTCCTTTAGTTAAGGAAAAGCCGTAAAGTTAATTTCACGCAAAGGCGCGAAGGCGCAAAGATTTTTAAGCTTTTTACTTTGCGACCTTAGCGGCTTTGCGTGATGAAAAATCTTAACTCAATGATATTGAATCTTGCATTGTCAACCCAATACCACCTTTCACCTTTTACCTTTCACCTTTTACCTTTCTGCTTTCACCTTTTCCCTCCTACCACGTATATTTGTATATGAATACAGCCGATCTGTTGCAGCGCGCTTTAGCTTTTGATTTTTTGAGCCTGGAGGAAGGGGTTTACCTTTACAACAATGCCTCCACCGCCGATTTGATGTACACCGCTAACGAGCTGCGCAAGATACAGGTGCCCCATGGCAAAGTTACCTGGCAGATAGACCGTAACGTAAACACCACCAACGTTTGCATTGCCAACTGCAAGTTCTGTAACTTTTTCCGCCGCCCCGGCCACGATGACGCCTATATCACCGACATTGAGACCTACAAAAAGAAGATAGAAGAAACCTTCCGCTATGGCGGTGACCAGCTTTTACTGCAAGGTGGCCACCACCCCGATTTAGGTTTAAAATTTTATACCGACCTGTTCCGCGAGCTGAAACAGCTTTACCCCAAGCTGAAACTACATTCTTTAGGCCCGCCGGAGATTGCCCACGTAGCCAAACTGGAAGGCATGAGCCATTACGATGTACTGAAAGCGATGAAAGAGTCGGGCCTCGATTCGTTGCCGGGTGCAGGTGCCGAGATACTGAACGACCGTGTGCGTCGCCTCATTTCTAAAGGCAAATGCGGTGGTAAAGAATGGCTGGATGTAATGCGTGCGGCCCACCAGCTAAACCTGCCAAGCTCGGCCACCATGATGTTCGGCCATATAGAAACGATAGAAGAGCGTTTTGAGCATTTGGTTTGGATACGCGAGGTACAATCCGAAAAGCCCGAAGGCCATCATGGGTTCGTGGCCTTTATCCCATGGCCTTTCCAGGATGATGGTACGCTGCTGCGTAAAGTACGCGGCATCACCAACAACGTAACCGGCGACGAATACATCCGCATGATTGCCTTAAGCCGCATCATGCTGCCAAATATCAAAAACATACAAGCCAGTTGGTTAACGGTTGGCAAGCAGGTAGCACAGCTTTGCCTGCACGCCGGCGCCAACGATTTCGGCTCCATCATGATAGAAGAGAACGTAGTTTCCGCCGCAGGCGCACCGCACCGCTTCACCGCAAAAGGCATCCAGGATTCTATCAAAGAAGCCGGTTTCGAACCACAGCTTCGCACCCAGAAATACGATTGGCGCGATGTACCGGTTGAGATTGAAGAACAGGTGATAGATTATTAAGCGAGAGTGAGCCATCTCACCACCACGTCATTGCGAGGCACGAAGCAACCTCTACACAGGACAATCAACCATGCAGGTCGCTCTGCTTATCGGGAGATTGCTTCGTTCCTCGCAATGACGCGCGTAGAAGTAGCATGGCCTCCCTGAAAACAAAATCCCCCTCCCTCTTGTTACCCTTACATGAAAAGTCACATCATCAGCATCACCAAAGACGACGAAACTTTCCAGTTCGAGATAAATGATTATCCGCATTATGAGCATCATGCCTGCAAATTTGATGTATTCCAAAACGGCGTGTTCGTTGCCGGTTTCAACCCGGACGACAATCACATACTGCAAATTTGCAAAGACAGCGGCCTGGTTGATCCGCTAATTTTAGATCTCGTAGCCGAAGAAATAGAGGCACATCAGTGGGTTTAGTTTTGAATATCGAACACCGAATGCTGAATATCGAATGATGAAGTAAAAGACTTCATTATTCGGCGTTCGATATTCATTATTCGATATTATCCCTACTTCTCCCGCTTCCGGACTTTCGGACTTCCCATCTTTCGTACTTCTCCCCTTCCTAACTTTTTCTTACCTTCGGACTTCCCGACTTTCGGGCTTTCGGACTTCTCCCCTTCCTAACTTTTTCTTACTTTCGGACTTCCCGACTTTCGGGCTTTCGGACTTAAAAATTACATGGAAGATATCGCACAGCACATCGAAGCCCTCATTTTCGCATCGGAACAAGGCATCCGTATGGAAGAAATTTTATACTGCCTGCAAGCGGCCTTTGAGCACGATTTTAATGCCGAAGAGATAAACGGCCACATCGACGCTATCCGCGCTAAATATGGCGAGAGCCAGTATGCCATCGAAGTAGTGAAAATAAACAACGGCTACCAGTTCCTTACCAAAAAACAATACCACCCGGTTATAAGTCTGCTGCAACTGCAGCGTTCTAAAAAGAAACTGAGCCAGGCCGCCCTGGAGACCCTTGCTATTATTGCCTACAAACAGCCCGTTACCAAGTTAGATGTAGAGCAAATACGCGGCGTAAACTGCGATTATTCGATACAAAAACTGCTGGAAAAGGAGTTAATTGCCATCACCGGCAAAGCCGAAAGTGTTGGGAAACCCATTTTATATAGCACCAGCAGCCTGTTCATGGACTATTTTGGCATCAACAGCATAACCGAACTACCACAGCTAAAGGAATTTACGGAGAGCAGCAGCACTATTGGCGAAGCCGCAGAATAAATTCAAAAGATATTTTTATTGAAAATGATTTTAATTATTTTTACTGTTACTAATGGCTGATTAAACAGCACAAACCTTTACATTTAAAAACAATTAGGTTAACCGAATAAGTTTTAACAAATAAACATTTATTAAAATGGCAACTCCAAAAAAACCTGTCACTAAGAAAGCCGCCGATGACGAGGATGATGACTTTGATGACGATGTGAAACCCGGCAAAAAGGTAGCAGATGACGACGATGATTTCGATGAAAACGTGCCCCTCGACGATGACCTGGGCAGATTTGATTCTTTTGACCCTTATGACGACGAAGACGACGACTAATACAGGTTTTTAAAACATATGCAAAGCACCCAGTGGCCCACTGGGTGCTTTTTTTGTAAAAGGGCCATCTGCGATACCCGATGAAATTAACCGAAGTTACCAGCAAGGCTGATAAAAAAGCATTTCTGGATGTAGCGCGCCTTATTTATAAAAACGACCGTAACTGGGTTTGCCCGCTGGATAATGATATCGAGGCGGTTTTCGACCCGGCGAAAAACAACTTCCATACCCATGGGCAGGCAACGCGCTGGATATTAAGGGATGATAGCGGTACATTGATTGGCCGTATTGCGGCGTTCATCAATGAAAAAAAGGCTTATAAAACAGAGCAACCAACCGGCGGCATGGGGTTTTTTGAATGCGTGGACGATAAGCAGGTCGCCTTCCTGCTCTTCGATACCGCCAAAGCCTGGCTGCAGGCCAAAGGCATGCAGGCAATGGACGGACCAATCAACTTTGGCGAGAACGATAACTTTTGGGGATTGCTGGTAGAGGGTTTTACGCCCCCTTCCTACGGCATGAACTACCACCTGCCCTATTACCGGGCTTTTTTTGAAGCGTATGGCTTTGTTACCCAATATGAGCAGATTACTAACCACCTGGATGTACATAAGCCATTTTCGGAACGGTTTACCAAAATTGCCAACTGGGTGATCAGGAAACCGGGGTATAGCTTCGAACACCTGAAAGCCGCACAAATAGACCGGTTTGCGGCCGATTTTTTAGAGATATACAACGATGGCTGGCAGGATTTCGAAAACTTTGTGCCGATAAACCAAGCCACCATTATCGAGAGCTTCGGCAAGATGAAAGCGATAATGGACGAAAAACTGATATGGTTCGCCTACGTAAACAACGAGCCTGCATCATTCATTGTAATATTGCCCGATGCCAACCAAATGATAAAACCATTGAATGGCAAACTGGACCTTTTAGGCAAACTGATTTTTGTTTATCGCCGCTGGCGGGGCGTATCGCGCATGCGGGCCATTGTAATGGGTACTAAGCAAAAGTTCCAGAACCACGGGCTGGAGTCGGCATTGTTTATCAAGCTTAAAGAATATGTATTGCCTTTAAAGCAGTACGATGAACTGGAGCTCTCCTGGGTGGGCGATTTTAATGAGAAAATGCTATCCATCCATGCAGCTGTAGGCGCTACATTTGGCAAAAGGCACCTAACGATGCGTTGCAAGTTTTAAGCCCGGGGCGGGTGCCCCGGGCCTTATATGGTTTAAGCAGTAACCTTTTTGTGCCTTAATTCTTCAAAAAGTTCAATTACTTTCTTCTGAAGATCAATCACTTCAGTTTCGCGGTCCATCAGTTTTTTGTTCACGCTTTCCAGCTCTGATGCAATTTTCTGGTCTTGCTCGGTTTCGTTATAAGTAAGCAAAGCCACTACCGACATCTCGAACAGCGCAGCAATCTGCTCTAAACGCGAAAGGTTGATATCGGTAATTCCGGTTTCTATTTTAGAGAATGCGGGGATAGAAATATCTAATCGCTTAGCTACTTCTTCCTGGCTCCAGCCTTTTTGGTGGCGCAACAACCGGATTTTTTTTCCAAGAGTCTTCATATATGGTTAATTAGGATAAGGGTTTCTCAATAGTTAATAAAGTTACAAAACATTTGAATAATAAACTAATTACTAATATTATTTATAATAATTATTTATTAACTCGTTCAAATTAATTTGGGGTTGCAACACGCTTTCTTTAAGCAACGAGCCCGGTATATTTTTATACATAGCCCGCACCTGTAAAACCATCGTTTAAGCTGTTAAATGTATGCAATTCTATGCACTTTTTCAAATCGGCAAGGCAAAATTGTAACATATAGTACAATGAATTTACTTTAACAACAATACCGGCACAGAGGACGTGGTGGTGAGATGCTGCCGTTGTTGAATAATAACCCATCATTAGAATCACCAAACGTTCCGATGGAACGTTAAAATTGGCATTTTTCATTCTACCAACCAGACGTTCCCATGGAACGAATTTGCTTTCTTCATCCCATAGGGATGCCTGGTTGGTAGAAAAACGCAATAATCCGATGACGTTCCATCGGAACGTTTGGTGATAGCCGGCCTGTCGATTCATGGGCTATTCACCGATTTGTTGGTGTCCAGGGTAAAAGAGCAAATGCGCTTTTGGGCGGTGCCTGCGGCCCGGGCTATGCAGGGCTGCGCTGCGCTCCGGCCCCGTTTCCTGCACACAAACCCATCGCACCGTGGCAAACCCTTACTATCCCTACCGCTAACGCAGGTAAAAAAAATTACCTAACCTGTGTTTTGCGAGTAATTAGGTACGAGCCCTTGATACCCCTGTTGGTGTTGTCACCAATAACTAACGGAGGCATCAACAGATGTCGTTCGTGAACTAAACCTCATGTATTTTTCACCGTTAATACCAATCGGTTATTATGTCATTCACAGAAATCACGGATTTGTTAGTCACAACACCAACAACGGCGGATGACTATCGTCGGCAACATTACCATTGTGCCGAGCCCTCGCCGTGACAAACCCTTTCTATTCTATTGCTCAAACCTGGTTACCTCGCGCCAGAAGTCGCCGTATTTTCGTCAAGGGTTAGCGTTAAAACAATTCTCTACCGTCTCAAACGTTTTCTCTTGAATGCTCTTTAACTGATTTCTAATGTCGTTTGGGTCATCAATAAATTTCGATTTGTGATAACGGGCTGGCCTGTGTTCATTAATCAAATTTTCAATAAACTCTCTCTTTGTCTGGTTTTCATCCCTAATTAGATAGAGTTTTTCAAAAAATATTGCCGATGTAAAACATCCCAAATCGATAGTCCTATAACCGGTAAACACCCCTTTTAATTTTTGAGCATCAGGTTTTAAATACATCACTAATCTGTTAACGTTTTTTTCACTTTGAAATTCGCCGATAGTAATCGCCGCGGAATTATCATTTGGAAACTTAAAAAAACCACTATAAATAGTAACATCTTTTATGTTCGGATTATCAGATTGCCTAAAGTAAATATTAGCCACCCCACTTTCTTCTACATCCATAAGAACTTTAACTATGCCGCCACTTCTATTCGGCCCTTCAATATGACTTCGCAAATAATATCCAAGCCATTGTCCATTTACTAATTTCAAAGGTTCCTTCTGTGTGATATTTATGGCTTCAATTGAATCATATACTTTTGATTCAATTGCACTTAAATCAAATCTTCGCTTGTACAACGCGTTGGTGATTTGTGGAGGAATTCCTTTTAAACTGATTTCTTCCAACCACGTAGAAAAATTTTCTTTTTCAACTTTTTCTAATAAACCGATTCCCGCATATGGTTTTTGAGTTGAACCCATTGCGCCGCAATAGGAACAAAACGACGCTTCTATTTCGTTTATTTCTTTATTGCCCAGATGCGCGCTTATAAAAGTAGCTCCTGTCTTTTTCTTGCTTAATACAATATCCATAGTTTCTGAATTCTCATAAACTAAAGACTTTACTTCAAGAGCGTCTTTCTCTGCGTAGAAATTAGTAAGGTCTTTTTGTAAATAATAAAATCGGCACTCAGAAATTCTATCATTTACTATTCCTAAGAGAGCAGGTCGTAATTGATTCTCTGCAGACCAATAGTAAAACGAAAAGAGCATATCAAATTTTGAAACATCTATTTTTTTACCTTTTATTATTGCCCCGAACCTCGCATCGTTAGTAAGCTTAGTTATCAAATCGGATAGTTTTTCCCCTTTGGAAGATTTTAAAGTTCCATTGCAAAGTTTTGTAAGCACGGAGTTATCCATACCCAGTTCACTTGCTATTTCTTTCATAGAGAAGCCACTATCGTTAAGTTGTTTGACAATAACTGAGAATCTATTGGGTTTGGTATTTTTTGCTTCTCCTTGCAACATAATTGACATAATTTGCAATGCAATATACAATATTTTGCAAATAATAATTTGCAAAATTGCCATTTATATCTTTTAAATTGGCATGTGTTTATTTAAGAACACATACTAAAATCATTGTGGTAATTCCGGACCTACCATCCAAAGTCGGTAAACGCTAAGTTCCGACACCAAATAAAAATTTAGCAACAGGGTAAGTCTGAAAACTGTTTTATAGAGTAAGACAAACTAAATTTTATATTATGTCTAGAGAAAAAAATCCATATGAAGAAGCATATGGCAAGGGCGTTGATGAGGCAAAAAAAGCCGGTGCGATGGATCAATTCACTCGTGGTTTAGCGGATTTTACATTTCCATGGGAGGATCAGAAATTGCATGATTCACGTAATAAAGGATACGAGGATGCGCGTGCTGGCAAACATGATAGCAGCAATTCGCATTGCAGTAGCTGCGGTTCTGGTGGAGGTAGCGGTAAATAAATAATCACCTTGAATTACGAATCTATCATAATACATCCAATAAAGAAGGCTCATTTGTCCATTCTTTTTAAATGGAGAAACGAGCTTTCTTTTATTTCTATGTGTACCAGTCGTAATCAGCTACATTCAATTGAAGCATTCGACAAAGAATTAAGCTTTGACTTTCAAAAGGACAGGCATTTACAGTTTTTAATTTGCCTTAACCAGATACCAATCGGAACTATATTTACTTACTCGTATAACGAAATAGATAAATACGCATTTGTTAGTGTTTTTATCGAAGATCGATATGCCAATAAGTCCTATGGCATTAAAGCATTTTTGATTTTGTGCAAACAGCTTTTTGAACAGTTTAAGCTTTACAAAGTGTATATTGATATATATGATTACAACGGGAAAATGCTAAGTGTAATGACGAAGTGCAAGTTTTCTCTCGAAGGTGTTTTTAAAGACCAGCACCTTTATAACAATAAAAGATATGATGTTAGAAGATATGCTCTTTATGAGAAAGATATACTTTTTTGGTTCAATAAATTATTGAATACGTGTAAACAGCCATAAGAGGTTTCATTGAGTTCGATTTACCAAAAAAAATCACTTTCGAAAATTGCAACCCTTTGCTGGCGCGTGCGTCGCGCGTCCCCAACCAACCCTATAATCAGCAATGCGTGTCCAACCTAAACCCGAATGTACGGAAAGCCGCTTCTACTAGCGGCTTGGAGGGAAAGCGGGGCTGTCGTAACTGAATATCGCTTCTGTTGCTTTACTAACCTACCTTAGCGTGCCGTGTAAGCAATCGAATGCTATTTGAAAGGCATAAAGCTTAACAAAGATCATATAAACAGATTAACACCCTACCCCTACTTCAACAACAATACCGGCACCGAGGAGCTGGTAGCGAGTTGCTTAGAAATGCTATCGTGCAGGATAGATTGCAGGAAACTGTAGGTGTGTGGGAGCGCAATAACCATCTGGGCATTGTGCTCAGCGGCAAAATCGAGCACGCCGCGTATCACCTCCGGATGATAGATATAATGATATTCGGGCTTTAGCTCTTTAAGCATGGCGTGCAGCGCTGTTTCTTCAGCCATTTGTTCTGGGTTGGCGTAGGCGTGTTTGCCTTTGGGATCGACATTAACCACCAGCAGCTTTACAGGATACTTGGTCAGCAATTTATGCAATGCCTCTGTCGGCACATTTTCTTTTACACGCCTAAAATCGCAAGCTACAACCGCCTTATCTATAGGCTGGTAACGATAATCGGGCTGAACCACGATTACAGGCACCGGGCAAGCCTTAGATATTTTTATTACATGGCTGCCAATCCCCTGGTTGTTTTCGCGCACGGTGCTGTTCCCTATGCTGCCCAAAATTACCAGGTCGGCATGCTCCTCGGCCACCGTATCCACCACGGCGCGCAGCAAATGCGTGCGGTTTAGGCGGGTAGTTATGGTAACGCCGTCGCGCACTTCGCCTTGCAGGTATTGTTTCAAATTATTCAAGCCTTTCAGGCGGTCGGCAGAGTTCTCTTCAATTTCCTCTTCGCGCAGCATCACCATATTGGGGTCGGGCAGCAAGGTTTCATATGACGAAATATAGTAGGCGTTCATCAAAATGATGTGCGCTACATCGGTTTGTTTGCTTAGGTGAGCGGCAAAATCAGCGGCGTTGAAAGCGGCTTCGGAGAAGTCAATAGGAACAAGGTAAGTTTTCATATCGGTATAATTAATAGTTCCTGGCCATTTTGGCCTAAATTAAATACTATACAAATTCGATAATGCTTTAGGCTGCATTGTCAGGCCCGGTTCATTTTTATATTGGCTACGCTAAAGATATTGATTTATTAGGAAACATATTTACATTTGTACTGTAATAAAAATTATTACATATAAGAATGAACGGACGGTTCCCCATAGCATTACACATCATGACCTTGCTTTGCAGCGCAGATGGCGATGTACTATCGTCTGAATACATGGCGGGCAGCATCAACGTGAACCCGGTATTGGTACGCAAGGAACTCAGCAACCTCATCAAGCATAAACTGGTAAGCAGCCAGGCCGGTAAAAACGGCGGCTATTCATTGGCACGCCCGGCGGCACAAATTACCCTTGCCCAGATATACGATGCCGTAAAGCCCGAGGCTATTTTAGGCCAGGCCAAAAACCAGCCCAACCCCGCCTGCCCTATTGGTAAACAGATAAACCAGAACATCAGCGATTTATATGTAGATGTAGATAAAGCCCTGATGCAGAAGCTCGGCGATACCGATTTACAGGCATTCGTGGCCAAATTCGATTAAAAAAATTTTGATAAAACTGTAACATATTTAATTACAATTAAACAAAACAACAAACAATGAAAGTAGCAATAATAGGCGCAACAGGCTTTGTAGGCAGCGCAGTGGTAACAGAGGCATTAACTCGCGGGTATGAGGTAACCGCCATAGCGCGCGATAGCGCTAAAGTAGAAAAAGCAGCAGGTGTAACGGCCGTTTCGGCAGATGTATATGATGCAGATGGCTTGGCTTCGGCTTTATCAGGCCACGATGCCGTTATCAACACCTTCAACGCCGGATGGACCAACCCCAACCTGTACAACGATTTTATAAAAGGTTGCGATAGCATACAAACCGCCACCAAAAAAGCAGGTGTTAAACGTTACCTTACCGTTGGCGGCGCAGGCAGCTTGTATATTGGCGAACACCAATTAGTAGATTCTCCGCAATTCCCGAAAGAGTATTATGCTGGTGCAAGCGCAGCCCGCGATTACCTCAGCACACTGCGTAAAGAAGAAGAATTAGATTGGACCTTCCTGAGCCCGGCCATCAACCTGCACCCCGGCGAGCGCACCGGCACCTTCCGCCTTGGTACCGAAAACCCGGTGTTCGATGAGCATGGCAAAAATGATATTTCGGTAGCAGACCTGGCCGTCGCCATTTTCGATGAGTTGGAAAATAACCGGTTTGTGAAGAGCAGGTTTACCCTGGGCTACTAACGCTTTTGGAAAATCGATAGAATTGATTTCCAAATCCCAACCTTCTGAGGGCGCGGTTCTGTCTGCGCCCTAATTTGCTTTTCGGCCATTTGGTACAATTGCGTTATAACTTCGTCGTCGCCGCAATTGCTTTTTAATTTCTTCAACAATTTGGCTTTATAATTTGCAGATGCTAACCCTTCATTTACAAGGGAAATATCCTGAACCATATCTGTAATCAAAGCCCAGTCATTTCCATTGATTGCCCTCTTTTCATCCTTAGTACCTATTAGGGCCAACCCGTCGGCATCGCCACCAAATCGCTGATATATTCTTATTTGTTGTATAGATATCATGCTTGAGCGTACTATTTATATATGATTACTATGGCAGTAAAAAGTAGACGCATTTTCCATGGATGAAATCGAAAAAACCGACCTTTTTTTGGTCTATTTTGATAAAAACAGGGAAATTTTCACAGGTAATTTTGGCCATTTTACGCTATTAACTCACAAATTTTGCGGCCACCCAGTCTTTATCTTTTTTGTGGATGATGTACTTTAGTCCGTACTTACGGGCCTCATCGGTGATGATATCCAGGTCGGGCGATTCGTAAAAACCGCTGAAGTATATCTCGCCGCCAGGCTTCAATGCACGGGCATAAGTCGCCATCTGATCCAGCAGGATATTACGGTTGATATTGGCCAGTATGGTATCGTACTGTTCGTTGGGGATAACCTCTTTTGAGCCGCATAAAGCGGTGATGTTATCGATATTGTTCAAGGCTGAATTTTCGATAGTGCTTTCATAACACACTATATCATAGTCAATTGCAGTAATTTCCGAGGCGCCCAATTTTGCCGCAAGGATGGCTAAAATACCGGTACCGCAGCCCATATCCAGCACCTTTTTCCCTGCGAAATCGTTCTCCAGCATCAGCTGCATCATCATGGCGGTGGTTTGGTGGTGGCCGGTACCAAAAGCCATCTTTGGGTCGATAACGATTTCGTACTTAAACTCGGGTTTCGGCTGGTGGAACGTAGCCCGTACGAATACCTGTCCACTAACTTCTATTGGTTCGAAATTACTTTCCCAAACCTCGTTCCAGTTCTTCTGCGGGATGAGGGTAATATCATAGCTGAAAGTAAACATTTCCCGATAAGCAGCCAGCTGATTATCAAGAACTTCCTGGTTAAAATCGTCAACCGGAATGTAGGCTTTAAAGCCCAGGTCTACCTCCTCAAAAGTATCGAAACCTATTTCGCCCAGGGCGCCTATCAGCAAATCCTGCTGATAATCTTCGGTAGTTATGGTGGTAAAAAGGAGTTCGTAGTAGTCCATTTTGCAGATTTGAGACGTGAGATATGAGATGTGAGATTAGGACTGGATTCGGTCTCAAATCTCACATCTAATATCTCATATCTAATTAGTTAAACGCTTTTACGATATCGGTAAAGTCGCGCGATTTCAGGGAAGCACCGCCGATAAGGCCACCGTCGATATCTGCACAGGCAAACAGTTCGGCAGCGTTTTTTGCGTTGCAGCTGCCGCCGTATAATATGGTAGTAGCATCGGCCACTTCCTGGCTGTATTTTGCCGCAAGTTCTGCGCGGATAAATGCGTGTATCTCTTGTGCCTGGGCAGAAGTTGCGGTTACGCCCGTGCCTATGGCCCAAACCGGCTCGTAAGCTAAAACGATGGTACCGAACGCTTCGGCATCTAAATGGAAAACGCCTTCGGCCAATTGGCTTTTGATAATATCGAAATGGGTTTTAGCTTCACGCTCGGCCAAAGTTTCGCCGATGCAAAAGATGGGTACTAAGCCATTCTTTAAGGCCGAATCGGTTTTTTTGGCGAGCAATTCGTTGCTCTCGCCAAAGTACTGGCGGCGCTCCGAGTGGCCCAGGATAACATACGCTGCACCTGTAGATTTTACCTGCTTTGCAGATATTTCACCAGTGTAAGCGCCTGCATCTGCCTGGTGAGCGTTCTGCGCGCCAATGGCTACATTAGTATAGCCGTTTGCCAAAGCTGCCAGGCTGTGTAAATGAATGTAGGGACTGCATACCACCACCTGCTGGTTGCCGGTTGCCTCGTCCTTAACCATGTTTACCACTTCAGAAAACAAGGCCAGGCCTTCGCTGTAATCAAGGTTCATTTTCCAGTTTCCGGCTACGATTTTCTTTCTCATTGTTGTATTTTATTATGATTTTGTTTTGATTATTATGGTCACACCGATTAAATGCAAGCAGGCTATACATCGCCTAAGCTGCTTAATCAATTACTCTTTTAAAATTCCCTGTAAGGTTTTGTCAACTCGAAAACCTCCGTTAAAATAGCTTGCTCCGCTTCATCAAAGATACGGTGCTCGCGGCGGGCAAATACACGTGCCGTGGTTTCCATCATCTTATCGTAAGCGTATTCTTCAAAGCCATTTGCACCGCCCCAGCTAAAATCGGGTATGTGCTTTGGGGGGTAGCCCGCATCAAAAACGTTGGCATTAACGCCCACTACCGTGCCGGTATTAAACATGGTGTTGATACCGCTTTTGGCATGGTCGGCCATAATCAGTCCGCAAAACTGCAGGCCTGTATCGCGGTAAGTTTGGCTGGCATAATCCCAAAGCTTTACTTCCGAATAGTTATTCTTGAGATTGGAGTTGTTGGTATCGGCCCCCAGGTTGCACCACTCGCCTATTACGGCGTTACCCAGGTAGCCCTCGTGGCCTTTGTTAGAGTAGCCCCAAACCACGGCGTTATTAACTTCGCCGCCTATGCGGCAATAGGGCCCAATGGTAGTAGCACCATATATCTTTGTACCCATTTTAACCTGCGAATGCTCGCCTATAGCAAAAGGGCCACGTATATTGGTACCCTCCCAAATTTCGGAATTGGCAGATAAATAAATTGGGCCGTTGAGAGTGCTAAAGGTGCAGCATTCGGCAGAGGCACCTTCTTCTGCAAAAAAAGCATCGCCGATGACGGTATTGGTGCTGCTGATGGTGGCACTGGTACGGCCATCGGTAAGCAGGGCAAAATCTTTGCGAAGCTCGGCATCGTTCTTTTTGAAAACATGCTCGGGGTACACGATGCGGGTTACATCCCTGTCGTATTTCAGCGCCGCAGGCAGGTAAATCTCCGGCGAAAAGCTTTTGGCTTCGGCCATGTTGAGGCGTACGGCAAGCAATATATCATCAAGCGCAATGGCCTCCCCTGTCTGTAATTCGCTTATAATGGCCACCAACTCCGCATCGGGGCATACCGAGCCGTTGATGAACAAATTATCGCTCTCCACAACCATCGGAAACTTCCCTTGCAGGTACTTTTCGGTATGGAAAGAATAATCCAGATGCAGGTATTTACCCCATTTTTCGGCAATGGTGAGGATACCTATGCGCAGATCGGCAACCGGGCGGGTGAATGTTAAGGGCAGCAACGTATTGCGGGCCTTATCGTCGAAGAGAATGATTGCCATGGGCCAAAAATAAAAAAAGTCCCCCGCTATGCGGGGAACTTGTAAATATTTTATTTAAAAAACACTTATTTTTTGTTGTAACGGCTGCGGAACTTGTCTATACGTCCGGCAGTGTCAACCAACTTCATCTTACCTGTGTAGAACGGGTGCGAAGTGTGGGAAATTTCTAATTTAATCAGCGGATACTCATTGCCATCTTCCCATTTTACGGTTTCGCGGCTGTCGATGCATGATTTGGTTATGAAAGAGTAGTCGTTAGACATGTCTTTGAAAACAACTAACCTATAGTTTGATGGATGCAGATCTTTTTTCATTGCTATTAATACTTCTTATAAAAGAGGTGCAAATGTAACGAATTAATTTAAAACTTGAAAGCCTATTTCAAAAAGTTTTTAACAGCTGTGGATAGATAGTATTTGCTCTAATGCTCCGTTGCGCCGATATCAAAAGCACCCGCTAAGGGGCGGGCTTTCGCGTAATAATCGATATTCACCCCATATGAGTTAGCATCAATGCCGGCATTAATTAGTGGCGATGTTTCCAGCAAGTGAAAGTCCTCCTTTGCAAAATTCACGAATTTGAGTGCATTTACGTCGGTACCGATATAATTATTGAATGATGTTAGCTTAACGGCTACCGTGCTTCTGGAGATAGCTACACCCGAGCCTGCATCGATGATGACATTATTGATTACCGTGTTCATTGGGATGGTTTCCGAGTTCAGCCTTATGCCATAGGCCCCGGGAGCAATAATGGTATTGTTGATAAACTGAAAATTAGGCCCCGGCGTGTACCTCGAATCCGCAAAAATACCATTGGCACCCGGATAGATAATAACGTTATCGAATAAAACATTATCTCCTAAACCCAGCAAAATAATGCCATTGCCCGGCGCGTTCTTGATGAGGTTGCTATAGCATTTACCACCGGTACCCTCTCCTATTTGGATACCGTTATTTTGCCAGCTGGCAAATGGCGACAGCCCAGGGTTCTTTATCGTATTCCTGCACACGATGCAATACTGTGTTGCGCTGCCAACCTGTATACCTTCGGCACCTGTGGAATCTATACGATTGTTATATACCTTGGCGTTCACTATATCATGCGGAAAAACTCTGCCGCAGGCAAGTAATATGCCCTCGGCATAAAAAGAATTGCCTATGTAAATACCCTCACCGCCGGTTTTATGCACGTAGTTATGATGAATTTTAACATTACGCATGGTAAAATTCCCTCTTTGCGTTGCAACGTCGCAAGTAGGATCGGTTTTGGCCATTATGCCGGCAAAACCGCTATTGCGTACCTCAACGTATGCAATCTCAAAGTCGGAGCTAAGGTCATCCATCGTCATGCCGATATTCCCGCCGTTTACGTCAAAGCCGTATTTAACAGCAGCGTCGCCATTGCCGAGCACTTTAAAATAGCGGCAATTTTGCGTCTTAAAACCGTAAGATGCAGTGATATCAGTAGAAAAGGTCACCCTTCCTCCTTTATTAACAACAATAATGGGGTTGGTTATAGTCCCCGTTAAATTCTTGAGTAGCAGGGCGCCGCGGGTTCCGGCGGGGACATAAATCACTGTACCAGGAGCCATGTTGGTTCCGTCGACAAACCACTCATTAGGCTGCACGGTGTAAGTGCCATTGCCAACAATACCTTCTGGCACAACAGCCATTGCCGAATTTTTAGAAGAGGCCGGCGCAAGCTTTTCTTCAATAACAATCGCATTTTTTGTACACATCGTAAAAGATGATACGATCGCAGCGGCCACTGTCAGGCGCGCGAAGTGGTTTTTAATCTTCATCTGAAAGTTATAGGTAGGGCTCTTAAAAAAACAATAGCTATCACACAACTAATAGCTCTAACACGCCATTATACGGCACACTTTTTTAAATGGTTACTTTTTTTTCGCGCATGTTAATAAAAACACCCCGATGGGTGCAAAAGGGGAAATTAAATTTTACCGGCAGTAAATTTGTAAAACGAACAAGGATTAGCTGTACCTAAAACACACCCGGAAATTCAGCATTCCCTACACGCAGAATAACAACACCCTCCAAAAATTAAATTCGCGGCACCAGGATGCACCTTAACAATAGGCTTTATTGATATTCGGTTGCGCCTATATCAAAGGCGATGCCGGCGGGCCGTGGGGTACCGTAATAATCTGCGCTTACGCCATATGCCGTAGCATCCGCCCCGGCATTTATCAATGGCGAGGAAGGCTGCAGATGGAAATCGCCTGCGCTGTAGTTTACGAACTTGCATGCCGTTACATCGGTATTGATGTAATTATTGAGCGAGGTGAGCTTAACCAAACTATTGTTGCGCGATATGGCAACGCCGCCGCTGCGGATGATGATAACGTTATTGATAACGATATTCATGGGGATAATCTCCGAATTTAATCTGATACCATTTTGCCCCGGCGATACGATGGTATTGTTGATGAACTCAAAATGCAGCCCCGGCGTGTACCGCGAATCGGCAAAGATGCCGTGCCCTCCGGGATTAAGGATATAATTATTGTACACCAAATTGTCGCCAAGGCCCAATACAATGATGCCGTTGCCCGGCGCATTTTTGATGAGGTTATTGTAGCATTTGCCACCGGTACCCTCTCCTATTTGTATGCCATTATTTTGGCCGCTGGCAAATGGCGCTATTCCGGGGTTGCTAACGGTGTTATTATAAATTTCGGCACCGGAGACGGCAGCCCCTACCTGTATGCCCTCGCAGCCCGTAGAATCTGCGCGGTTGTTGTATAGCTTCAGATTGGTGACATCGTGCGGCAAAACGGTACCGCAGGCCAACGAAACGCCATCTGCGTAAAAAGAATTACCTACATAAAAGCCTTCTCCGCCCGTTTTGTGCACGTAATTATCGTGTATGGCAACGTTGCTCATGGTAAAATGACCGCGTTGGGTGGCTACGTCGCAACTGGGGTCGGTTTTGGCCATTATCCCGGCGAATGCAGCGTTGCGCACCTCTACATGCGCAATTTCAAAATCCGAGCTAAGGTCATCCATCGTCATGCCGATGTTGCCGCCCACCACGTCGAAGCCATAAGTAACGGACTTATCGCCATTACCCAGTATCTTAAAATGTTGGCAGTTCTGGGTTTTGAAAGCGTAAGAAGCGGTGGTAGATACCGAGAATGTGACCTTGCCACCTTTGTTGATGATGATGATTGGCTTGGCAGTTGTTCCTTTAAAGTTCTTGAGCAACAGCGCGCCTCTTGTGCCGGCCGGTATGCATATGGTAGAACCAGCGGGTATTGCGGCGCCATCAACAAACCATTCCGATGGTTTAACGGTATAAGCGCAATCAACGGTGGTTTCTGCAGGCTTAACGGGGACCTGGGTAGTGGTATCGGGCGTAACGGCTACCTGTTCTTCGGGCTTATTGACTTTTTTAGCGCACATCGTTAATGACGATAGCACTAATACAACCGTAATCGCACGCATCAGGTAAAATTTAAGCTTCATTGGTTATTACAGCAGGTTGCAAAACGAATACCAGGTTACAGCTAATAGCTATAGTGATGGTATCCAGTTTATACAAGATTGCGTATTATACGTTGGTTTTTTAAGATTGTTATTTAGGCGACGGTTAAAATCTGTTTAGTTGCCATTGCGATGGGGTGAGTTTTTTCACGCAAAGGCGCGAAGGCGCAAAGATTTTTTTGTTGGTGTTTGGTTATTGTACTTGATATGAATTAAATTATGGCAATCCCTTCGGGCCGCGCTATACGCTCATACTGCGCAGGCCTTAGCCACAATGGCCGGTATCCGCTCCTATCGCTATTGCTTTTTTCTGAACCGTTGATTTAAATGATTAAGTGATTTCGTTGATGACACAAAACGTACCGTTTTGCAGGACTTGATATTTGGGGTGAATTAATTTTGGCACTTATCGGATAAATTTCAATCCACGAATGTTATGTGCGATATATAAACTCCGCTCCGAACCCTCGACCGATACCGGAACCTCATGAAAATAAGTGCCTGTAACGAGTTCTTCTTTCATCGTCCAAAAAGTCTCTAACATAAACGAATAAACGTGGTTTATTTGAATCACCTCGCCTTTGGCTGTATTTTCTTTGGATGATAATATTTTATAAACCTCGTTGTTTTTGTCTTTAGCATAAATAAAATAGACCGTTTTAACTGAATCTATTTTATAAACCTTATAACCGTCGTACTGGGTTAAATTAGCGGTATAATTATTCTTTGTTGCAGAGCATGCGACAAACACAATCGGAATTAACATTAAGAGGTATTTCATGATAAGTATCTGTTGTGGTCATTGAAAGAAGATTTCAAACTTCTGCTCCCCCTTCAGGGGGCTGGGGGGCTCGGGCCTCCTGGCACAACTCCACCAAAACTCCATTCGCGCTCTTCGGATGCACAAAACAAACCAGCTTATTATCAGCCCCTTTTTTTGGCACATCGTTCAGCAATACAAAACCTGCGGCTTTCAGGCGGGCCATCTCGGCCTCTATATCAGGCACATCAAAGGCTATGTGGTGTATCCCTTCGCCTTTCTTCTCCAGGAATTTAGCTATGGGGCTATCTGCGGAGCTTGCTTCCAGCAGTTCTATTTTATTGGGGCCGCTTTGCAAAAATGCGGTATTTACTCCTTCTGATGGCACTTCTTCGGTTTTGTAGACAACGGTATTCAGTAACAGCTCGTATATACTTTTGGCTGCCTGCATATCTTTTACCGCTATGCCGATGTGCTCGATCTTGTTCATGTCCAAATATTGTAAATTATTGGTACCAAAATGCAATTTACAGGGCATGCAAAGTATTAAAGTAAAAGTTTGCCTATATTTGTATTGTTAATTATTGACCATGAACATCCCAATTTATTTAGATAACAACGCTACCACGCCAATGGACCCCCGGGTGCTGGAAGCTATGCTGCCCTATTTCACTCATAAGTTTGGCAATGCGGCAAGCCGTAACCATCCTTTTGGCTGGGTTGCAGAGGAAGGCGTTGATTACGCACGCGAGCAGGTAGCCAAGTTGATAGGCGCTTCAGAAAAAGAAATCATCTTTACTTCGGGCGCAACCGAATCAGACAACCTGGCTATCAAAGGCGTGTTTGAAATGTACAAAGAAAAAGGCAACCACATCATTACTGCGGTTACCGAGCATAAAGCGATACTGGATGCCTGCAAGCACGTTGAAAAGCTTGGCGGCAGGGTTACTTACCTTCCGGTTAAAGAAGACGGCCTGGTAGATCTTGAAGTATTAGAAGCTGCCATGACCAAAGAAACCATCCTGGTATCTATCATGTATGGTAACAACGAGATAGGCGTTATACAACCCGTTAAAGAAATTGCAGCAATTGCCCACAAATACGGTGCGCTGTTTATGACAGATGCTACGCAAGCTGTAGGCAAAATACCGGTAGACGTTATTGCTGATGGTATAGACCTGCTGGCTTTATCGGCACATAAAATGTACGGACCTAAAGGCGTTGGCGCATTATACGTACGCCGCAAAGGGCCAAGGGTTAAAGTTACCGCCCAGATGGACGGTGGTGGTCACGAGCGTGGTATGCGTTCCGGCACGCTTAATGTACCGGGTATTGTTGGTTTAGGTAAAGCTTGCGAGATTGCCGGCCAGGAAATGGAAAGCGAAGCGATCCGTTTATCTGCCCTGCGCGATAAACTGGAAAGCGCGTTAACCGTGCTGGAAGAAAGCTATGTAAACGGTAACGTTGAGCACCGCTTACCACATGTAGCCAACATCTCGTTTAAATACGTAGAAGGCGAAGGCTTGATGATGGCGATGAAAGATTTGGCGGTATCTTCGGGTTCTGCCTGTACTTCGGCATCTTTAGAACCATCATACGTACTGAAAAGCCTTGGCTTGTCGGATGATTTGGCGCACTCTTCTATCCGTTTCGGCCTTGGCCGTTTCACTACCGAAGAAGAAGTTGATTACGCAGTTGAAGTAACCAAAACAGCGGTTACTAATCTGCGCAACATGTCGCCACTTTGGGAGATGTTCAAAGAAGGCATCGACCTGGATTCGATTGAGTGGGCGGAGCACTAAGCCCCCCAGCCCCCTGAAGGGGGAGTATAAAAGGAATTGATTAGAGATTAATATATAAAACAAACTTCTATTCCCCCTTCAGGGGGTTAGGGGGCTAAAAATTAAAGCTATGGCTTATTCAGATAAAGTTATCGACCATTACACTAACCCTCGCAACGTGGGTACGCTTGATAAAAGCAGCCACAAAGTGGGTACCGGCTTAGTGGGCGCCCCCGAGTGCGGTGACGTAATGCGTCTACAAATACAGGTTGATGAAAATAACATCATCACCGATGCAAAATTTAAAACATTTGGCTGTGGTTCGGCTATCGCTTCTTCATCTTTGGCTACCGAGTGGCTTAAAGGCAAAAGCGTAGATGATGCCATGAAGATAGACAATATGGATATCGTAGAAGAGCTTGCCCTTCCGCCGGTTAAAATCCATTGCTCTGTTTTAGCAGAAGATGCTATTAAAGCCGCAATCAACGATTTCCGCGTAAAAAACGGCATGGAGCCAATAGTGCTCGAAAAATCACATCATTAATTAGATGCAAGACATTGAGAACCAGGAAGCAAGACCATTTGTGTTTTTCTTCTTGATTCTTGACTCTTAAAATCTTGATTCTACTACTATGGTTACTGTAACAGATAAAGCAAAAGCTAAAATAGACAACCTAATGCAGGATAGTGGGCTCGATGCCTCTTACTTCCTGCGTGTGTCTGTACAAGGTGGCGGCTGCTCGGGGTTATCTTACAACCTCGATTTTGATAACGAGGAGAAAAAGGGCGACCAGTTCTTCGAAGACCGCGGCGTGCGTTTCGCACTGGATATGAAATCCTTCCTGTACCTTGCCGGTACCGAGCTCGATTTCAGCGACGGTTTAAACGGCAAAGGCTTCAACTTCCATAACCCAAATGCCACCCGTACCTGCGGTTGCGGGGAGAGTTTCTCGGTTTAAAAGCCACCTCAAGATAATATTTGAAAAGGCTCCGTTTTCGGGGCCTTTCTTGTTTAAGCCCCCAATAAAATAACAAACGTCATGCTGAAATCTTTTCAGCACCCCATCATAAAAGTAGCTATCATACCGTACGCTTTGAATGCTGATTACCTACCGTGTGGGGTACTTAAGTAAATCGGCATAACGATTTTTTTTGGTACAGCTAAGACAGACGTATTCGTTTCGACGGACGGAGAAAAAAGCCCTCTTCCGGCAATTCCACCATAGCGATGAGTTGGAAACCCATCGCTATGGTTCGAAGCATAAAAATGATCCTGATTTTATGGCTTCAACTGATCTCCGTTTGCTTCGCTTCCTGCATTTTCCTATCTTACGCCATCAATATCAACATTATGCCTATCAAGCCCTTATTAACATTTTGCGCAGTGTTATGCGCCACATTATCCTATGGCCAGCAAAAAGGCTATTACCGTACCCCTGCCCTGCACAATAACACCGTAGTGTTCACTGCCGAGGGCGACCTTTGGAAATATGACATCGGCACCGGGCTCTCCACACGTCTTACCACCAACGATGGCGTGGAGCTAAACCCGGCCATCTCGCCCGATGGCAAGCAGCTGGCTTTTTCGGGACAGTACGAGGGCGTATCTGAAATTTACCTGATGGATATAGACGGCGGCGTACCGCGCAGGCTCACCTATGACCTAAGCAACTCGCTCCTCATTTCCAGCTGGACGAAAGACAGCAAGATACTTTACCGTAGTTCGGGCCATACCCTGCTGCCTTTGCCGCAATTATTTAAGCTGGATCCGGTCAGCCTCAAAAAAGAAAACCTGCCGCTATGGCAAGCCTCCATAGGTACCTACGATGAAGACGGCATCCTGTACTTCACCCGCTTCCCTAACCAGGGTAGCAAAACCAAGCGCTACAAAGGTGGCCTAATAGAACAGATATGGAAATTCGACGGCAAGAGCGAAGCAAAATCGCTCACGGGCGATTTCGAGGGTACCAGCACCAACCCCATGTACTACAACGGCAGGGTTTATTTCCTATCGGACAGGGACGGCACTATGAACCTGTGGTCGATAGATAAGGATGGCAAAAACCCAAAGCAGCAAACCTTTTCGAAGGGCTGGGACCTGCAAACTCCATCGATAGATGGCTCCCGCATCGTGTACCAAAAAGGAGCCGACATCTGGCTGTATGATATCGGCAGCAATACTGAAAAGTTGCTGAATATCAACCTCATTTCAGATTTCGGGCAGCGCAAACTTAAATGGATTAAAAGCCCGGTAAACAGCATCAGCTATTCGGATATCTCGCCTAAGGGCACTTATGTGGCCATCGTTAGCCGCGGCAGGCTTTTCGTATCGCCCGCAAAAAGCGACCGTTGGGTAGAGATAACCCGCAAAAGCGGCATCCGCGTAAAGGACGTGCATTTTATTGATGACAAAAGCGTCGCGGTACTGTCTGACGAGGGCGGCGAGTACGAAATATGGAAAGTAAACGCCGATGGCAGTGGCGAAGCTACGCAGCTGACCAAGGGCAGCAAGGTTATCATCTCGGCATTCGCGGTATCGCCAAACGGCAAATACATTGCCTATACTGATAAGAACGATGTGCTGCGAATTGCTGAAACAGCTACCGGCGCGATAAAATTCGAGTATAAGGATGCGTATGCAGGCATCAACGAGGTGTCGTGGTCGCCTAATAGCACGTTCCTTAATATCTCGCAGAACATAGAGAACCTGAATGCGCAGATAAATGTGATCGACACCCGCACTATGGCTATGAACCCTGTTACCACCAGCAGGCTAAGCAGCTACAACCCGGCATGGGCAGCAGACGGCAAATGGCTCTACTTTTTAAGCGACCGCAACTTCCACTCGGTAACGCGCTCGCCATGGGGCCCAAGGCAGCCGGAACCTTATTACACCAAAACCACCAATATTTACGCAATGGCTTTGGATACCACCGCCAAATTTCCCTTCCTGCAAACAGATTCCTGGCTTACCGATTCGGTTTTTACGGCTGTGGACAAGCAAGGCGTTACCCAAACCAAAAAAATCGACAAAAAGAAGCCGGCAGTAGAGCCTGCGAAGGTTTATGATTGGGCAAGGGCGCAAAAATCGCTTTACCAGGTACCGGTGAAAAGCGCAAACATTGCTGGCCTTGCGGTTGCCAACGGCTATCTGTATTGGATAGATATGGGCGATGATGGAAACGAAGAAGGGGGCAAGATATTCGCGCTGAAAATTACCGAAAGCAAAAAACCGACACCTACCGAGGTAGCTTCAGGCGTGAACGGCTTCAACGTATCTGCCAATGGCAAAAAGCTGCTGATTATTTACGCCAACCGCAATTTGGCTGTGGCCGATGCTGACGGCGGCAAAGTGGATGCGGATAAGGCCAAAGTAGAGCTGAACAACTGGAGCTTCGCCATAAACCCGCAGCAGGATTGGCAGCAAATGTTCAACGATGCCTGGCGAATGATGCGCGATTACTTTTACGACCGCGATCTGCACAAAGTAGATTGGGAAGCCGTTAAAAAACAATACGAAACGCTGCTACCCCGAATAACCGACCGCTACGAGCTGGACGACCTGCTGAGCCAGATGGTGGGCGAGCTATCGGCACTGCATACCTTTGTATATGGCGGCGATAAACGCACCTCACAAGACAGGACGCAGACCGGCGTGCTGGGCGCCAAGCTGAGCAAAACTGCCGCAGGGTTTAAGATAGAGCATATCTATCAATCGGACCCGGATTACAGCTTCTCGTCGCCATTGGACAAACCGGAGTTGCGCGTCAAAGAGGGTGATATTATTACCGAGATAAACAACGTACCGCTTAAGGATATTGCAGACGTAGGCGAACTGCTGGCCAACAAGGTAAACATACCCGTAAAACTCACGCTTACCGATAGGGCCAAGAAACGCTACGAACAGGTGGTGAAGCCATTTTCGGCAAGGGACGAGTACAACCTGCGCTACGGCGAGTGGGAATATTCGCGCAGGTTGCAGGTGGATAGTGCCAGCAATAACGATATCGGCTATGTGCACCTCAAAGCCATGGGCGGCGACGATATGGACGATTTTGTGAAGCAGTTTTACCCCATCTTCAACCGCAAGGGCCTCATTATAGATGTGCGCGAGAACTTTGGCGGCAATATAGATAGCTGGGTGCTGGAGAAACTGCTGCGCAAAGCCTGGATGTACTGGCAAGGGCGCACCGGCGGGCCAACCTGGAACATGCAATACGCCTTTAGGGGCCACATGGTTATCCTGTGCGACCAGCAGACCGCATCCGACGGGGAAGCCGTTACCGAGGGCTTCCGCAGGCTTGGCCTGGGTAAAGTAATCGGCATGCGAACCTGGGGCGGCGAGATATGGCTATCGAGCGACAACCGGATGGTTGATAACGGCATTGCCAGCGCAGCTGAGACGGGCGTATTCGGCCCGGAGGGCAAATGGCTGATAGAAGGCCGCGGCGTAGAACCGGATATAGAGGTAGATAACCTGCCCTACGCAACCTACCAGGGCAAAGATGCCCAACTGGAGGCGGCGCTGAACTACCTTAAACAGCAAATAAAAGAGCACCCGGTTGATAAAGTGGTGGTGCCTGCACATCCCGATAAATCATTTAAGTATCCGCAGCAGTAAAATATTGTCATTGCAAAAGGCCCCGGCAATCGGGGCCTTTTGCTTTTCAGGTCATATCTGTATATTTATACTATAACCTTATAATGAAACATCTTTTCAAAGCCGCAGCCGCAATCATTTTATTTCAATTATTCGCGCAGTGCGGCTTTGCTCAAACAATGCGCCCGATTGAAGTCCTCACGGTTGATACCTCTGGTTGAGATATCGTGAAACAAAGCATCGCGGCAGCAAAAAATAAGGCAGAACTGCTACCGGCAAACCGCTCTAAAGCTGTCGAAGCGTTATATCAAACACAGGTAACCACCCATTCTATCATGGGTGCCATAATTTATTTCACCGGAGGTGTTTTAATAGATAATGGCTGGATACGTTTGTTAGGGTCGGGAAGTACAAAGCTGCCAAGAAGCTTACCGGCATGGAACAAGGGCAAAACTTTTGCAGAATACGGCCAGCGCCCCGCGTACCTGTTGATTGGCGATGACACCATCGGCGGCTTTTTTGCCATAAACGGCGGTGCCTTAGGCACGGACATGGGCATGGTGTATTACCTCGCGCCGGAAACATTAAAATGGGAATCACTCGGTAAAGGCTATTCGGATTTTGTTGATTTCTGTCTTAACGGCGACCTCGATAAATTTTATGAAGGCAACAGATGGGCAAATTGGCAAAAAGATGCGGCGACCTTAAATGGTGCACAAGTTTATAACTTCGATCCTTTCCCTTGGACAAAGGAAGGGCGCGACATTACGAAAGCTGCCCGTAAAATTGTGCCTGTGCAAGAGCAATACGATTTCAATATGGATGCCCTAAAGCAATTACGGCACTAAAATCCGAATTGATTTTTTCAAATAATCGTTGTTCAACTTCATTAGCATCCTCGCCTAGGGTAAATAGCTTATGCGCAATAACGACACACCCTGCCGCGGCAGGTTTATTACTTTGCTGATACTTGCATGGGTAACCGATAAAGTTATAGGTTTGCCGATAGTCTTTAACTGCCCTGCCTGCTCCAACTGCGCAACCTGCGCTGCGGTTGGCGCAGCCAGGGACCCCATATTTTTCCATACCGCATAAGAATTGCTGTGCTCATCATCAATGCGGTACTCGATGATTTTTACTTTTCTCGCGCTGCTACGCAGGCCGGTAATGTTCACGGTAACCGGCTCGGCAATGCTTTGCTTGTCTTTATCCGCGTAATTCCAAACCATAACGGTTACCTGCTGATTATTTTTGGCTGCCAGCGCGCCTATATCTGTTTGTGAGCCTCGTATGCTGGAATCGAGTATGGTTTTAAGTTCGTACATACGATTGCCTGTAACTTGCACCCTTGCTCCTTTCATCATACCAAACATCCTGAAAACATTCAGCACCGGCTTATCTACGCCGTTAGTCGCCAGGTCGCGGAAGCCTGCAAACCACGGCTGATTTTCAAACTCGAATGACCAGCTAACCGCCCCGATCAGGTTGGTTTTGTAAGTGTCCATCAATTCGTAAACCCTGGCAAAAGAAGCAGCCGTATAGCTGGAATACATAGTACCGTTACGGTATGCGTTCTCGGGGTTGGTAGCCATCCCGCATGCCGCACAACCTTCAGGGTCAGATTCACCAATTACTATGGGGATGTTTTTAAGTGCGGCGAATGAGTTGATCTCTTTAAAATGCCCGGCAATATCATTAAGCTGCCGCTTAATGCTCATCACAACGGTGTCTTTATCCAGTTTTGGCGCTCCCTTTGCATGAAACAAAACCAAATCAAGCGGCGAACCAACACGGCCGGTTACGTAATTGGTGTCAACCAGGCAGTGCCGCAAAAACCCGTCGAGCCACTTTTCGCCTCCGCCTGTAACGTCAGGGCCTCCAATGCGTGCCGTAGGCAATGCACGTTTCAGGCCATCAGCAGCATAATCATATAATTTATAAAATTCGGCCGGTGTGCCTTTCCAGTAAACAATATTTGGTTCGTTCCATACCTCCCAGTACCAGCTTTCTACTTCCTTTTTACCATAGCGGGCTATGCAATGGGTCACCCACTGGTAAACCAGTTCGCCCCACTTTTTATAATCTTTAGGGGGGTAGGCCCAGCCGGTTTCAATTTTCCCGGAGTTCTTACCCGGTTTCCAACTATGCTGGTATGGTTCGGGCATTACAGATAAGGCTTTCGGCATAAAACCAATCTGCGCCAGGGGCTTCATACCGCGTTTAATGTAGGTATCAAAAATGCTGTCCACTATGCGGTAGTCGTAAACAGGTTTACCATCGGCGTCTTCGGTATATATATTGGTCGATCCCCATTTAAGGGCAGGGGTGCCATCGCCGGTGGTAAGCAGGTTGTGCGTACGCACATATACCGGCACGGGGCTTAACTTCGCAATTTCAGAAAGGAGTTTCCGTCCATCCTTCATATAAGTATAATTCGGCTCATCGTAGCCAAACCAGGCCCACAAGGGCCGCATATCGCCTAATTCGCGATCCAGGTTCACATTAATTGTTGCAGGTGTCTTTTGTGCGCAAAGTTTGCCGCAAAAAACAGTAAGCGTTATTATTAGCAGCGTTGCAAGTTGTTTCATAGGCCAGGCGAGCATTGGTTAAAGGGACTACAAGATATAAAAATTAAATAGGGATACTTTCATACCCGCCATTTTCTTGCCCAACAAGAGATTGGTTTTATTCTTAAAATTAATTTAGCTTTGTTTTAGTATAAACCACTGATTTAAACTTCATGAACATCGTTGCTGAGCAATCAACCATACCGGGCCTTATCCGTAATATTGTTGCGAACATCCATCCCGATACCCACACCTTTATGATGCACAAAGTAAAGGATACCTGGGTAGAGATAAGCTATAAAGAAGCCCTCATCAAAATCGATGCGATATCGGCCTGGTTCCTCAACATAGGCGTTCAAAAAGGCGACAGGCTGGCCCTCATTATGGAGAACGGCCCCGATTACGTTTATTACGACCAGGCCCTGCAGCAGATAGGCGCGGTGAACACCTCCATCTACCCCACCCTTTCCGAAGCGGAGATAGAATATATCCTCAACGATTCTGAAGCGCGTACCATCCTTTGCGGAAACCCCTTCCTGTTCCGCAAGGTGCTCAAAATCGCCAATAGCTGTGCCTCGCTTATCCGAATTATCCCGGCTTTCGACGATTTTGAAAAATTCAGCGATAAAGTAAACCTCAGCGCTGGCGTTGTTGGCTTTCAGCGGGTAATAGAAGAGGGCCTGCAATGTGTAGCCGAATATATGCATGCTATCAACGCCGCCCGCGAAGCCATATTACCCAGCGATATTTCCTGCCTCATCTATACTTCGGGCACAACCGGTACTCCAAAGGGCGTAATGCTTACGCATAGCAACCTTACGCAAAACGTACGCTGGAGCCTAACGCAGATACCCATTATAGAGAGCAGCGATCTGTTCCTGTCGTTCCTGCCATTGTCGCACGTGTTCGAGCGTACGGCTACCTATTACATCTCTATGAACAAAGGCTGCACCATTGCTTTTGCCCAAAGTCTGGAACTACTGGCCAAGAACATGATGGAGGTAAAGCCTACCGTATTGTGTTGCGTGCCGCGACTACTGGAGCGCATCCATGATAAAGCCATGAAGAATGGCCTGTCTGCCGGCGGCATGAAGACCCGGATATTCACCTGGGCCATAAAAATTGGCGAAGAGGTGCGCAAAACCCACGAGGCCGGCAAAAAACCGGGGTTGATTTTAGCAACGCAGCACAAACTGGCCGATAAGCTGGTATTCAGCAAGATAAAAGAGAAAACAGGCGGCAACCTAAAGGTACTTGTATCAGGCGGCGGAGCTTTGCCAAAGAATATCGGCGAGTTTTTCGGCAATATCGGTATTACTGTTTTAGAGGGCTTCGGGCTTACTGAAACCTCGCCTGTAATGGCCGTAACCGAGGAAACCCGTATTATCATAGGCACCGTTGGCCGTATTATACCTGGCATAGAAGTGGCCATACAAAATGTAGACACCAAAAAGATATACACTATACAAACCCACGACAACTTTAAGCCCGATTTTACTTCAGAAGAAGGTGAAATTATCGTGCGCGGGCATTGCGTAATGAAAGGCTACTGGCGCAAGCCCGAGGAGACGGCGACAGTTATTGATAAAGAGGGCTGGTTCCATACGGGCGACATAGGCCGCTTTTACAAAGGCAACCTACAAATCACCGACAGGCTGAAGAACATGCTGGTAAACGCCTACGGCAAAAACATTTACCCTACACCTGTAGAAAACACTTACCTCAAAAGCCCAAAAATAGAGCACGTATTTTTGATTGGCGATAAACGCGAGTACATCACCGCCATACTAGTGCCCGGCCGCGAACTGCTGCAGGAAACCTTTAAACTGGGCAACGACTTCTTCGAAAAACCCGACCTATTCATCGAAGATGCCGAAATTATAGAATGGATAAACCAGGACGTAAAGAAATATTCTAACGAGTTGGCCAAATTCGAGCGGATAAAGAATTTCAAGCTGAAACGTTTACCCTTCAGCATGGAAGAAGGCGAGATAACACCTACCCTGAAAGCCAAGCGCAAAGTGATAGAAAAGAAATACGCCGAAGCGATAGACGATTTGTATTTGCAGGAAGCGGAGGCGGAATAGGAACTGATTGCGCTTTCATTACCAAAAGATATTCGATAAATTTGTTTATAGATTAATTTAATATTTAGATATGAGAACCCTGACAGTAAACTTCGAAGACGATCTATCGGAAAAAGCTATAACCGCTGTTCTGGACGCACTGAAATTAGAGTACGAAATCGACGATGATTTAAAATTCCAGGATGAAACGGAGCGCATAATGGCAAACCCCTACCTTTCTGCTAAATTAGACCAAGGCAAAAAAGACTCTGAAGAGGGGAAGGGCGTAACAATTGCGCTCGAAGATTTATGGAAGTAGTTTATCAGCCTAAAGCTTTGGAGGATTTGGCTTACTGGAAAAAATCGGGGCAAAAACAAATACAACGAAGGATTCTTATTTTACTGCAAGCCATTGCACAAAGCCCATTTGATGGGATTGGAAAACCAGAAGCACTTAAACACAATTGGGCTGGAATGTGGTCGAGACGAATCAACAACGAACACAGGTTGATTTATGCATTTAAAAACGATAAAATCGAAGTTTATTCTTTAAAAGACCATTATTAAAATACATCCTTAATTCTTCTTCGTCGGCGTGTATTTCCAAATATCCTGTTTCAGGCCGGGGTTGCCGGTGCCTGCGTAGCCTACGCCATCTATAACGAAACTTATGGCATCGTAACGGGCAGCTCCGCCATAGGTGGTGATTTTTATCCAGCTATTGGCCAGGGCATCGTATTTGTACCAATCATCCGCGGAGGCGGTTGCGGTAGTGCCTAAGCCAACATATCCATCGGTACCGATAGCAAACTGGCTGCTGAATACACGCTCCTTGCCGGTAAAATCGGCTTTAGCAGTCCATTTATTGGTGGCGGGGTCATATTCCCAAAAATCCTTCATTACTATATCGGGCGAAGAGCCGCCTAAGCCGGCATAGCCCTTCCCGTTTACCGAGAATGCTGCAACGCCGAAGCTGCCATTGCCGGGGTAATCGGCCATGCGCGTCCACTTATCCGTGATTGCGTCATATTTCCAGAAGTCCTTATAGTTCACATCGTAATTGTTGTTTGTACCAAGGCCAAGGTAACCAAAACCGTTTATTTCGAAAGCTACTACGTTTTCGCGTTCAAGCGCGGGCAAGTCGGCTTTGCGCGTCCAGGTATCGTTGGCAGGATTATACTCCCAAAAATCCTTGTTCTGTGCCGGGTCATCGGGCCGGAAAATCTTTTGGCCGAAACCTGTACCCATATAAGCTTTATTGCCGATGGTAAAGCCCCGTAGGTATTCGGCAGCCTGACCGGGGTAATCGGCCTTGCGGGTCCATTTGTCGGTATCGGGGTCGTACTCCCAAAGGTCGTACAGCGGCACCAGGTTAAAACCCGAGCCTGCGTTGCCACCTACGATATAGCCCTTACGACCGATGGTAAAACCGTAAGAGCGTACCCTCCCCACCCCCTCGAAATTGCCCAACTGTTTCCACAGGCCGGGCAGCGCGTTGGCATAATTAGGCACGAATGGTTTCTCCTTTTTACAGGAAGCCAGGGTAGCCAAAGCGATGAGCAACAGGAAAAGTTTTTTAAAGGGCATAATAATTGGCGGGATAAAAGTAAATATATCAATACATTTTAGAATGCATGGATATACTTACCCTTTAAATACGCAATCCGGCCTATTGCTGTTGCTTTTAGGCGTCGAGTAGTTTTGTGGTAAGTCCGCTCGGTGAGTTGACTCACCCCGACGGCACTATCGTGCGTCGGCCCTCTCTCCGCATGCGGAAAGAGGGCAAGCTCCATTTCTTTCTGCTTTAACCCTCTTTGCGAAGCAGAGAGGTCGATGCCCGCGTATTGCGGGCCGTCGGGGGTGAGTAAAATTAGGCGTTAAGCAGTTGCTGGTAAAGATCGATAAATTGGCCAACGTGCAGGCCATCGGTAAGGCCGTGGTGTACGGTGATGGATAAAGGCATCATCTTTTTGCCATGCACCTCGGTAACTTTGCCAACTGATAACTTGGTGGAGCTATCCTTAAAAGAAAAACTGCGGGCATGGGTTAAGCCTGTGAACTTTATCCCCGGCATAGCCGAAAAGTGGATGATATTTTCATAGGAGACGCTTAAATCGAGTCCGGTGGTGGCCAATATGCGCTCGGCATCTGCTTTGGCCAATGCGATAAACTCCTGCAAAGTTGGCACGTAAGGCACGAAACCAAAGCCGAAAGTACCGTTTGGGCGAAGCACCACGTGGGTAACATCTATTTGGTCGTACAAAAACACCTCATCGTTTATGGCCCGGTACCTGAAGCTCTCATGTTTGTTGATGGCTGTGATGGCGAAATACAGATAGTACAGGTAAAAGGATACCCCAAGCTCCTTTGCTTTCGCGTAAGCTGCGGTAACGTCAACATCTACATTGATACTGAAATACGGCTCTTCGAAGCTGTTGAAAAGCTTAAAATGGTCTTCGCGCAGCCAGCCGGCTACTTCTATCTTCGTCCTCATGTTATAACAGCTCCAGTATATCTTTTATGCTTTCCACGCTTTTAAAGCGTTCGTTATGGATACTTTCTTCTATTTGTTCGTGCGCCCAGGTGATATGGTACGGCACATGCACGCCATAGCCGCCCACGTTCAATACCGGCAATATATCGCTCTTCAGCGAATTACCCACCATCAATAATTCCGAAGGCTGGATATCCAGATGCTTGATTAGTTTAAGATAGTTCGCATCGTCCTTCTCACTCATGATTTCGATATGGTGAAAATAGGGGTTCAGGCCCGATTTCTTCAGTTTGCGCTCTTGGTCCAGCAGGTCGCCTTTGGTGGCTACTACCAGGCGGTATTTGCCTTTAAGGGCTTCCAGCACGTCTTCTACCCCATCCAACAGTTCTATCGGTTGGTTCAGCATCTGCTTGCCCAGATCCATAATCTGCTTCACCACTTCTATGCTAAGCGTATCATCGGTAATCTTCATGGCGGCTTCTATCATGGATAGGATGAAGCCCTTGATGCCATAACCGTACAAGGAAAGATTTTCGATTTCGATGCGCAGCAGTTCGCGCTCCAAATCGTGTCGGGAAAGGTAATCGCTCAATAGTTCGCAAAAGCGTTCTTCGGTTTGCCTGAAATAGGGTTCGTTTACCCAAAGGGTATCATCCGCGTCGAACGCGATAACTTTGATGTCCATATGGCAAAGGTATTTAACTGCGGGTAAATAAAAAGCCTACCGATGCAACATCGGGGCTTTATTATCTTACGAGAAGCCAATCCCTTTCTCCTATCTCAAATCTAACATCTCACATCTAAATAAAAACCCTATTTTTGCAGCCTTAAAATACACCGTACTGATATGAGTATCGCGCTATCCGAACAGGAAGTTTTCCGCCGCAAATCGTTGCAAGAGTTACGTGCCATAGGCATAAACCCTTACCCTGCCGAAGCCTATGATGTAAATGCATGGGCGCAGGATATTAATGACAATTTTGAAGCCTCCCCGGATAAGTATAAACAGGTTACCGTAGCCGGCCGTATCATGACGCGCCGCATCATGGGCAGCGCATCTTTTTTTGAACTGCAGGACAGCACCGGCCGCGTGCAGGTGTACATCAAACGCGATGATATTTGTCCCGGCGAAGATAAGACGCTTTACAATACCGTATTCAAGAAGTTACTGGATATAGGCGATTACGTAGGCGTAAAAGGCTTTGTGTTCATTACCCAAACCGGTGAAATATCGGTGCATACCGAAGAACTGACCATCCTGGCCAAATCCCTAAAGCCGCTACCCGTAGTAAAACGAGAGGAAGACGGTACCATCCACGATGGCTTTACCGACCCGGAAATGCGTTACCGCCAGCGTTATGTAGATTTAACCGTTAACCCCGATTATAAAAACATTTTCATCAACCGCTCTAAAGTAATCAGCGCTATGCGTAATTACTTTAACGCGCAGGGCTGGATGGAGGTGGAAACCCCTATACTGCAGGCCGTACATGGCGGCGCAGCAGCCCGGCCGTTCAACACGCACCACAACACGTTGGATATGCCGCTCTTCCTACGCATTGCCAACGAGCTGTACCTGAAAAGGCTGATTGTTGCCGGTTTCGACGGCGTGTATGAATTTGGCAAGATGTTCCGCAATGAGGGTATGGATCGCACCCACAACCCGGAATTTACGGCCATGGAAATTTATGTAGCTTATAAGGACTACATCTGGATGATGGCCATGGTAGAGGAATGCCTGGAAACCGTTGCAAAAGCCGTTCACGGCATCCCTGTGGTGCAGGTGGGCAAGCATGAAATAAACTTTGCGGGCCCCTACGAGAAACTGAGCATGTACGATTCTATCCTGAAATACACAGGCATCGACGTATCGGCAATGGATGAGGCTGGTTTATTGAAAGTATGTGCCGATTTAGGCATTGAAACCAATGCCACCATGGGCAAGGGTAAACTGGTAGATGAGATTTTCAGCGAAAAAGTTGAAGCTAACCTGATACAGCCTACCTATATTACCGATTACCCTATCGAGATGACGCCGCTGGCCAAAAAGCACCGTACAAAAGATGGACTGGTTGAACGTTTTGAGCTGTTCGTAAACGGCAAGGAGATAGCCAACGCTTACTCTGAGTTGAACGATCCGATAGACCAGCGCGAGCGACTTGAAGAGCAACTCATATTAGCTGGCCGCGGCGACGATGAGGCGATGGCTATGGATGACGATTTCCTGCGTGCTCTGGAATACGGCATGCCGCCAACATCGGGCCTGGGTATCGGTATCGACCGTTTGGTGATGCTGATGACCAACCAAAGCACTATACAGGAAGTTTTGTTCTTCCCGCAGATGCGCCCTGAGAAAAAGGCTCAGGTTGCTACCGCTGATGATTTTATTGCCGCAGGCGTACCCGCCGAATGGGTGCCTGTGCTTAACAAAATGAGCATCAACACCGTAGAGCAACTGAAAGCAACCAACGCCAACAAGTTATTTAACGACCTTGGCGGGATGCGCAAGAAACTGAAACTGGAAATCCCGATGCCAACCAAAGAAGAGGTGATTGCCTGGTGTTCGTAAACCAGCTTTCTAATAATAAAACAACAAAGGCCCTTAACGGGCCTTTGTTGCTTAGCAATTATTCAAATTTCTTGCCCGCCGATACACCCGGCCAATCATCTGTACGGAAAGGGCTTACCGGCATGCCCCGGGTATTGAACAGATTGGCATCCAGCGGGGCATCCGTCCAGGCGTAGCGGGCAGCTACAGGGTTAGGAACTGCCGGGCACCAAACTTTTACCTGTTTGCCTGTGATTACCGCCTGTGCGTAGTAGAATTTATGGTCTGCACCTGCCAATTCAAACCCTTTTACATAACCATATTTATCTTTTACCATCAGGCCGTTTTCGGCATGGCTAAGATTGATAAGCGCGTACCCATTGCTAAAATCCGCAGATACAAACTGCGGGCTTTCGGCAAAGCCCGGTACATGGTAAACCAGGTTGAAAGCAGATGCCGCCAGTCGATAGCCAACGGTTGCTTTATCTTTTGGATGGATGTTAAATGCTTCGCCCACATCGATGGTTATAGCCGTGCCAGTATTAGGTAGTTTTAAGGTTAAGTTTTGCGCTTCGCGGAGTTCTGCCCAATTACTGCCTGCGTTGCTGTTTTGCGTGCCGCCGAATGAGGCTAACTGCACAAACAAAAACGGAAATGCTGATTTCCACTTATCGCGCCAGTTGCTGATCAGGAGCGGGAAAACACTGCGGTATTGGTAACCCCTATCGGCATTGGCCTCGCCCTGGTACCAGATAACGCCCGCCATGCCATAGGGTACTATGGGGTTTATCATGCTGTTATAAAGCGATGATGCGTTGTTATTGGGCAGGAAAGCAAAATGGTAAGGCTTGCTCAAATCGGGCATTACGCGCCATTTGCTGTCGGCCAACGTAATCGTAGTATCGGCAAAGCGCAGGTACATATCCTGCGCGGGGCCGCTCAGGCCGATGTCAAACCGTGAGGTATCCTTTTGCGGACCCATATAAATAAGCAGGCTGTTTGAGCCACCCATCCAATTACCGGCGGGCAGCTTAAAGGTGGTGGCGTTATCGCCATTATCTAAGCGTACGCCGTTCAGGAACACCGTGGTATTGGCGGCGGAATTCCCTAAGGATATAGATGAACCCTCTGCCGCATAAGTACTATCTAAAACAATACTGCGTTGCATAAACCCCTGCCCACGGTATGAATATAGCCTGCCCACCCACTCCCATGAGCTGGGCATATAACCCTGCTGCCAGGTATCGAAAAACGCGGGGGGCTTTGCAGCTAAATCGGCCAAATTATAATTTACGGCTTCCCCGTTTCGGAAAGCCCAGCGTTTTAATTTATTGTCGGCGCGATCAGACAGTTGCTTATCGTTTACGGGCAAGCCCGTCACTGCCGCGCCCAATTCGGGCGAGGCCAGCATGGCATCTTTGCTTATCCAATCCTCCGCCTCGGTACCACCCCAACTGCTGTTTACAAGGCCTACCGTCACATGCAGGTTTTCGGCAAGGCGTTTGGCGAAGAAATAACCAACGGCAGAAAAATCGCCAACGGTAGCATTCGTGGCTAACCGCCATTCGCCTCCGCTTAATTCGGTTAAGGGCATGAGGCTTACCTTGCGTGGCACATCGAATTGCCGCACGGCAACGCTGGCAGCCAATTTCCGCTCGGCTTTATAACCGTAAGCATCCCGCAAATGGAACTCCATGTTAGATTGCCCGGAACACACCCACACCTCGCCTAACATCACATCAATATAAGTAAGCGATTGCTTGCCCGATGATATAAGCATTTTATACGGGCCGCCGGCCTTCATCGGCGCGAGCATAACTTTCCAATGCCCGGCGGCATCGGTAGTGGCAGTTTTTGAGTTGCTGTTAAGGCTAATAGTAACCTTTGCGTTTTTAGCAGCAGTGCCCCAAACGGGTATGGGTTGGTTACGCTGCAAAACCATATGGTTATTGAATAATTTGGCCGGCGCAAGCTGCGCGTAGCCCGCGTTGGTTACAAAGCATGCAGAGATGATGAAGAGTAAGGCTTTCATGTGCGGTATTACCTGTAAGATTTTTTTAAGCTGGTTGGCAAAGTAAATATAGGTATTTACGCCGAATGGGGAGTGGTTATCAACGCAGGCTTTCCACAGTTGTAAAAAACCGGCCAAACTTTATTCACAATTTCTTAACAAAAGCATAAAGTAAAAAGGACTTTCGCATTAAACAACATCTTTAACTTTATAAAAATCATATTAATACGAATACCCATGACTAACTCTATCCTGGAAATAACCGAAAACGAGTACCTGATAAAACTAAACAGGAGCACTTTCGACCTGTCGTTTATCCGTAGCCTGTTGAAAATGGTGGAGGTTTCTAAGCCAAGCGAACAGAAGGAATTCAACTATATAGACAGCTATCTATCCGCTAAACAAAGCGACTCTTCGGAGCCTGAGTATTACAGTTCGATAGACGAAAAATAGCTTTTGCTATCTTTCGTCTATCGATTTACCGGCTTTAGAACTTCTGCTGGCGGAAACCGCCGCGTACTACCTGCTGTTTATCCATTTGGGCCATTTGTCCTTTCATCATTTTGATTTGATCGGCAAGTAGCTTGTTCTTATCGTCTTTGGCAGCTTCCTTCAAATAGATCTCGGCGTTGCGCTTATCGCGTTTCGCCATTGATATACCTGCCAGGCTTAACTTGGCCAGAGCTGTATTGTGGCTCATGCCCATGCCCAGGCTCAGGGCTTTCTTAAAGTATTTCTCAGATTTTAGCGGCGCCTTGCGCGATTCTATCAAGCCCACAAGCAGGTTGTAGTAACCGTGCTGGCCTTTGTATAGCTGTTTTTCGTAATCGGTAATTTTCAATAGCCATTTTTCAGACTCCTCGCTATTCTCCTTGCGGAGGTAGTACTGGGCTATCAGCATATTTTCGTTGAAAAAGAAAGTCAGCAATATTAAACCGCCAATCAAAACAACAGGGATGCCCCAACCCCAAAAGCCAAAAACACAAAGGGCAACACCGCCGCCCATGGTAACGCAGGCTATAATCAATCTAACTAAATTCGACATCATTTGTATTGTATAATCAAAGTGCGAATATCGTTATTTGTAAGCATAATAAAACATCTGTATCAAGATTTATGGCCGGAGAATTAGAACCATCGTGGAAAAATATTTTGGGCGAAGAACTGGAGAAGCCCTACATGCTGCAACTGAAAAGCTTCCTGAAACAGGAGCGGGATGCGGGGCATACTATCTACCCTAAAAATGCCGAAATATTTAATGCCTTCAACACCACCCCGCTCGATGACGTGAAAGTGGTTATCATAGGCCAGGACCCTTACCATGGGCCGGGGCAGGCGCATGGACTATCATTTTCGGTACGCGAGGGTGTGCCTGCCCCGCCCTCCTTAAAAAACATTTATAAAGAGTTAGCTACCGATATTCCCGCTTTCAGTATCCCCCAAAGCGGCGATTTAACCAAATGGGCAAAGCAAGGCGTATTATTGCTAAACGCCACACTAACCGTGCGGGCCGCCACCGCAGGCTCGCACCAAAAGAAAGGCTGGGAAACCTTTACCGATGCTGCCATCAAAAAACTATCCGACGAAAAAGCGGGATTGGTATTTATCCTTTGGGGAGCTTATGCACAATCGAAAAGCGTGCTTATAAACCCCAATAACAACCATCTCATCATCAAATCTACCCACCCCTCGCCGCTTGCAGTAAGCCATGGTGGGTTCTTTGGCTCAAAGCCGTTCTCTAAAACGAATGAGTTTTTGCGGAAAGAGGGAAAAGATGAGATTGATTGGCAAATCTAATTGATGTGCAGATTTCAGATGTGCAAATATACAGATGGGGAAAAATAGATGCGCAAACTTCACGTGTGCAGCTATTCTAACGTGAAATTTAGGACGCCGCTTCATTGAAGCGCGGCGATGACGAACGTCTAACAAACAAAACGAGCCCTGCAAACTGAATTGCAGGGCTCGTTTTGTTTATTGAGCTATCAGGCTTTTACTTAGCCGGTGTTATCACGATATTGCGGTAATCGATAGGTCCGTGGTCGCCTTGTATCATTAGCGGGCCTGGCTCGCCTTCCCGGCTGTCGATAGCGCCTCCGGTAATACCGGGGATTTCTGCCCTGCAGATTACTTCGGTACCGTTGGCTACTATAGTAACCAGGCGGCCAACCAGCGTAATATCGTAGCTTTGCCATTCGCCCGGGTTTTTGGCCATCATTTTATTTGGCGGCAAAAAGCCATAGATAGAGCTGAATTGGTTGTTTATTGGCTCAGGCTCGCCGCTTTTGGTATCAATTACCTGCACTTCGTAACGGCCACGCAGGTACACGCCGCTGTTGCTGCCCTGCTTGTAGCGGAATTCGATATGCAATTTGAAATCGCCGAAGGTTTTATCGGTTAGCAGGTTAGCGCCCGATTGCAGGCTGCGTAGTACGCCTTTTTCCACTATCCATTGGTTGGGCCTGCCATCGGTGTGCCAGCCTTTGGTGTTCTTGCCGTTGAACAGTACGATTGGCTTACCCCAAACCGGTGCCTTGGCGGGCAACATCCTTGGCGCACGCACGCCGGTAAAGTTGTAGGTTTTGCCATCGGTATAAACCATGCTGCCTTTTATTACATCGCCGGCAACTTCAAATTCAAAATCCATGTTGCGGTCGCCTTGCTCCCATTGTGGCGGGATGGAGAAGCTGAATTTACCATCGTGCGGTTTAACTTCTGAAATAGGCCGCGCGCTGCCGAATGCATAGGTAAAACGGCCGATAAGCGTATGCGTACCCGATTTTTGCACCTCCAGCCAGGATGGCTGGGTTTTGCCGTCCTTTTCCATCGTCAGGTCCCATCTGCCTATAACGTCCGGGTCTTTAAGCAATTGATGATCCTGGGCGGATGCTCTGAAGGATGCCGTTAAGATAATTAGCAAAACAAGCTGTACGCCGATAAAGCGGGCGATGCCCCTGCAAAATGTTCCCGGTAAAATTTTCATATTTATGGTTTATATTTTTTAAAGCTACGAAGTTAATTGGGATTTTAAAATACAGCCCACAACGTTCAATATCGGTTTAGCTTGCAACCAATGATTGGATCTTAACTGTATCGTTACCCTATCTCCACCGCCAAATTCTCTACCCATTTGGCAAACAATACGGTTTCCATCTCTACGGCTTTGTTGGCATGCAACTGCCAGTCGGGCGAGAAAAGTTGTAGTTGTTTAATCATTTCTTCCAGGTGCCCTTCTTCCTCCAGGATGATGGATTTTACGTTCACCTTGCTAGCGGCCTGGTCAAGCGCATCCTGGTAAATGGGGTAAAGTTCATCGGCACGAACTTCAATTGCGTAGGTAACCAACAAGTACGCCGCAAAACGCAGCTCGGCACCTGATAAACTCAGGCCATACTTAAGGTAGCGGCAAACATCTATATCCAATTGATGGAGGTAACGCTTACTAAATTCCGGGGCAAGCAGGTATTCGCCCGCATAGGTTGGGCAGTCCACCCCTGTTTTTTCTATCTGTTTTTTAAGGTAGAAAGCATGGCGGTGTTCTTCGGCGGCGTGTTTCAATATAATGTAGGTAACCGTGGCCGGGTCTTCGCTGGCCGATATCTTGCGCGCTCCGGTGTTCTCCATCAGAGATAGCGTGTTTAGCCAGCGGGCGTGCAAGCGGTTTTTGGCAATAATTTTGGTTAAGATAGTGTTCAGTTGCATAAATCAGATCTCATCGAGCGCCTGCCCGATGCTTTGGTAAATATAATCGAGTTGGGTATCGCTAATGCAATACGGGGGTAAAATATAAATAACGTTGCCAAGCGGGCGCAGGATAATCCCCTTGTCCAGAAAATAATGGTAAAGTTTATCGCGCAGCCCGCTGAAATACGAAGTATCATGGCCGGTTTCCCACTCCATAGCCAGTATGGTACCGGTTTGGCGGGTACTTTTTATCGAACGATGGTTTTTGATGCTCTCGGCAAAGACAGCATGTTTAGCAGCTATCCTATCGATATTTTGTTGGGTGGAAGGCTCTACAAACAAATCGAGACTTGCCAGCGCAGCAGCACAAGCAACCGGGTTTGCCGTGTAAGAATGCCCATGGAACAGCGTTTTCGTACGATCTTCTGAAAGGAAGGCATCATAAATTGCCTGCGTGCAGGTAGTAAGCCCCAGCGCCATGGTGCCGCCGGTTAGACCTTTGGAGAAACACATGATATCGGGCTGTATCTGCACATATTCGCAAGCAAAGTTCTTGCCAGTGCGGCCAAAGCCTGTAAACACCTCATCGGCAATCAGTAATATGCCCTCGCTTTGGCAATGCGCCATCAACTGATTAAGGTAGTCCGCTTCGTACATAATCATACCCGCAGAGCCTTGAACCAGGGGTTCGAAAATGAAGCAAGAGATTTGAGATTTGAGGTTTGAGATTTGAGATTTAAATGCCTCTATATTACCCGCATCGGGCAAATCTATAAACTCCACTTCGAACAGCAGACTATCGAAAGCGGCCGTAAAAGCACTACGCCCGCTTACCGACATGGCACCGAAGGTATCACCATGATAAGCATTCTTAAAGGCCAATATTTTCGTACGTTGCTGCCCTTTGTTTAGCCAATATTGCAGGCACATTTTTATGCCGGCTTCTACTGCGGTGGAACCATCATCGGTATAAAAGGCTTTTTTTTGATTGGATGGCAGCAATTGCAGAAGTCGCTCGGCAAGTTGTACCGCACCCTCATGGGTAAAGCCTGCAAAAATAACGTGTTCCAGTTTTTGAATCTGTTCTGCAACTTTTTTTGCGATGTAGGGATGCGCATGCCCATGGATATTTACCCACCAGGACGATACCGCGTCGATATATTCTTTCCCGTCTTCTGCATACAAACTGGCACCGTCGCCCCTAACTATAGGGATGGGCGGCTGCGCGGTCTTCATTTGCGTGTAAGGGTGCCAGATAACGGCAAGATCGCGTTCAACTAAACTCATAAGGATTTTATCAGGAGTTTAGCTACGTGGTCATCAACCGGGAAAGTAAAGTTGGCGGGTACCACATCAGCAAGCCTTACCCAGCGGAAGGCTTGCAGCACTTCGCCCTCGCCTTCAAAATCGAAAGCGATGGTTTTTGCCGTGAAAGTAATATCAGAAATAGCTTTCACCATGTAGTAAACGCTGATAAGCTGGCTATCGTTAAAAGCCGACTTCACGAAAAAATCCGTGGTGTAAAAATGGCTTAATACCTCTACCTCCAGGCTGCACTCTTCCATAAACTCGCGTTTGAGGCCGTCTATAAGCCCCTCGCCATACTCTAAGCCCCCACCCGGGAACTTGGTAAAACGCATGCCGTACTCTTGCTCGTCGCTCAGCAGTACTTCGTTATTGCTGTTGATAAGCAGCCCGTACACACGGACGTTGAAAAACTCCTTATTGTTCATAGTGTTTTTTGTTACGCATTACTTTCTCCATCGTCCATTCTATTTCCTCCGTTTTTGCCTCCGAGCGTATGGGGCAATTGGGCATCCCGCAATAGTGACAGCAAAAGGGCAGGCACGGGTCGGTATGTATAAATAATTCGGTTTTGATGCCCGCCTCGCGGTTTATCAACCATTCCACTTGCTTCACCTCTTCGTGCACCTTGTTCAGGTCGAAGTAGTTGGGCAGCGTAAGGTGGCAGTCGATATGCAAATCGTTGCCATACTTTTGCGCCCGCAGGTTGTGTATATCTATCCATTCGTAGCGGCGCTTCTCGCCCAGCAATTTCACTACATCGCTCACTACGATGAAGTCCGTCTCGTCCATCAGCCCGGCTACCGAGCGGCGGATGAGCTTATACGCTGTAAAAGTTATATAAAAGCCTACCAGGATGGATAACGCGCTATCCAGCCATAATATTTTGGTAAAATAAATGAGTAATAAACCAAGCACCAACCCGGTGCTGGTAACAGTATCGGTAAGCAGGTGCCTACCGTCGGCCTCAATAGTAATAGAGGGTAGTGTTCTCCCTTTGCGCACCATATAGTAGCCTAGCAAGCCGTTCACCCCGCCGGTAAAGCCTATAATAGCTGCGCCACGAATGAGGTCGCGTATCTCTTCGGGATTGAAGAGGCTATAAACCGATTTGAGGATAATGATAACGCCCGCTATGCCTATAAGGGCACCCTCTAAAAACACAGAGAAGTACTCCACCTTGCCATGCCCGTATGGGTGGTTCTCATCGCGCGGCAGCGAGGCCAGGTAAATGCTGTAGAATGCAAAGCCGCTGGCCACTACGTTTACGATGCTTTCGGCAGCATCGGTAAGTACGAAGTTGGAGTTGGTTAAAAAGTATGCTGCAAACTTCATTACCATAAGTACAAAACCGGTAATAAGCGATAGTAGGATAATCTGTTTGTGCTCTTTCAAAACGCGTACTTTTTTGGAGAGGGCAAACTTAAGGAAAATTTCGCCTCGTCATTTTTTTTAATGGTAACGATTGAGCGGGAATATGGTTTAATAATGATGACCTGAGCAAAAAATGCTTTACACGCGGCCTCCTGCATGCGCAATTGGACAGCTATTCCATCAGCGCAGATAAGGCCACTATTGTTTCCCGATATTTCCTTAGTTTTACGGTTCGTCATTATGAAGAAACTCGAATTAGCTGATAAATGGGTGCTGGTTACCGGCGCGTCATCGGGCCTGGGGCAGGAAATGGCCCGGCAGTTAGCCATTAAGCACCGCGCAAACCTCATCATAGCCGCCCGTCGGAAAGACAAGCTTGACCAGTTAAAAACCGAGCTGGAAGCCGCCGCGGGCGTGCAAGTAAAAGTAATCGTTGCCGACTTATCCGTACACGATGACGTAGTGCGTATGATAGACCAAAGCCTTGCCGGAGATGAGCTTTACGGGGCGATACTTAATGCAGGCGTTACCTACTTTGGCCGCCACAGCGATTTGCCCTGGGAACAAACCGAAAACATCATGAAAACCAATGTAAACAGCGTGGTTTACATGACCAGCAGGCTTATCGGCCATTTCGAGAAAGCAGGTACTGAAGGCGGCGTGATGATCGTATCCAGCATGGCGGCGTTTTTCCCGGTGCCTTACCAGGCGGTGTACTCGGCAACCAAGGCGTTCATTATGGCTTTTGCCAACGCCTTATCAGTAGAAATAATGAACCCGGCGCTCTCCCTAACCGTGTACGCCCCCGGCGGCATAGCTACAGAAATGACCGAAGGCAAAAACTTCAACGACCTTAAAAGCTGGCTGATGCCTGTTGGCCAGGCCGCTGCCGAAGGGCTTGATGCATTCATCAAACGCAGGCATGTGCATATACCTGGCTTCCTGAACCGGGTGGGCAACGTGTTCATGAGTTTTATGCCGCGCAAATTCATCACTAAAAACATGGGCAAAGTATATTACAAAGCCCTGCTAAAAGCCGAAAATTCATAGCTGTATGTACGAGGCATTCCATAAAACGCCCTTGGGCTTCGTGCGTATCAGGGCTGACGAGGAGTTTATTACTTCCATCAGCATCAGGGATGAGGAATGCGTGGAAACGCCATCGCCATCCCCTGCTATAATCCTTGCAATAAAACAATTAGACGAGTACTTTGCCGGCACGCGCAAAGAGTTCGATCTGCCGATAAACCAACCGGGTACCGATTTCCAGAAAGAAGTGTGGAAGAACCTGCTTACCGTAAAATATGGCAGCACCATGAGTTACCTGCAATTGGCTAACCAAATGAATAATCCGTTGGCAATACGGGCTATAGCTGCATCGAACGGTAAAAACATGCTTTGGATAGTTGTGCCATGCCACCGTGTAATAGGCAGCAACGGCAGCCTAACCGGCTACGCGGGCGGCCTATGGCGCAAGCAATGGCTTTTAGAACATGAGGCCCGCGTAATGGGCATAGGCCAAACTAAGTTGCCTTTTTAGCTTTGCTGTTAAGCAATTTCACTATTTTGCTATGCAGTTCATGCGGCTCGAATGGCTTGGACAATACATCATTCATGCCAGACGATAAGGCCTCCTTATGCTCATGCTCGTAAGCGGCAGCCGAAAGGGATATGATATGCACACTGCGTTTAGGCTCGTCAAAATCCATACGGATGGAACGTGCAGCCTGGTAGCCGTTTAGGCCGGGCATGTGGGTATCCATTAATACCAAATCAAAGTCTTCCTCTTTAAGGCGTTCCAGGGCCGTATTGCCATTATCGGCCACTGATACGTTTACGTTCCAATCTTTTAGCATCTTTACCAGCATAAACTGGTTTATCATATTATCCTCGGCTACCAAAACGTTAAGGCCTGCAAAGGGTTCCAGTTCTTTTGCCTTCACCAGCCTTTGCTGCGGCACCTGCGATATATCGAACCAATTGATAAAATTGAATACGCTACCTTTGCCCAGTTGGCTGCTCACGGTAAGCTCACCGCCTTTAAGCTCAACCAGTTTTTTAACGATGGCCAGGCCCAAACCCGTGCCGCCATATTTGCTGGCTGTATCCTCATCAGCCTGTTCAAAAGATTCGAATATCCGCGTGAGTTTGTCCGCAGGGATACCTATGCCGCTATCTTCTACGCTGAACTTCAGTTTTATTTTGCCCTGGCTCTTTTGCAGTACCGATACTTTTACCTTTACCATGCCCCTATCCGTAAACTTGATGGCATTGCTTATCAGGTTCATCAGAATCTGGTTAATGCGTAACGAATCCATCATCAGGTCGTCCGGCACGTCGTTATCTATCTCCAGCGCAAACTCTACATCCTTCTCGTCGGCACTGAACTTCAGCAGCCCATGTACCGATTCGATAACGTTGCGGATATTGCCCGAAGCACGCACGATGTTGAATTTGCCGGCCTCTATCTTAGAGATGTCCAGCACATCGTTTATAACACCCAAAAGCGAACGCGAGGAGGTTTCCAGCATATCCAGCAAGTTGCCTTGCTTATCGGTAACGCCGCTTTTGCGCAAAAGGTTGCTCAGACCTATGATGCCGTTTACGGGCGTGCGCAGTTCGTGGCTCATGTTGGCCAAAAAGTTTTCTTTTACCTTTTTGCCGTACTCTGCCGCTTCCTTTGATTTTATTAATTGCTGTTGATAACTCTTCTGGGGCGTGCAATCGCTGATGTTCATAAACAACACCCGGTTACGGTACGATACGCGGCAATCTGCCCAGATAGAACTTTTATCGAAAGTGGCAAACTGGAACTCAAAAGTAGCGAACTGCAGGTTATCCCTGATGATTTCGCCCAGTTTCTTCTTAAACTCGTCGCGGTCGTCTGCTATTGCCAGGTCTATGATGTGTCGGCCCAGTACTTCAGCAGGTTTGTAGCCTAAAATTTTTTCTACAGCAGGGTTAATGGTTTTTACCCTCAGGGTGGTAGCATCAACCGAGCAAATCATATCGGCACTGTTCCTCACCACGGTAGCGTAATCTTCCAGCTCTGCATTTTTTGCTTTTATTTGATCCTGATATCGGGCCAGCTGTACAAACGAATCTACTTTGGCAGAGGTGATGTATGGGTCGAGCGGCTTGTACAGGTAATCTATTGCGCCCGCGCCAAAGCCCTTTACGGCGTACTTGCTTTCTTTTGAGATAGCAGTAACGAAAATCACCATGATATCTTTGGTGCGCGGGTTCGATTTTAGCATATCCACCAGTTCAAAGCCGTCCATCTCAGGCATCTGCACATCTACCAGGGCTATCGCTATCTGGTTTTCCCAGGCAATCTTAAGGGCTTCGTTTGGCGAAGTAGTGGTAAACAGCTTTATATCTTTCCGTTGCAGCAGTGCTTCGAGCGCTATAATATTTTCTTCCCTGTCGTCAACGATAAGGATGTTAATGGGGGTCATGCAATAATGGGGGTATTAAGTATCGTTCTGTAAAAGCTTAAATATTTCTGCTGTGCGTAATATGTATTCTGCGGCATCAATTTGGATAGCTGCGTTGGGCATTTCCGCCATTTCGGCATCCTCGGGGTGCTGGGCTATAGTCAAAGCACCGCTGTTACGGAGTTTCAGCAAGCCTTCCGCCCCATCCTGATTTGCGCCCGAAAAAAGTACTGCTGTGCAATTTTTACCGTACGCATATGCGGCACTCTCAAAGGTTACGTCTATAGAAGGCTTTGAGTACCACACCGCTTCTGAAACATCAAGACAAAAATAGCCTTTTTTCTCTATCAATGTATGGTAATTCGCAGGCGCTATATATATTGTATTACCATCAAGCGGATCCTTATCGCTAATTTCTCTCAGCAGCATACGGCTGTTCTCAGCAAACAGTTTTTCTATTTCGCTATAAAAGTTCTTTTTTCTGTGGATTACGATGATGACCGTTTTATTGAAATCGTGCGGGAATGCTTTAACCAGCGCAAACAACAATTTGAACGAGCCCGCCGAACCGCCTAAAAGCAGCAGCTTCGATTCTTTGAACCGCTGTACTAATGTGCTATCAAGCGCCAATTTTTTGGTATATGTTTTCTTTTTGATTGATGGCCTTAAACTTCTTGCGGAAATTATCGCTGCGGATGGTTTCTTTATTGCCTAAGCAAAGATACCCTAACGGACAAAGGCTTTTATAAAACAAATCCAGGATACGTTCCTGCAGTTCTGCTTCGAAATAGATGAAAACGTTGCGGCAACTTATCATCTGGAACTCGTTGAAAACAGTATCGGATATAAGGTTGTGCACCGAGAAAAGCGTATTCTGCTTTAGTTCGCTATGTACCGCTGCGGCATCGTACATCACGGTAAAATGGTCGGTTATGGATCCGGGCAGCCCGGTAAACAGGTAATTCTCGGCGTAGCTTTTAATCTTGCGCAGGCTGTATATGCCTTTGCGGGCCTCTTTCAATACTTCGGTATTGATATCGGTACCGTAAATGAAAGATTTTTTGGCCAGCCCCTCCTCTTTCAGCAGGATAGCCAGCGAATAGGCTTCCTCGCCTGATGAACAGCCCGCGCACCATACCTTTACGTGCTGGTAGGTAGAAAGATAAGGCAGCACCTGACTATTGAGGGCTTTATAAAACGCCGGATCGCGGAACATCTCGGTAACGTTCACGGTTATTTCTTCCAAAAACTCCTGAAAAAAATCGGGGTCGTTCACCAATATATGCTTCAGGTCGTAAAAGCTCAGCTTTTTCAGCATCATTATACGCGCCAGCCTCCGCTTTAACGAGGCCTTGGTATAATCGCCGAAATCGAAGCCATGTATCTTCTTTACAAGGTCTATCAACTCCGTAAGCTGCGGATTTGTTAAGTTATTGTCCTTACCTGTCGTGTCGTCTATCATATTAGCTATCCAACCAGAGTTGCATCAGGGCAATAAGTCTGTCTATATCAACCGGTTTAGTAATGTAATCGTTTGCGCCTGCGGCTATACATTTTTCGCGATCGTCCTTCATGGCTTTGGCGGTAAGGGCAATAACGGGCAGCTTGGCCCATTTGTTTTGCTTGCGTATGTAGCGCGTAGCCTCGTAACCATCCATTTTAGGCATCATGATATCCATCAGCACAATGTCAATATCAGCCATTTCCTCCAGCCTGGCTATGGCTTCCTCGCCGTCGTTGGCTATTACCACGTTAAGGTCGTAGCTTTCCAGCGCGCTGCTCAGCGCGAAGATGTTGCGCATGTCGTCATCTACCACCAACACTTTCTTGCCTTTCAGGCTGTCTTTATTGGCAGTGATGGGCCTCTTAGGAGATATTGGCGAAGATGCCTGCGGTGCAGAGCCTGCAGATTCGCTTATTTTGTTCAGGAACAGGTTCACCTCATCAATAAGCCGGTCGCTCGACTTGCTGGTTTTCACCACCATAGCGTTGGCATAATGCATCAACCTGTTTACCGATGATTTATCCAGTTCCATAGCCGTGTTGATGATAACCGGCAGGGCCGCAAAACGGTCTATTTCTTTTATCTTATCCAACAAATCCAGGCCCGATATATCCGGCAGGTTCAGGTCCAGAATCACGCACTGGTATTCATTCTCGTGCAGCATGCGGAAGGCTGATTCGCCATCGTACGCCTGATCTACCGTTATGCCCTGGCTTTGCATCAGATCGCGCAGGGCCTGGCTTTGGGCCTTATGATCTTCTACCAGCAATATCTGCTTAAAGCGCATGCCGCTGTTGGTCATAATATCGGCAAACAACTTATCAAGCGTTTCGGTATTCACCGGCTTTTTAAGGAAACTGATGGCACCCTCCTTGCGCACGCGGTTTGCCGCCGCTTCACCTGCCGACATCAGGTGCACCGGTATGCCCAATGTTTCAGGGTCGTTCTTTAGCTCTTTCAATATCTGCCAGCCATCTTTGCCAGGTAACATAATATCCAGTATAACAGCATCCGGACGCTTCTCTTTAATGGTTTCGAAGGCATGCGTGCCCTCATGTACCATAATGGCACGGTAGCCATGGTCGCGGGCGTAATCCTGCAAAATAGCAGCGAAGTTCTTATCGTCCTCTACAATCACCACCGTAGGCTCGCTGTTTGGGTCGGCTTTATGTGGTACGGTGCTCAGGAAATTCTCTGCCGGTTTAAACGATTCTATCGTTGGCGCCTGCCGCTCTTGCTGTAAGGTCTGTCGAGCTTCAAGCGGTAAGGTGAGCACAAAATCGCTACCTTCGCCGGGTTCGCTGGTAAGACTGATATGGCCGCCGAGCAAGCTTGCCAGTTCGCGGCTGATGGAGAGGCCCAAACCTGTGCCGCCATACCTGCGGCTGGTAGAACCATCGGCCTGCTGGAACGCCTCGAAGATTACCTTCTGTTTATCTGCAGGTATGCCTATACCGGTGTCTTTTATGCTGAAGCTGATTGTTTTTGGCAACCTGCCCGGTTTTGCCGTAACCGTAATAGAGCCACCCTCCGGCGTAAACTTAAACGCGTTGGATAATAGGTTTTTGATTACCTGCTCGGCCCTTTGCTTATCGGTGTACAGGGTTGCAGGTACATCCAGGGAGGTTGTTTTGAAGGTGATATTTTTGTTCATCGCCATTTCTGCAAACAACGATTGCACATCGCTCAGTATCTCGGAGATACGCACGTCCTCGTTCTGCATATCCAACTTGCCCGATTCTATCTTCGAGAGGTCGAGGATATCGTTTATAAGCGTAAGCAAATCGTTGCCGGCATTGAATATTACGCTGGCATATTTAATCTGATCCTCGGATAAGTTAAGCGGCTTATTATCCTTCAAAATCCGCGCAAGCACCAAAATACTGTTCAGCGGCGTGCGCAGCTCGTGGCTCATGTTGGCCAAAAACTCCGATTTGTATTTGCCGGTAATCTCCAGCTCGTTTGCTTTTTGGGTTATGTTTTGGCGGGCTTCCTCAATGGCCTGGTTCTTCTCTTCCAGCAAGCTGGCTTTTTCTTCCAGCTCGGCATTTATGGTGCGCAACTCTTCCTGCTGCACACGCAGTTCCTCTTCCGATGCCTGCAACATTTCGGTTTTGTTCAGCAGCTCTTCGTTGGTAACGCGCATTTCTTCCTGTTGGGCTCCCAGTTCTTCGGCTTGTTGCTGCGTTTCCTCAAAAAGGTCGTGCATAATGGTACGGGCCTGGGCAGTATTTACAGCAATACCAATATCATTGGCCACCATCAGGATGTAATCCTTAATATGGTCCAGCAGCTCACCACGGAAACCGATCTCCATAACGCCTTTCAGTTTTTTATCGAAGAAGAAGGGCACTACAAAGCTTTCGATGATTTCCTCGCTGATGATAGAGGAACCAAGCTCTATCTTATCGTTCAGCTTGCCTTTTACCACGGCGACGCGCTCGTCTTTAGCGGCCTGCCCAATCCAGCCTTCGGATATGCGGATGTGTTTTTTGAGCGATGCCGGATCGTTGTAGGCGTAGGATGCATAAAGATCAAGGCGTTCTTCAGCCTCGTTAAACAGATAAAACGTACCGGTAAGTGCGCCGGCGTAATGGCTTACTTCGGCCAATATATTTTCCGCCAGTTCTTTCTCGCTTTGCTGGCCCTGCATTTTATCATTCAGGGTACCGGTACCGGTAAGCAGCCAGTTTTTGGCCTCGTTTTCGGCGAGTACTTTCTCCAGTTGTATATTGGCTATTTTTACTTCTTCCTCTATCTTTTTCTGCCTGGCAAATGTTGCCTGTATGTAGAAGAACATGATAATAACAATCCCAAGGAAGGCCAATGACCCATAAATGATAACATTAATTGCTTTGTCGGATGCATCGTCTGATGCCGCCTTGCGCTTCATCAACAGGCTATTCTCCGTTTCTATTACGCGTTCCCTTAAACTACGGATACTGTCCATATCGCCTTTACCGGCTAAAAACATTTGGTTGGCCACCATGTAATCAAGCCCCTTAGCATCGCGTGTATCGATATTAGTTTTTAAAATGGCCATTTGGCGGGCAACAAGCTCTTTAAGGGAGTCTACCCGTTTTACCTGTAAAGGGTTATCGGCTATAAGGGCGCTTAGCTGCCTTAAACTTTCGTTGATGCGCGGAACCGCAACATTGTAGGGGTCTAAAAAAATCTTATTGTTGGTTGCGCCATAACCGCGCATGCCGGTTTCGCCGTCAATTAATAACTGTAGTAAATTATTGGTGGTTTTTATTACTTTTTGGGTATGGTCTACCAATACGGTATCGTCTTCTAATTGCTTAATGCTTTTAAAGGAAAGTATGCCAACAAAAAGCACCAATACGATGGAAGTAGCAAAACCTGCTAATACCTGGCTACGGAAAGAAAGCTTTAACATTGGTAAAATGTGGTTTAATTAGCTACAAATATGTTCAAAAAAACGCTTGTTAACTAAATAAATTACAACGAAACTAAGGTGTTAAACACGCAGGAAGTACCTACGCCTGCTGCGGAGGCACCTGCAGTTTATTTTTTGAGAAAAACGCACCCAAAACAGCTAATGCCGGCCCGGCAAACAAAACATACCAGCCCCATTTGAATTTGAGTTGCCTGGTGAGGAATGCATTGATGCTTTTGAAAGGGATGAAACTAAAGGTGGTGTTCACTTTCAACACGGCTGCCACCAGCAGCAGTGCTACCAGGCATAGGGAAATATAGGCGGCAAAGCGCGTAACCTTGGTTTGGTTAAAAAACGTGCACAATATACCAATGATGCCCACCAGTAGCAACAACAGGCCAAAAGGCTGATTCATTTTATACACGTTCATAGTAACCATGCCGAATGCACTAAGCATGGGGCAATAGGTAGCGGCTATAAGTACTATAAAGCCGATAAGTGATAATAGTGAAGGCAGGCGCATAAGGTTGTTTTATTTTCGGATATCCATTTTATCGGCAAAGTGGGCGCAATAATCGCGCAGGTCTTCTACAATGTTCTTTTCGCCGGTGGCGCGCAAAAAGGTATCGCCCATGGTTTGCAGGGTTTCGTAGAAGAAGCGTTTCATCTCATCAACCGGCATATCTTTGGTCCACAGGTCTATCTTCAGCGTGTTTTTGTAGCTCTGATCCCATAACGACAGCATGAACGCCTGTACAGGCAAAGCTTCTTTGTTTTGCGAATCGGTAGATTCCCACAGGATCCTTTCGGGGATGTTATTATCGTCGAGTTGTACAGTCAGCTTTATTTCAGCAGTCTTCATCAAGTTCTATTTAACAATTAAAAATATAATAGCCACCAAAGTTATAAAGCTTAGCTCTACAATCCATAGTTTTTTAGTTTCGGCAAAGAAATTACGGAAAATTATATCCAGTAATGACACAACCACCCCAAACAGCACGAATATCCAGGTAATGGTACCGCTCCAGTGCTCGTAAGGGCTGCCTGTGATTTTGGCACCGTTGATCCAAATATAACCAGCCAGTATAAAAAAGCCGGCGGTAGCGAAGTTTAAGGGGCTTATCCTGAATTTACGTGGCTGATCAGCGTTTTTTGCCAGATCGCTTTTGGCTTCCATATTTTTTATCGGGTTTCTTATTGCTTGGGTGATTAGGGTTCTTTTTCGCTTTGGCCGCTTCAAATTTTTTAACCTGCGCCAGCGATTTCTTCTCGTGGAAGGCTCCTTTAAAATCGGGGTCTTCTTTGCGTTTTTGCAGGTCTATCTCTTTGGCTTGCTCCTGGCGTTCTTCGTAAGGCGTTTCTTCGATGAACACCCCTTCCGGGATATCGAATACCGGTATGGTTTGCCTGATAAGTTTCTGTATTTTGTTTACGTAATACTCTTCTGAAGGTACCGCGAAAGTTATGGCCACACCCGAGTTATACGCCCTGCCGGTACGGCCTATGCGGTGTACGTAATCTTCTATCACCACCGGTACATCGTAATTTATTACGTGGCTAACATCGCTTACGTCGATGCCTCGCGAAGCTACATCCGTAGCCACCAATATCTTCACCAAATCGTTTTTAAAGGAGTTGATGGAATTGATACGGGTGTTTTGCCCTTTGTTGGCATGCAGCACCTTTACACCTGTTTCGCCATATTTACGCAGCAGGAATTTGTAAACATCCTCTGCCGCCACGCGGGTTTTGCAAAACACCATCAACTTCTTGATGTCGCCCTCTTTATCCATCAGGGCCTTCAGCAGGTTTATCTTGGTTTTGTTGTTGGGCACATGGTATAGCTGCTGGCTAACCGTTTCGGCAGTGGTTGCCTGTGGCGTTACCTCTATTATGGTGGGGAACTCCAGGAAGTTGTATGATAACTCCTGTATCTTATCAGACATGGTGGCCGAGAACAGCAGATTCTGCCGCTTAACCGGTACTATCTCTAATATGCGGTTTATCTGCGGCATAAAGCCCATATCCATCATCTTGTCGGCCTCATCAAGCACCAGCACCTGCAAGGTTTTGGTAACAATATGGCCCGCCAGGTAAATATCCAGCAAGCGGCCCGGTGTAGCTACTATAATATCAACACCTTTATTGATTTGCTCTATCTGTGTTTTTGGGCCGAGGCCGCCGTAAAGCACCACAACTCTTAAGTCGGTGTTGGCGGCGAAGGCCTTGATATTTTCTTCTATCTGCATGGCCAACTCGCGCGTTGGCGATACGATGAGTGCACGCGGGCTATCGCCTTGTGCATATTTCAGCTTCATTAATATCGGCAGTACATAGGCAGCGGTTTTGCCCGTACCCGTTTGGGCAATGCCCATAACATCCTGCCCGTTCATTATCGGCGGGATTGCTTTCTCCTGTATCGGCGTAGCCTCGGTATAACCGGCATCGGCAATAGCATTCAATATCTGCCGGTTAAATTTAAAATCTTCAAAGGGTATGCCCATAGCCGCAAAGATAGGCTTTTTGTGCGGTTGCTAGATTTGAGATGTGAGATTAGAGATTTGAGACAGAATATTAAGTTAATAGCAATCATTAACCATCCTGTAACATACAAGGTTGTTTAGCCGTCATTGCATCTAAACAATTATCTTCGCAACATATAACCATACATGAAAAAACATCTATTTACTGCTTTTACGATACTACTTTTCGCAAGTACATCTATGGCCCAAATGGGCAAGGGCGCCAAATACATAGGCGGCAGCTTCAACCTTAATTATGACGAGGCCGGATATTCCAGCTATGTAAGCTTTCCGCAGGGCAATACCCAATATTTCAATACGGGCATTTTAAACTTAAACGTCAGCCCCGAGTTTGGTTTCTTCCTGAACAAACATTGGACGATTGGCATACAACCCGGCTATGCGCGTACTTCGGGCACCGAAACCAATAACTATTACTCTGCCACCAACGCTGCAGATAACTACAGCCATACGCGTAAATACCATACCGATATCATCGGGCTGGCCATTAACGTGCGTTATTACTGGATGCTGAGCGACAAATTCGGCATTTACCCCCAGATGGGCATCAGCAGCAACCATGTGCTGAATAACTTTTTAGTCGGCTCATTAAACGTAGGCGGGGGACCGAATGTGGTCTTCTTCCCCACCCAAAAACTGGGCATCAACATGGGTTTCGGCAATTTCAACTACAATTACAACTACCAAACCAATGGTAGCACGGTAAACCTGGCCTTGAACAATAACTTTAGCTTTGGGTTGAATTATTATTGGGGAGGGAAGTAAACAAGATGCAAGACAGCAAGACATAAGAATCAGGAAAGAAGTCAATGCCTTTTTCTTGAAGCTTATGCCGCTTTATTTTATCTTGATTCTTGCCTCTTGATTTCTTGCTTCTAAATTCCAACGCCTATCTTTGCCCTATGCCAACCATCCTCATAAAAGCCGCCACCATCGTAAACGAAGGTAAACAGTTTGTTGCCGATGTACTCATCAAAGACGGCTATATCGAACGCATCGACAGCAGCATCAACGAACAAGCCGATAAGATAGTCAATGCCGAAGGCCTGCACCTTTTCCCGGGCTGTATAGATGATCAGGTGCATTTCCGCGAGCCGGGGCTTACGCATAAGGGCAATATCTACACCGAATCGCGCGCGGCGGTGGCTGGCGGCATAACCTCTTTTATGGAGATGCCCAATACTGTACCCAATACGCTCACCCGCGAATTGCTGGAAGATAAATACGCCATAGCGGCACAAAACTCACCGGCTAACTACTCGTTTTACATGGGCGCCAGCAACGATAATCTCGACGAAGTGCTGCGTACCGATACCAAAAATGTATGCGGCATCAAGGTGTTCATGGGTTCGTCAACCGGTAACATGCTGGTAGATAACCCTACCACGCTGGAGAATTTGTTCGCCAACTCCCCTATGCTAATCGCCACGCATTGCGAGGACGAAGCAACCATCAAAAGCAACCTCGAACATTTTAAACAGTTACTTGGCGAAAATATTCCGATACAACTCCACCCTAAAATAAGGAGCGCGGAAGTATGTTACCTGTCATCCAGCATGGCTGTAGAGCTGGCCAAAAAACACAACACCCGCCTGCACATATTGCATATCTCTACCGAGAAAGAAACACATTTGTTCCGCAATGATATACCACTGGAAGACAAGCGCATAACCGCGGAAGCTTGCATCCACCATTTATGGTTTAGCGATGCCGATTACGACACAAAAGGCAACCTGATCAAATGGAACCCCGCCGTTAAAACGGCTGCCGACCGCGATGGCATCCTGGCCGCTGTGCTTGATGGCCGCATAGACGTAATAGCTACCGACCACGCCCCGCATACAACAGAAGAAAAGTCACAAACCTACCTGCAGGCACCAAGCGGCGGCCCGCTGGTACAGCACGCATTAGTAGCCATGCTAGAGTTGCATAAACAAGGCAAAATCACCCTGGAACAAATTGCAGAGAAAATGGCGCACAATGTTGCCAAATGCTTCCAAATAGAAAAGCGCGGCTTTATCCGCGAAGGTTATTGGGCAGATCTGGTGTTAATTGATTTGAACAAATCCTGGAGTGTTGAAAAGAACAACATCCTGTATAAATGCGGCTGGTCGCCATTTGAAGGGCAACGGTTTGCATCGAGTGTTACGCACACCATTGTGAGCGGTAACCTGGCTTATGAAGGTGGTAAGGTGATAGATGATATTTACGGGCAAAGGATGAGTTTTGTGAGGTAGAAATACCAATCATGCTCCATTAGGAGTTACCTGTTTGTAGAAAAATTCCGGGGAAGACCTTGTGCACCCTAGGTGCTACCCTGTCGCCGAATGATTGCTTATTAATGGGCTGTACCTAGGGTACAAAAATTCTCTTTTCTATTTTCCTACAAAGCTATTGCACCTATGGCGCATTAAGAGTTGCTGGCGGGATACCATTTCTGCGCAATCCAAACCAATATGCCTACAGTCAGCAATATCAGCACAGCTTTGACAATTGCCAGCCAAACGGAAGCCCTTTTACCATCTCCAATATTTAAGATGGATGGTTCAAAAAAAGCCGTTATTAAATACACAACCGCCAATACACTTCTAACAATTCGTTTCATTGGATTAATTAATAAACACCTCATCCATAAACACCCAACCCGGTTTGCCTTTTGCGGGGTGCCAATCGGGTACCGATTTTAGGGGTTTTGCAACAAGCTTAATACAAGATACCATTTGCGCCGTTTTGAGCTTACAGGTTAAAGGCACTAATCCAAAAGGGTCATTTTTGTGCGGTGTTGCCGTTTTTAGGGTACTTAATAATTTCAGGTGATCTTTATCCGGCCCACCCCATACTTCTACCCCGGCTGCTAAAAATATTTGCGAGCCAATATTGCGCATGGTATTAAGTTCTAAGGAATGTATTTCGATAGGTTTATTAAACCACATCATCAGCTCCAGGTCCTTTTGCGACCCTAACCACTTACCATTACCGAAACCTGTACCGCCCAGGTCTTTATCAATAATGGTTTTAGCGCCGTCGCCCTTATATTTATCATCGGGGCGGGTGATGAACATTACACTATCGGGCGTGTACCGGCATTTGTAAACATTAAACTGAACCGTATCGCTGCCAATCCAACCCTGCTTAAAAGCACGGGCTTTTATTACTGTACTTTGCGTGAGAACGGTACCCGGTTTATACAGCAGGGAGCGGTTACTATCCGGTGCGGTGCCATCTGTGGTATAACGTATATCAACCCCTTTGATAGGATTAACCAATTGCAGCGCGTAGCTTTCGCTAAATATCACAGCAGTATTTTTCAACTGCGGGTTGGTAAGCTTAACCGGCTTACCATCATCTTTGAAGCCGGTTAATACCTTTAATTGTTTGTTGCTTGCCTGCAGGGATTTAAAATCGGCAGGCTTTAGGCCGGTATCCCATACAGCCAGTTCGGTAAGGCTTTTTATGGCCGCTAATTGTTTGATATCCGCTACAGTTAGCTTCACCCCCGCTAATGAAAGGCTGTGCAGTTTTTTTAGGGTGCTTAGCTCTTGTAACCCCTTCCCGGTTACATCGCTAAAATTGAGCACCAGGCGGCGCAAGTTTGGCAGTTTGGCGATGGCTTTCAGGTCGGCATCCTTTACGGGCATTTTATTCAGGTCGAGCGAAACCACCTGCTTGCTGATGGGGCTTAATTCCTCTAATGCCTTTACATTAAAAGTGCTTTTATTATAAATATTCACCGCTAAAGCCGGCGACTCGGCAGCGAGTGGGTAAACCACGCGGTAATTATTGTTGAGTTTTTTAATGTCGTCTTCGTTAGCAGCAGAAAAATCGTAAGTTTCTTCTGTGCCCTCCACAGGTTTTAAAAACGAAGAAGCAATCATGCGTAGGGAATCGGTAGCAGGGAAATCGATTACCTTCTTTTTGAAATCGGCGTTGTTCTTTACCCAAAAGTAAAGCAGCAATTGCTCTTCTTCGGTTAGTTGTGGCTTGCCAATAGGCGGCATGTGTTTCTTTTCGGTTTCGGGGAGGTGGACACGCTGCAACAGCAGGCTCATTTGCGGGTTGCCAGCTATAAACAACTTGCCTTTTTTGCCGCCTTTTAGTATAGATTGCTCGTCGGTAAGATTCAGGCCGCCCTTAATTTTATCGGCATTATGGCAGCTTTGGCATTTGGCCTCGAAAATGGGCGCTATCACATCGCGGTAAACCAGCGCCTCGTTTATCGGCACCAGTTTTTTGCTGTTATCCATCACCGGGCCAAAAACAAAATCATCGCCATGGGTAATATTACCGCCGAAGTGTCCGGCCATTATCAAACAAAAAACGGTAACTATTGCACCTGTTTTGGCTATAGTTGCGGTGTACCGCTCGCGGTTGCGCATGAGGTAAACAACATAGCCCACAAATGCCACGCCTACCCCAAACCATTTATGCCATTGCAAATTGCTACCCTCGTAACCTGGTTCGTGCGATAGCAACAACCCCATAATTACGGTTACCGAAGCAAACAGCGCGCCCAGCACCAACAAATAATTGGTAAAAGACTGGTACAATTTTTCGCCAACAAACTCCGGCCGAAAGCGAAAATACTCCAGCAGCATGGCCAGCATCAATATCACGATAGGGAAATGGAGAATAAGCGGGTGCATCCTGCCCGCAGGTTGCAGCCATTGGGGCACCACCAGGCTATTGCCTGCCAGCAGTAAAACCAAAATAAAAACATTCAGCGCAAAAAGCGCCGCATCCGCAAAACCTTTATGGCTGCTCTTCATATATCAAAAGTGGTGCTGCAAGGATTTAAACGCGTGTAAATTTATAAGGGTAAACCTTTCCCGATGCCCATTGCGCCACATACAGGTTCTCGTCGTTATCCACGCATACATCATGTGGGTTCAGAAAGATTTTTTCGGCTTGAGCCATGGGTTGCAGTACGCCATCTATGTAAACCGGTTCGGTACCGCCAAGGTTAGACACTACTTTATTGTTTTTATCGAGGATGGTGGTAAAGCCGGAGTTCTCTTTACCCAAATCGGGCGAGCGAAGTACGGCGGCATACAAATGATCGCCTTTAATAACGGGGCGACATACACAGGCACCGGGAAGTTTGGTAATTTCCAGCAGTTTGCCATCCATACTAAACCGCTTGAAGCAGTTGCGCGTACGATCTGTTATGAGCAAAGTTGGCACCCCCTTACGTCTGTCGATAACGATTCCGTGGGCATTATCCAAGTGCTCGTCGCCCTCGCCCTTACCACCGAAAAAGCCTTTCAACTTGCCATCCTTATCATAATGGGTGATGTATTGTGCACCGTAGCCATCGGCAATGTAAATATCGCCGTTGGTATCTATGGCGGTTTCTGTAGGTACAAACTCTTCGGCTTTTTTGTAAACGCCGGTTTCCATCGGCACATCAATGGTCAGCAATAGTTTGCCATCCAGCGTGGTTTTATAAACCTGGTGTTTTGCGGTATCGGTGATAAACAAAAATTCGGTACCGTTCTCGTTAAACAAAGTCAATCCGTGCGCTCCGGGGAAATCGTGCCCCCAGGTAGTCAGCAGCTTGCCCGATTTATTGTAGATAAGCACATTGTTTTTCGTCTCATTGGTGAGCAGCAAAATACGTCCCTTACTGTCTTGAACCATTTCGTGGCAATCGTTCACCGGGTTCTTCTGCGAATCGGCCTTGCTCCAATCCTTATCCAAGCGGTAACGCATGTTGCCGTGACCGTAGATTGGCCCATCAGTTTTAGCAAACAGGTTTTTAGTAATGATAAGCCCCGCCGATAGCACCGCAGAACGCTTTATAAATTCTTTTCTTTCCATATTATTTGGTTTTCACCGATTACACTGATTTTTTTTACCGATGTACGCTCCACCGCGTCATTGCGAGCGAAGCGCGGCAACCATCGGTAAGCAGAGCAGACTTGCATAGCGGCCCTGCCTGCGTAGAGATTGCTTCGTGCCTCGCAATGACGCAGTGGCGAGTGTGTTGCTACGTTATTATCCCCTTCACCACGTTACCCGCAACATCGGTTAACCTGTATCTTCTACCCTGGCTTTTAAAGGTTAGTTTTTTATGGTCGATGCCTAACTGGTTGAGGATAGTTGCATGGAAATCATGCACATGTACGGGGTCTTTTACAATATTGTACCCAAACTCGTCCGATTCGCCGTACGTTATCCCCGGCTTAATGCCACCGCCGGCCATCCAAACGCTAAAACAGCGCGGGTGATGGTCGCGACCGTAATTGGCCACATCCAGCTTGCCCTGGCTATAATTGGTTCGCCCAAACTCGCCGCCCCATATTACCAGGGTTTCGTCAAGCAGGCCGCGTTGTTTAAGGTCTGTAACTAACGCTGCGGAAGCCTGGTCAACATCCTTGGCCTGCCCGGCCATTTCCTGTGGCAGGTTATTGTGCTGATCCCACCCCTGGTGGTAAAGCTGCACAAAGCGAACGCCGTTTTCAGACAGCTTCCTTGCTAATAAACAATTGGCCGCGTAGGTGCCAGGGACCAAACACTCCGGACCATACATTTTTACGATATCGTCCGATTCTTTCGATACATCCATTATCTCCGGCACCGCAGTTTGCATCCGGTAGGCCATTTCGTATTGCTGTATCTTGGTATTTATCTCAGGATCACCAAATTCTTTGTAGTTAATATCGTTCAACGCAGCCAAATTATCCAGCATTTTACGGCGTTCGTGGCGGTTCAAACCTTCGGGATCGTTGAGGTAAAGGATTGGGTCCTCGCCGCTGCTAAACTGTACGCCCTGGTGAATGGAGTCTAAAAAACCATTGCTCCACAATTTGGAGTAAACACCCTGCCCATTGCCCTTGCCTTTAGAAAGCAGCACCGTAAAGGCCGGCAGGTTCTTATTCTCGCTGCCGAGCCCATAACTCACCCAGGAGCCCATACTTGGGCGGTTACCCTGCTGTGCCCCCGTTTGGAAAAAAGTAAGCGCTGGGTCGTGATTAATGGCATCAGTGTTCATTGAGCGGATGATGCAGATATCGTCGGCTATTTTGCCAATATGCGGAAACAGGTCGCTTATCCACGCCCGCGATTCGCCGTATTGCTTAAAATCGTAAAAAGACCCCACCAACGGAAATGATGCCTGCTTAGCGGTCATCCCCGTCAATATTTGGTTACCGCGTACGGACGGTGGCAGCTCCTGCCCCATCATCTGGCGCAGCTTGGGTTTGTAATCGAAAGATTCCAGTTGCGATGGCGCACCATCCTGAAACAGGTAAATCACCCTTTTGGCCTTTGGCGCAAAGTTGGGGATACCCGCAATAAAGTCCGCCTCGGCCTCGTCGCCCTTTCCGCTAAACAGATCGGGGATCAGCAACGAACCCAGCGCCGCGCTGCCGATACCCAGGCTCAACCTCGAAAGGAACCTGCGCCGGTTGATATTTAGCCTGCTTTCTAAAAAGTCTTTTTCCATATCAGGTTTTTGTTATCGCTTCTTCCAAATTATACATTGCGTCAACCACTTTCATCATGGCCGCCAGTTTCACCTTGTCTGCATTGGCCGGTACGGGGTACTCGCCTACTTTCAATAATTTGTCGGCATCGGCTTTGGTCATGCTCTTTAATTCCTCATTGTAGTACGCCGTCAATATCGCCAGTTCTTTATCCTGAGGATGCCGGCACATAATGAGCCGGAATGCCTTGATGATGTTATCCTTTGATTGACTATTATCCTGCAATAATTTGGCTGCCAATACCCTTGCACTTTCCAGCACTGTCGGGTCGTTCAGCATCACCAGTGCCTGCAGCGGCGTATTGGTACGCAGGCGTTTCACCTCGCACTGATCGCGGTTGCTGGCATCAAATATCGCCAGCGAAGCCGGCGGCACCGTACGCTTAATGAGCGTGTACATTCCCCTGCGGTACAAGTCGGGGCCGTGCACTTGCTTATAAGTGGCCAATTGCCCCCTGCCCGATGTTGCATTTTCCCAAAGGCCGGGTGGCTGGTAGGGATTTACGCTTGGGCCACCTATTTTAGGGTTTAGCAACCCACTGCTTGCTAAAACCAAATCGCGCACAAACTCGGCAGGTAAACGGTTACGCGGGCCACGTGCGAGGTAAATATTATCGGGGTCTGCTTTAAGTTTATCGGGGCTAACCACTGCCGATTGCCGGTACGTGGCCGACATTACCACTTGTTTCACCAACCGTTTCATATCCCAGCCGTGATTCATAAAATCTACAGCAAGCCAGTCCAATAACTCAGGATGCGTAGGCAAATCGCCCTGCATGCCAAAATCGCCCGAGCTTTTTACAATGCCCTTGCCGAAAAACTCCTGCCAAACCTGGTTTACAAACACTCTTGCAGTAAGCGGGTTGTTTTTGTTGAAAAGCCATTCAGATAAGCCCAGCCTGTTTTTTGGATAATTCGCGGTAAATGGCAGTATCGATTTGGGCGTGCCGGCCGCAACCTGGTCGCCATGTGCATCGTAATTCCCCCGTTTCAGGATGTACGTCGGGCGCACGTATTCGCTGTCGGCCATAATGGATACGATGAGTTTATCAGTATCCTGCTTGTTGATGAATTTCAGCACATCTTTTACATCCTGGTTACTTATTTGCATCATGGGGCGCTTGGCGTAGGTTTCGGGGCCACCCACCGTAGATTGCAGCCCTGCCTCTTTTACGCTATTGAAAAAGGCGAACACCTGGTAATATTCTTTCTGAGAAAAGGGGTCGTACTTATGGTCGTGGCAGTGGGCGCACTCCAGGGTTACGCCAAGCAAGGCCTTGCCAAACGTGTTGGTGCGGTCGGTTACGTAGCTTACGCGGTATTCTTCGTCAATTACACCGCCCTCTTCGGTAATTTTGTGGTTTCGGTTAAAGCCGGTCGCCAGCAACTGTTCTTTAGTTGCATTGGGTATTTGGTCGCCGGCCAACTGCCAGGTAATAAATTTATCGTAAGGCAAATTCTCGTTAAAGGCATGTATTACCCAATCGCGCCATGGCCACTGGGTACGGTAGTTATCGTCCTGGTATCCATGTGAATCGGCATAACGCGAAACGTCCAGCCAATGCAAAGCCATTTTTTCTCCGTACTGCGGGGCGGCCATTAAGCGATCAACCATTTTTTGATAAGCATCGGGGCTTTTGTCGGCCAAAAAATCATCCATCATTTTCAGGGTAGGTGGCAATCCTGTCAAATCAAGCGACAGCCTTTTCAACAGACGTTCTTTATCGGCTTCGGCGTTGGGCTCAAAACCTTTCTGCTCCATTTTTTGAAGCACAAAATTATCAATCGGGTTTTTTACCCAGGCAGTGTTTTTAACTTCCGGCACAGGATGCAAGCGCGGGGCAACAAAGGCCCAATGCTTTTCATATTTGGCGCCCTGCTTTATCCAGGCTTTTATAAGGTCTGTTTCAAACGGCGTCAGTTTCTTCAGGTTAGAAGATGCCGGCGGCATTTGTTCCGCTGTATCCTTAGTAGTTATGCGGCGGTAAACTTCAGATAAAGAAGGATCACCGGGAACCAATGCATGCGCAGTTGGATTATCTTTAAGCGCAGCGTAGGCTATCTCCGGAATATCCAGCCGCAAATCAGCTTCGCGATGCCCGGCATCTGGGCCATGGCATTTAAAACATTTATCAGAAAGTATCGGGCGGATGTTAAAATTATAACTGATTGTATCGGGTACCTGCTCATCATCCACTTGTCCTGCTGAATTGCAGGCTTGCAACGCACACAAAATGCAACCGGCTATCAAAAGCCATGCGTGATTCAATCTTGGAAACATCAGTTTAATGTTGGTTTTACAATCGGGGTCGTTCATCAAATGTAGCGAAAACCAAAACATTTTCGACCTAAAAAATCAATCATTAAACAACGTAATTAAAGTTTTACTTTGGAGACAATGGATAACATGGCAATTTACCCGGCTGGCGAAAGGCTACCAGATGAGCTAAAGAAATTCGACCCGGAAATACTGCGCTTGGCTTACGACGGTTCCGAAAAATAAGGCGGTGCCGTTTTTTGTTAATCTACCGCCACGTAAACCCTCGACTGGATGTCCTCAAAACTTTTACCGGCCACATCGTAAACATCAAAATCGGCAGTGTAGATGCGGCCTTCCGCAGCGGCCCAAATGTGCTGCCAGGTGGCAGCGATGTTTGCCGGGAATTTTCCTTCTGGCGTGTAAACGTTGTACTTGCCCGGCGCAATAGCTTTGCCTGTAAATCCCTCGGGCAGGTATTCGATGGAGCTCACTTTGCAACCGAGAATTGCGGTATAGTAATCGGTATGATCCGATTCATAATCGGTATATACACAATAGAGTTCGCTGCCTTCCTTGTCTTCCAGTTTATCGGCCAGGTTCTCCTGGGTAAAGCGCTGCCAAAGGCTACCAATATCTTTATCGGCACGGCCCGCTTTATTAATAGTACGCACGGAGATGCCAGATACGAAAAACATGGGTAATTCTATTGTTTTAAAGTCCATTTGCTATATCACTATTTGTTATATTGATTTATAATTACACTAATTAACAGATTATTATATCATTTATATTAATAATCTATTTAAATATTTAACATGCGGAGGTACATTCCTAAACTCGGGCTTCGTAGCACCAGTTTGGGGTGCGCATCACTTTTTCATGCGCCCCGATGCCTCTGAAACCTTCATTGCCGCATCCGATTCCCATGCGGTGATAGTCCAGAACGTAGGTTCATAAAAAACGCATACGGCATAATAAATTCAATTCCGTGCTACTATTTCAGCTGCTATCGCCTTTATCCTGGCCTTCACGAAATCCGGGCTCACGATTTCGGACTGGTCGCCGTAGGTCATAAACCAGCGTACGAAACCCTCTACCGACATGGTGAGGAAGGTCATCTCCACCTGGTTCTCCAGCTGAACTTCAGACACGAAGCCGTTGTAGTATTTCTGATCAGACAGGTATCGCACCATTTCATTGTCTACCCGCATTACGATAGTTTCCAGCCTGTGTTCTGAGGCTGTTTGAGCGATATAGCTTTTTAGCGTGGGATGCTTGCCCTCAAAGGTGTGTTCGGTTTCGGCCAGGGAACGGATACGGTCTGCACGAAAGTCGCGGTAATCCTGCCGCATACGGCAAAAGGCAATAAGGTGCCAATAACCGTTCAGGTAAAATATACCTACCGGTTCCACCTCGCGCTTGGTTTTCTCCTGGCTGTAGCCGGCCATATAATCTATGTAAAGCACCTTCTTATTGGCAATAGCGCCAAGGATGGGCTGTAGGTGGTCGTTATTGTTGATGCGCCGTTGGGTTTGGCTTTTAAGTACTTCTATGCTGGCATCCATGCTTTCCAACAGGTCTTTCTCTGCTGTTTTGAGGATGGCCCGCACCTTGTACATGGCCGATTTATGCTGCGCTGCGGTTGAAGCATCGGTCATCTTCTCCACAAATTTTTCGGCCGTCAGAAAAGCGGTGGCTTCCTCGCGGGTAAACATAATGGGCGGCAGGCGGTAACCATCTACCAGGGAATATCCTACTCCGGCCTCGCCGATAACCGGGATGCCGGCTTCTTCCAACGAGCGCACATCACGGTAAACCGTACGCAGGCTGATGCCGAACCGTTCGGCAATATCACTAGCCTTCACCACCCTGCGCGATTGCAGTTGGATGAGTATTGCGGAGATGCGGTCGATGCGGTTCATACCTCAAAATAAACAAAATTAAACTAATTTGCGCCGAACAGAGTTTAATAATTATGAGCGCAAACGACAACGATAAAATTATCACTTTCGAGAGCTATTACGACCCCATGCTGGCCCACATCATCCAAACACGACTGGAAGACAGCGGCATCTCCTGCTTTATTGCCAATGAGAACATTCTGGCAGCCCAGCCATTTTATAACCAGGCAACCGGCGGCATCAAGATAAAGATATTCGAGCGCGATCTGGAACGTGCCCGCGAGATACTGGCGGAGGATAATGAATTGGAGGAGTAAGTTGAAAAGTCAGATGTTTAAAAGACTGAAAATTGAAGACCAGAAGCTTAAGCTTAAAGAGATTGTATTAAAAACCTTATTCCCCATGGACAGAAAGTGATATTGGATGCAATGGTTTTTTGCGCAAATATAACACTCAGCAACAACACTGGTGGTGACACCATTTTGACACCATTTTGAAATTTTCAAACAACTGATTAGGAACACATTAACAGTGTTCACGGTGTTCACACTGCGCCGCGTGAACACTTAATGAACACTTTTGGCGGTTTGCTTTCCCGACTTTTAGGTTAGGCTTTGAACCCCAAGCCTCAAAAGGTAGTGACATAAACCTGACTTCTGTATCAAAACCGATACAAAAGCAGGTATTTTTACCTGTTTATTATATATTAGCCTTATGATTGATCGCCGTAAATTCATTAAAGCAACCGCCGCAAGTGCTTCATTAGCAGCTATATCTCAATACAGTTTAGCAAAGCCCGCAATTAATAAGGCAAGCGAAGCCGCAGGCGGTGGCTTTCCTGTTGTAATTTCTACCTGGGATTTTGGTATCGCGGCTAACAAAGAAGCCTGGAAAACCCTTGCAGCGGGCGGCCGGGCGCTTGATGCCGTAGAAGCGGGCGTAAAAATACCCGAGGCCGACATGAAAAACCACACCGTGGGCCGCGCCGGTTACCCCGACCGTGACGGGTACGTTACTTTAGATGCCTGCATTATGGACGAATTCGGCAACTGCGGTTCGGTGGCCGCCATGGAGGATATCGCCCATCCTATTTCGGTAGCGCGTTTGGTGATGGAAAAAACTCCCCACGTAATGCTGGTTGGCGATGGCGCAAGTCAGTTTGCGGTAGAACAAGGCTTCAAACGCGAGAAACTCCTCACCCCCGAATCTGAAAAAGAATGGAAGAAATGGCTGGTAAAGGCCGAGTATTCACCCCAGATAAACATAGAAAACGGCTCGCGCCGCCCCGGCGGCAAATACAATCACGATACCATCGGTATGCTGGCTTTAGATGCCAAAGGAAACATCAGCGGGGCCTGCACCACCAGCGGCATGGCTTTTAAACTGCACGGCCGCGTAGGCGACAGCCCCATCATAGGTGCAGGCTTATATGTAGATAACGAAGTGGGCGGCGCGACATCAACCGGCGTTGGCGAGGAAGTAATACGCAACGTGGGCAGCTTTCTGGTGGTAGAACTGATGCGCCAGGGCCTGTCGCCCGAGGATGCTTGCAAGGAGGCTGTGAATCGCATCATCCGTAAAAAACCAGAGACTGCCAAGAAAATACAGGTTGGCTTTTTGGCCATCAATAAAAAAGGCGAGTACGGCGCATATGCTATACAGGAGGGCTTCTCTTTCGCGGTATGCAACGCCGATAAACAAGATTTGCTCATCCCCGGCAAAAGTTTTTATACGGACGAGAAGAAGTGATTTGGTTCATGGATCATAGTTGATAGTTCATAGCCGAAGTTTTACCTTTGCTAAGCTACGATGAACTACGGGCCATTACCTACTAACGTAGCTATGAACCATGAACCATTAACTATGATCCAACTTGAAGTTTGCTCCAATTCGGTAACATCGGCATTGGCGGCCCAGGAGGGTGGTGCAGTGCGGGTGGAGCTTTGCGAGAACCTTGCTGAAGGCGGCACTACCCCATCGTACGGGCAGTTGCTGTTGGCCCGAAAACTTTTACATATCCAACTTTTTGTGCTGATACGCCCCCGCAGCGGCGATTTCCTGTACTCCGACCTGGAATACGAGGTAATAAAAGCTGATGTGCGCAACTGCATAGAAGCAGGAGCCGACGGCATCGTGATTGGCATCATGAACGCCGATGGCACCATTGATAAACCGCGCTGCCTGGAACTGGTGCGGATGGCCAAGCAATTCGGGCTGGGCGTAACGTTCCATCGGGCTTTCGATATGTGTGCGGATCTTTATCAGTCGCTGGAAGACATAATAGAACTGGGTTGCGACCGTATCCTCACCTCAGGCGGCAAAAGCACTGCCATGGAGGGCGCCAATACGTTAAACCATCTGGTAGAGAAAGCGGCGGGCCGCATAGCCATTATGGCCGGAAGCGGGGTTAACCCAAATAATGTTGGCGATTTGGTTCACTTTACCAAAGTTACCGAAGTGCACAGCTCGGCCCGCATCAGCATCCCCGGTAAGATGGAATACCAAAACGACCATATCCTGCTTAGCAACGGCCTTAAAGACGAATATGGTATTGATGTTACCGGGGTTGAAGTGGTGAAAGCCATTATCGCGGCAGCAAATAGCTAAATCAAAAATGGGAACCGAGGAATTTACCTACAGCAAATTAGTAGGATGGAGTGGAGCAGTTCTTACGTTTTTTGCTATTATAATCTTTGCGTTCGCCATCGATTTTGATAAGATTGAATCCATCCTTTATATTGGTGCCGTAGAAATAGCTCTTATATCGTTTTTAATTTATTTCTGCATGAAATGCCTCATCCCCGCCCTGAGAAACGAAGTAGCACTTAGGCTTGACGACCAAAAACTCGAATATGACGTTACAGACACGGTTATATACTGGCGGGATGTAACAGAAATATCATGGAGGTATAGAAGGTTCAGCACCAATCTTTCATTTAAAATGGCAGGTGATGGTAAAACCTTAGATATAAGCATTTCGTGGCTATTTGCCGACAACCGCGAGTTATTTGATACTGTGCAAAAGTATTTAAAACAAGCAAAAAATACCTCAAAGAAATTGTAGCCCAACTATTATTAATTAATTAATTAATTGCCTATACCAATAACCGGCCCGGAGCTTGTAAAAAGTATTATTGCGGTAGCAATGGTTAATTTCGGCCAGTTTTTTCTTATACATCTAACAAGTTAAAAATGCCTAAACCAATAAAGAAAGCCATTGTATGTGCAGCGGTAGCATTCACATTTTCATTAATCACGGTTCAGCAATCCAATGCCCAATCTAAATTCGAATCGCTCAGCTTTCAGTTAGACAGTGTTGCAAAGAAGAACAACATTCCGGGGCTGGCGGTTGTGTTGGTAAATCAAAAACAGGTTATTTATAAAGGAGCATGGGGCTATGCTGATGTGGAAGCGAAACAGCCTTACAACGCAAACACCATCCAGAATATCGGGTCGGTAAGTAAGAGTTTTATTGCTTTGGCTATCATGAAGGCGGTAGAACTAAAATATTTTACGCTGGATACGGACATTAATGATCTGCTTCCTTTCAAGGTATCAAACCCAAACCACCCGTCCGAAAAAATAATGGTTAGGCAATTAACCACGCATACTTCGGGCATCCTGGATAACCCGGCCATCTACCCTGCTTCGTACAGGTTCGGCAGTGATACACTTCAGGCAAACCCAAAGGTGATGCAGGCGCTGCGGTCCTTAGGGTATAACTCATCTGTAAAAGACTCCTCTATGAAGAGCTTTTTTTATAATTACCTGTGCGATAAAGGCAAGTACTACGGCAAACAAAACTTCGACCCGGATGGCGCAGGCAAGAATTACGATTACAGCAATATCGGCTCGGCTTTGGCTGCTTATCTTATCGAAATCAAATCGGGTATGAGTTATGCGGACTTTGCTAACAAGTATATCCTCCATCCGTTGAAAATGAAAAGCTCGGGCTGGTTCCTCAACACAATCGATATAAAACAGCACGCCGGCTTGTACTATAGCGGGCTAAAAATACCGCTATATCAACTGCTTACTTATCCCGATGGCGGGCTAAGGACTTCAGCCAGTGACCTCAGCAAATACCTGATAGCTATGATAAACGGTTATAACGGGCAATCGAAATTGGTAAAAGCAGGCCTTTTCAAAGAAATCTTCAAACCGCAGTTCGACAAGGCCCATGCGCCCGGCAAAATAAATATGGCTAATCGTAATAAGGGGCTTTTTTGGAACCTGTTCAGCGATGGCACCATCGGCATAGATGGCGACGACCCCGGCGTAAGCACCTACCTTTTTTTCAACCCAACTACCGGCAAGGGCGGCTTATTTATTTGCAATACTTTTTTGCCTGATAAACAACCCATCATCAAACTATTGACCGAGGCTGTGGCGAACGCCAATTAAACTAAGGTGCAGAAAGGAGCACACTTGCTTACTTCAGATTTGGTAGTGGGCAATCCTCGGAAAGCAGAGCCGCTTAGCAAATCCGCTCTGCTTAGTGCACCTACTTGCCGATGATTGCCACGCTATCGCTCGCAAGGACGATGCGGCGACTCCCTAAAATATACTTACCGGCAATACCAGTTCTATCCTGTTTTTGCCGTTTCCACCAAACAAGTCATCATCCAGCAAATAACTGTACCGTATGCCGAAGGAGATGGCTGCCTGGTTGAATATCTTCCCATCGAAAAACAAGGCTGCCCCGGCCGAGCGGAAATTGGCGTTGAAAGGTTTACCGTTGAGCAGGAAGCTGCCGTCGGTGGCGTGGGTGTGGTCGTAAAACAGGTAGCCGCGTACGCGCAGCAGGTAAGCCAGGTTGCCGAAACCCGCATCCGGGTAGGCTATCGGGAAATGATAGCTCAGGCCGTACTTCTGCATCTTATCCAAACTTTCGGCGGTATAACCTTTGGAGAAAGGGAAATCATTTGAGAAGCCGATGCTGTTATCCTTTCCCTTTTGCTGATAAGCGCCGCTGATAACCAGGCTATGGTTTACAGAGAAACCGGGGAAATAAAGTGAACCTGTGCCCAAAAATTGTGTGGCACTGAGGCCCGCAATGGCGGTTTTATAATTCAGGCTGATGCTTTGCGCCAGCCGAGGGTTTATTTGTTGTTTGGCCTGCTGTATTTGGTTACTGAAGCTGATGTAGTTATTGAGGTAAGTGTAGTGCCTGTCGGCAAACTGGCTGCGGAACGCTTCCTGGAAACGACGCTGGCTGTAATACACATCGCTGCCGAAATCCAGGAAAGTGGATGTTTTGCCGGCCGTGAAATCGAGCGGCACTTCCAGTCCGGCATGCAGGTCGGTTTCATTGAAATAGATTTTATTGCCTTTGTAGAAGCCCCGCCTGTCGAAGGTATAATTGGCACCCGCCGAGATGTATGGGAACAGCGCACCGTAAATGCCGGTGTAGCCAATGCGTTTATACCCCTCATCGCGGTTATAATTAAAGGAGAGGCGCGATTGGAAAGTATTCAGCACATTCTCTCCCGCCAGCTCCAGCGAGTAATTTGGGTCGTTGAGATTAGGGAAGATACTGTGGAAATTGAACAGTCCGTGCGCCTTGCTGTATCTGGTAACGGTAAGCGGCGTATTGGGCACGGACGTAAGGAGGTTGGCGGCGGAATCCTGGCTTAATTTGCTGATGCCAATATTGGATAAGGGTTCCGCCTCGCTCAACGGCGTTTCATTGAGGTCATTTTCCGACCAGGTGCCCTCCAGAATATTGTAACCATAGGGAGTGAAACCTACCCACGCCACCTTAGAATTAGTTACAGTCGGTTGGTATGAGCCTATTACCGCACTCATATTCCCTTCGCTTGTATCCTTCAAAAATACCTTGCCGGTTTTTAGCGAGAGCACGAACAGTTTATCATATGCCCCACTTGTTTTACTGAAAATAACCCTGTCGTTACTCACCGCAATAAACCCAATAGGCTCAAAACTCAACGGGGTAAAATATTTAACCGCTCCGGTTTTTATGTCAACCGATGCCAGCGCCATCTGCCCTTTTTGGTTACGCACAGCAGTTATTATCTTATCATCGCCATAAAATTTAGGGTAAGTGTAAAACAGGTTATCAAGATTTGGAACAGCCGTAAGCAATTTACCGTCTCCGGCGTCCAATAAGTGCAGGGTGCTCTTCCCCGTCGGCTCTACATCTACTGCTACTATTGTTTTACCATCATCACTAAACGCCGGCGAAAAATACTTGGTTTTGCGGGTAATACGGCGTTCTTTGCCTGTATTGATATCCAGCACCACCAGTTCATTGTAATTGCGATACCCCCAGCGCAGATCGGGGCGGTATGCGGCATAAACCACTTTACCGTTGTGGTAAGTAAAATAATTATCCGTAGTAATATCCTGCACAACAAGAGCGCGATCTTTATCCTTACTTCGTATCACAAATTCGGGGATGTGATTGTAAGTTGTTTTTAAATAAATAAGCGTGCTATCGTTGATGTAGCTGGGGTATTCCTCATGCGCAACAAAATGTCCGCGCGGGTTGTCATCTATTATTTGGTCGTTAGTAAACTGCTTTCTGAAATGCACAAACGCGCTATCCCTGAAGACCTTATAGTTTTTCCCCGAGTATTTTTTTATCGCATTCTGAAATGGATAAAAACCGGTTTTAAAAGCCGCTGCATCATGCGTAACCTTTCCCCAGAAATCGCTGCCGTACGTTTCGCGGCCATAGGCTACCATCATATAGCCTAGGGGGTAATGGTCGGGCACGAAATCCACGTAGGATCCGTTGCGCAGTTTCATCCAGCTATAATCTTTTCCGGCTGCCCATAGCGCACGGAAGCCGTTATAAAAATACGGCAACCTGCCCCTGCCCTGTTTGCTCACCAGCGTTTCGTTGTAAACAGCATCGCCTTCAAAGAACCAGTTGGGGATAGAAAGGTCGTTACCCAGCGCCTGCCCGCCCTCGCCGAAAACTACGCGCAGCGCATGTGAAAGCCCCACATTGAAATTGTTGTATTGCTGCACATGCCTGAATTCGTGGATGGCCAATTGCCCCGGCCAGTACAAACTACCGATCTCAAAGCTGTTCTGCGAAGGCATCAAATAAAACTCGCTACGGAAAGGCGCTAAGCCAACGTATGCGTTTGATATAGTTGTTTGGTTTTGCAGAACGATGCTTACTTGCTTTTGCTTATAACCTATGCTTCGTTTTATCTGCGGGTTAATGTATTGGATGATATTAGCCACCTGCATAGCTGCCGAATCCATCCCCTCGGGGAAGATTACTTTTGTTGCCGGGGTGTTTACCTGCTTCCATTTGATAGATGGCGGGTTGCCGCCGAACTGCTGAGCCATTGCGGAAGTAGCAGTAATGAGCAACAGTAGAAGGGTTTGGCAGAAGCGGTTTATCATTGGGGTGAAAGTAGGAAAAATTGTGTGATGCCGATGTTAGGAGAAGCTTTTTTTGACAAAGCTCGTCACATCGTCCTTGCGAGGAGCGAAGGGCGGCCCTGAGAGTAGGGCGACGCGGCAATCATCGGCAAGCAGGTCGGATTAGCAAAGCGGCTCTGCTTGCCGAGGATTGCCACGCTATCGCTCGCAACGACGCGGTTGTATGCAAATCCGAAATCCAAATGACATTTCCTGCCTCAAAACCACGTACATTTGCCCTTTGTTACCGATACATCATGGCTAAAGTTTCTATCAACCTGGCAACAGGCTCTATACAAAAAGAAGATATCATCGTGGGGATTGACCTGGGTACCACCAACTCGCTGGTAGCCTTTATCGACCCGGACAAGAACCCCAAAGTAATCAACGATACCGGCAAAGGTGTCTTAGTGCCATCAGTAGTGCACTTTGGCCCAACGGGTGATATCACAGTAGGCAACGAAGCCAAAGAATATCTGATAACCGACCCGCAGAACACCGTATTTTCGGTAAAGCGCCTTTTGGGCCGCTCTTATGCCGATGTAAAGAATTATCAAAACTTCTTCTCCTACAAAATTATCGACGACGATACCGAAAGCCTCGTAAAAATAAAGGTGGGCGATAAGTTTTACACCCCTATCGAACTATCGGGGCTTATCCTGAAAGAACTGAAGGCTCGTGCCGAACATGCGCTGAAAACCCCGGTGAACCGTGCGGTGATCACCGTGCCTGCTTACTTTAACGATTCGCAACGACAGGCAACAAGGGATGCCGGCAAGCTGGCCGGGCTTGATGTTTTACGCATCGTAAACGAACCAACCGCTGCCAGCCTGGCCTACGGCATCGGACTTAACCCCGAAGAAACCAAAACTGTTGCCGTTTACGATTTAGGCGGCGGCACTTTCGATGTTTCGATATTGCAGATACAGAACGGTATATTCGAGGTATTATCTACCAACGGCGATACCTTTTTAGGGGGTGACGATTTCGACCGCGCCATTGCTGATTACTGGATAGAAAAGAACAATATAGATAAAGCCAAGCTTGCCGATAACCGCGAGCTTACCCAGCAACTGCGTTTGAAAGCCGAGGAAGCTAAGAAAGCATTCGCTCACCAAAGCCTTTTTAATGAAAAGATAGGCGACATTTGGTGCACTATAGACCGCAATACCTTCGAGGAATTGATATTACCTAAAGTGCAGCAAACCATCACCGCCTGCCAAAATGCTTTGACTGATGCTAAACTAACCGTCAAAGATATTGATGAAGTAATTATGGTGGGCGGCAGTACCCGTACCGCTTTGGTGAAGAAAATGGTCGCCGAGTTTTTTGGTCGCCCGGTGCATGATGATGTGAACCCGGATGAGGTGGTCGCTCTTGGTGCCGCTATACAAGCCGACGTTTTGGCCGGCAACCGCAGCGATATTTTACTGCTTGATGTTACCCCGCTGTCCCTTGGCATCGAAACCATGGGCGGTTTGATGGATACCATCATCCCCCGCAATAGCAAGATACCCACCAAGGCGGGCAGGCAATACACCACCAGCAAAGATGGGCAGGTGAACATGAAAATTGCCGTTTACCAGGGCGAGCGCGATTTGATAAAAGAGAACCGCAAACTGGCCGAATTCGAGCTGAAAGGCATACCCGCCATGCCGGCAGGTTTCCCTAAGGTGGATATCAACTTTATTTTGAATGCCGACGGTATATTGAAAGTGCAGGCCATCGAACTACGCAGCGGTGTTAAACAGGAAGTAGAAGTAAAACCCGCCTACGGTATTAACGACGAACTGGTAGAGAAAATGCTGATAGACAGCATCACTAACGCAAAAGATGACGTTGCAGCCCGCATGCTGATAGAAGCCAAAACCGAAGGCGAGCAGATGGTGTACCAGGTGGAGCGTTTCGTGGAGAAGAACGGCAGCTTGCTGGATGAAGCAGAGATAGCGCAAACGAAACAATATGTTACCAACCTGCAGGTAGCATTAGGAACCGAAGATAAAGACCTGGTACACGCCAAGATCGACGAACTGAACAACTTCACCCGCCCCTTTGCCGAGCGCGTGATGGATATTGCCATCGGCACTGCGATGAAGGGGAAGAGCGTGGAGTAAGCCAGCAGGTGTTCCACTTTGAATGTGGAACACTTATTTTTAAATTAGTGCTGATTATCAAATGGTTGCAGTTTTTCCTGGGACACTTTGGAACGCCCCCGAACTTTAGGTAAGGCACACAATTACCTTACTATTAATAAGTTATATAAAAACAACAAGAACAAGTGGAACACTTTTTCCGCGGAAAGTGGGACACCTTTAGGGCATAATCCGGCTATGGGTTTACACTTTATTTAGTCCCATTTAACTATCACTAACGTATCCCAACTCCTGAAACTAAGGCCATGCAAGGGTAGTATCCTTGCAACGAAAATCACCGTGAATTTCAAAAAATATTGCTGAATCTGAGCAAACCTAACGCTATATTGCGCGTTAATACCATCCAACGCAAACACACTTGAAAAACACCTTCCGCCTGCTGCTTATCGTTTTCGCAGCCTCTGTAACTTCCGCATCCGCACAGGTCACCGTTAAAGATACTACCTTAAAAGTGACCGTTAAGGATACCACCTTAAAACCCACCCTCGATACCGCCCGTTACGACTCATTGATGGCCCGCATGGCCAATGGCGACAAACGCTGGCCGGTTAAACATGCTCCTTACCCCCTGCCCGGCGCCATACTTCCCTTTAACCGTATAGTGGCCTATTACGGCAATATGTACTCCAAAAATATGGGTGCCCTTGGCCAGTACGAACCCGTTGAAATGCGCCGCAGGCTAATGGCCGAAGTAAAAACCTGGCAAGCTGCAGATACGCTCACGCCTGTAGTCCCCGCTTTGCATTATATATGCGTAACCGCCCAGGCCGAAGCCGGCCGCAACGGCCTCCACAATCTGCGCATGCCCTTTAGCCAGATAGATAAGGCTATAGAAATGGCCAAGCCTATAAACGCATTGGTGTTTTTAGATATACAGGTGGGCTTCAGCACCGTACAGACTGAACTACCCAAACTGGAGAAATATTTGAGGATGCCCAACGTGCATTTCGGTATCGACCCGGAATTTTCCATGAAAGAGGGTAGCGTACCGGGCAAACGCATCGGCACTTTCGATGCGGCAGACATCAACTACGTGAGCGATTACCTCAGCAAGCTTTGCATCAAATACAACCTGCCGCCTAAAATATTCGTGGTGCACCGTTTCACCAAGCGTATGGTGACCAACTATAAGGATATCAAGCTGCGCGAGAACGTACAGTTCGTAATGGATATGGATGGCTGGGGCCCGCCCGAACTAAAGAAAGGCACTTACAAATACTTCGTGCAAGGCGAACCGGTACAGTTCACCGGCTTTAAACTGTTTTACAAAAACGATATCAAGAATGCACCAAACCGCATGCTTACCCCAAAAGAGGTACTTAGCCTGAAGCCCGCACCGCTTTATATACAGTATCAATAATAATACGAATTGAGTGAACACGAATTCCACGAATTACGCTCAATTAACACAAAACAGACTCGTAATAATAGCCCAATTCCGCAGCAAAATTTGTGGAATTCGAAGTCAGTTTATTCAATTGAGTGAACACGAATTCCACGAATTAAGCTCAATTAACACAAAACAGATTCGCAATAATGGCCCAGTTCCGCAGCTAAAATTCGTGAAATTCGATTCAATTCGAACAATTCGTGTTTATTCAATTCCACTAATTACGCTCAAATAACACAAAACAGATTCGTAATAATGGCCCAATTCCGCAGCTAAAATTCGTGAAATTCGATTCAATTCGAACAATTCGTGTTTATTCAATTTTCGGCTTCGTCCTATTTAATAAAAAGAAAGGCTCTGTGCCTCTCTGCGCGTTCTCTGCTCACTCTGTGGTTAAAAATCGGCTTGCTAATTTGCCCATGTCCGTCATCCTAAAATCAAATCCTCACTTTTTTCAAATAAATTCTACTAATCCCCTATAGTATGTATATATTTGGGGGTATAATAATGACAAACAAAAATTACATATATCAAACCAGATTCGTATATTGCTGTATGCAAGGCGATAAAGTGTGGTTGTAAGTATATGTAAATTAAAATATATGCCTCTTCAGCCACAGCGAAGGGGCTTTTTTATACTAAAACTAAATTAAATACTAATATGCAGAGCTTCAGGACCGAACTGGAGAATCCGATTGTGGAACAAGATATTATCGACCTTGAAAGGAAGATACGCGCGTTCCGCGAGGGTAAGATACACGATGAGAAGTTCCGCAGCCTGCGTTTAGCACGCGGCGTTTACGGCCAAAGGCAGCCCGGTGTGCAAATGGTGCGTATCAAATTACCTTTCGGTAAAGTCACTTTTAAGCAATTATTGAAGATTGCCGACATATCAGACGAGTACGGCAGCGGCAACCTGCACCTCACCACCCGCCAGGATATCCAGATACATTACGTAAGCCTCGATCGCACCCCACAGCTTTGGGCCGAACTTGAGCGCGACGATATCACCCTGCGCGAAGCCTGCGGTAACACTGTGCGTAACGTAACCTCGTCCCCTACTTCGGGCATCGACCCAAAGGAACCGTTTGATGTTTCGCCTTATGCCGATGCAATGTTCCGCTACTTTTTACGGAACCCCATCTGCCAGGAAATGGGCCGTAAGTTTAAGATATCCTTCTCGTCAAGCGATGAGGATACAGCTTTCTCCTATATTCACGATTTAGGCTTTATCCCGAAAGTAAACGAGAACGGCGAACGCGGCTTTAAAGTAATGCTGGGCGGCGGCCTTGGCGCGCAGCCTTTACTGGCCAGTCCGGTAGAAGATTTCCTGCCCGAAGATCAGCTTATCCCTTACGCCGAAGCCATTATCCGCGTGTTCGACCGCCATGGCGAGCGTAATAACCGCAACAAGGCCCGTTTAAAATATTTGATTCAAAAGATTGGTTTGGAGGAAGTTCTGCGTTTGGCTAAAGAAGAACGCATCGCCATAAAAGTAAAAACCTTCAAAATAGATCGCGATACAGTACCTGTTCCGGCTTTGCCTGAAACTGCTGAGTATCCCGAAATAGAAATTACTAACCCCTTCCGCTACGAGCAATGGCTGGCTACCAACGTTTTCGAACAGAAGCAAGAGGGTTTCTTCGGCGTATATATTAAAGTGCCGGTTGGCGATATCCCTACCGATGTTGCCCGTAAACTGGTTGATGCCATCCGCCCCTACGTTGGCGATGAGATACGCATCACCCAAAACCAGGGCCTGCTATTAAAATTCATCCGCAAAGAGGCTTTACCGGCATTGTACGAGGGCCTTAACGCCCTTGATTTTGCCACACCGGGCTTCGATAGTATTGCCGATGTTACTACCTGCCCCGGCACCGATACCTGTAACCTGGGCATCAGCAACAGCATGACCATGGCCAGGGTGTTGGAAGACCTCATCTACAACGAATACGAGGACTTTATTTACAACCGTGAGATCAAGATAAAAATTAGTGGCTGCATGAACAGCTGCGGCCAGCATGGCCTGGCGCATATCGGCTTCCACGGCAGTTCGCTAAAAGCGGGTGCCAAAGTACTGCCCTCTGTACAGGTAATGCTGGGTGGTGGCACGGTAGGCAACGGCGAAGGCCGCGCGGCCGATAGGGTTATTAAAGTTCCATCGAAACGGGCAACACATGCTTTGCGTGCCGTGCTGGACGACTACAAAGCATTCGCAGAAGAAAACGAAACCTACCATGCTTACTACGACAGGCAGGGTAAGGATTACTTTTACCGCCTGTTAAAACCGTTGGCAGATTTAACCACCCTAACCGACGATGAGTTTGTTGACTGGGGTCACCAGGAAACTTACGTAAGCGCCATTGGCGTAGGCGAATGTGCCGGCGTAATCATCGATTTGGTTGCTACTTTACTGTTCGAAAGTGAAGAAAAACTGGGCTGGGCAAACGGCGCCTACGCAAAAGGTTTGTGGAGCGATGCTATTTATCATTCTTACAACACCATGATCAGCGCGGCTAAGGCTTTATTGCTGGATAAAGGCGTAAACAGCAGCACGCAAACAGGCATCATCAAAGAATTTGATAACAACTACGTGGCCAGCGGCGAGTTTACCTTAGCAGGAACCTTTAACGACCTGGTGCTGCAAATAAACAAGAACGAACCATCCGAGGCGTTTGCTACCGCCTATTTACAACAGGCGGCAACATTCCTGCAATCGGTAAAAGATAAAAGAGAGGCAGTATTGCAATCATGATACAAACGCAAACAAAAACTACTGTAAAAGAGCCACGCATTACCTTAGTGGGCGCTGGCCCCGGCGATGCCGAGCTTATTACCATAAAAGGCATCAAAGCCCTGCAAACCGCTGATGTGGTTTTGTACGATGCCCTGGTGAACGAAGAATTATTGGAGTTTGCCCCGGAGCATGCTACAAAAGTGTATGTGGGCAAACGGAGCGGCGATCATTCTTTCTCGCAGGAGAACATCAATAAACTGATGATTGATTATGCCCTGAACTATGGCCACGTTGTCCGCTTAAAAGGCGGCGACCCATTCGTATTCGGTCGCGGATACGAGGAATTGGACCATGCAGCAGATTACAGCATCCCTGCGCAGGTTATACCGGGTATATCAAGCTCCATCGGCGTACCCGGCTTGCAAGGCATCCCTGTAACACACCGTGGCCTTAGCGAAAGCTTTTGGGTAGTAACCGGCACCACCAGCGATGGCCAAATATCTGCCGACCTGTACGCCGCCGCCAAAACCAACGCTACCATAGTAGTATTGATGGGCATACACAAACTGGCCAAAATTGCAGAGATATTTAAGGCCGAAGGCAAACACAGGTTGCCCGTTGCCGTAATACAAAGCGGTACTACCAATAACGAAAAAGTAGTAGTCGGTACCGTGAACACCATTGTGGAGGCAGCCGAAGATAACGGCATTACCTCCCCTGCCTTAATTGTTTTTGGCGAAGTGGTTTCTTTACATCCAAATTTTCAGCTCATCAGGGAATTTTATGACATCGTTGCCCAGGAATAATCATATAACGGACGTTCCGCCGCAAAAAACAGAGGGTAACCAATTGTTCCCTGTGTTTTTAAAGCTGAATAACCTGCATACCGTGCTTATTGGCGGCGGCAATGTTGGCCTGGAAAAGCTGACGGCCATGCTGAACAATAGCCAGGAAGCGGCCGTAACCGTTATTGCAAAAACTTTTCTGCCGCAGATAGAGGCGCTGGCAGCCGGTACTCCAAAGCTGGCTCTCATCAAAAAAGCATTTGCAGATACCGATCTGGACAACGCCGACCTTGTTATTGCTGCAACCGACGATGCAGAACTAAACGCGTACATCCGCCAGTCGGCGCATGATCGTAAGCTGCTTATCAACGTAGCCGATAAACCCGAGCTTTGCGACTTTTACCTCGGCTCTATCGTGCAAAAGGGCGACCTCAAGATAGGTATCTCTACCAACGGCAAATCGCCAACGGTAGCCAAACGCCTTAAAGAAGTTTTCAGTGATGCATTGCCCGATGAGTTGGATGTTACGTTACAGCACATGAGCGAAATAAGGAACAAACTTTCCGGAGATTTTGCGCATAAGGTTGAAGAACTTAACCGTGTTACCGCTGTGCTGGTAGGCGGCAAAACTCCCCCAAGCAACAATGCGTTAAAACTGGTGGTGTGGAGTACATTTGTGGCTTTCCTGGCTATTACTATTACATCGCTTTGGTTAAAAGAGCCAAGGTTTCAATCATTCGTAGAAAATATCAATCCGCAGTTTTATTACTTTTTAGGTGCAGGCTTTGTTTTTGCGATGATTGATGGTGCTATCGGCATGTCATACGGGGTAACTTCAACAACTTTTTCATTGTCGATGGGGGTCCCTCCCGCTTCTGCAAGCATGGGTGTACATCTATCCGAGATTATGAGCAACGGTATCGCCGGCTGGATGCATTACCGCATGGGCAACGTAAACTGGAAATTGTTCCGGTTATTATTGTGGCCCGGCATAATTGGCGCTGCAACTGGTGCGTATTTGGTGTCTTCTTTAGAACATTATGCCGTTTACACCAAACCGGCTGTATCCCTTTATACTTTAATATTAGGCTTTGTTATCCTGTCAAAAGCTATCAACATCAACCGCAAACGCACATCGGCCAAAATTAAAAACATAGGCCTTTTGGGGCTGGGAGGTGGTTTTATCGATGCCGTCGGTGGCGGTGGCTGGGGCTCGATTGTCTTGTCAACTCTTATTGCAGGTGGCCGCCATCCGCGTTTTTCGCTGGGCACGGTAAAACTGTCCCGCTTTTTTATTGCGCTGGTTAGCTCGGCCACTTTTATATTAATGCTAAATGGGAAACATTGGGAAGCGGTGGCAGGGCTTGTTATTGGTAGTGCATTGGCATCGCCCATTGCGGCACGTATCTCGAATAAAATATCGGCAAAAGCGATTATGTTTGCTGTATCGATTATTGTTATTTTAATAAGCTTACGCAGTGTTGGGCTATTTATATTCAAATTATTTTAAGTGGCAGATACTTCTTACATAGCGCAATTGATAGCAGGTAACCAACCTGTTGATGCCTTGCAGGCGTTGGCTGCGGAGTTCCCGGGCGAGATCGTGTTCTCTACCAGTTTCGGCTGGGAAGACCAGGTGATAACGCATATGATATTCGCCAACGATATCCCCATCAAAGTTTTCACGCTGGAAACCGGCCGCTTGTTCCCCGAAACTTACTATGTTTGGAACCGCACTATGGAAATTTACGGCAAACCCATCCACGCTTACTACCCCGAGCATACCGCTTTGGAGGCTATGGTGAACGCTAAGGGGCCAAACAGCTTCTACGAATCGGTAGAGAACCGTAAGCAATGCTGCGGCATCCGTAAGATAGAGCCACTGCATCGTGCCGTTGCGGGCAATAAATTGTGGGTAACCGGCATCCGTGCCGACCAAAGTGCCAACCGCGAAGACATGAGCAATGTGGAATGGGATAATGGCAACAACCTGTTCAAATACCACCCTATCTTCAACTGGACTTTAGAGGACGTAAAAGCATACATTAAACAATACAATATACCGTACAATACACTGCACGACAGAGGTTTCCCGAGCATTGGCTGCGCGCCATGCACCCGCGCCGTACAACCCGGAGAAGATTTCAGGGCCGGGCGCTGGTGGTGGGAAGACCAAAGTAAAAAAGAATGCGGCCTGCATGCAGTTGAACTAAATGATTTAAAGGAATGAGCAAATACCGGTTAGATTACCTGGACGAGTTAGAGGCAGAGGCCATATATATATTGCGCGAAGTAGCCGGGCAGTTCGAAAAACCTGCGCTGTTATTTTCGGGTGGAAAGGATTCTATTACCCTGGTGCACCTGGCTTTGAAGGCCTTCCGCCCGGGTAAATTCCCTTTCCCGCTGGTGCATATAGATACCGGGCACAATTTTGTGGAAACCATTACTTACCGCGATGATATGATTGCCCGCATTGGCGAAAAACTCATCGTAGGTCACGTACAAGATAGCATTGACGAAGGCAAGGTGATAGAGCAAAAAGGCAAAAACGCCAGCCGTAACGCTTTGCAAACCGTTACGCTGCTTGATACCATCGCCAAACACCAGTTTGATGCTTGTATAGGTGGTGCCCGCCGCGACGAGGAAAAAGCCCGCGCCAAAGAACGCATCTTTTCGGTGCGTGATGAATTTGGCCAATGGGACCCCAAACGCCAGCGCCCCGAACTTTGGAACATCTACAATGGCAAAATTCATAAAGGCGAAAACGTACGCGTGTTCCCGATAAGCAACTGGACGGAACTTGACGTATGGAACTATATACGCCGCGAGAATATCGCTTTGCCAACCATTTATTTTGCGCACCAGCGCGATTGCATTACCCGTAACGGTCAGCTAATGGCTGCATCGCCGTTTTTGAATATGGATGCGGATGATAAGATAGAAAACAAGAATGTACGCTTCCGTACCGTTGGCGACATGACCTGTACCGCGGCTGTAGAATCGTACGCCTTTGAAATAGATGATATTATCAACGAGATAGCATCTTCCAAAATAAGCGAACGTGGTGCCCGCATGGACGATAAAGTAAGCGAAGCCGCCATGGAAGAACGCAAAAAAGGGGGATATTTTTAAGGGTAACAGTCGGCGGTGGGGACACCGCCTCTGGGGGTAAAGTAGCGATGGGTTTGAAACCCATCGCTACGGAAGAAAAGCAACAGGCGGTGGGGACACCGCCTCTAGGGTTGAGGTTTTTATCATCTCCCCCACTGGCGGTGTCCCCACCGCCGGTAGTACGCAGAAAATTGATTAAATCCGAATTCCGAAATATAGAAGAATGGACATTTTAAAATTTATAACCGCAGGCAGTGTAGACGATGGCAAGAGCACATTGATTGGCCGCCTGCTATACGATAGCGAAGCGATACTGGTAGATCAGTTGGAAGCTCTCCATGCATCTAACCGTAAAAACGATGACGGCAGCATCGACCTGGCCATCCTTACCGACGGGCTAAAGGCCGAACGCGAGCAGGGCATCACCATTGATGTAGCCTACAAATACTTCGAGACGGACAAGCGTAAATTCATCATAGCCGATGCGCCGGGGCATATCCAATACACCCGCAACATGGTTACAGGTGCCAGCAACGCTGGCCTGGCTATTATTTTGATTGATGCCCGTAAAGGCGTTATCGAGCAAACTACCCGTCACTCGTTTTTGGTGTCGTTGCTGCAGATACAGCAGGTGGTGGTTGCCGTAAACAAAATGGATATGGTTGATTACAGCGAAGACGTATTCAACAAAATAGTGGCCGATTACAAAGTGCTGGCCGGTAAGGTTGGGCTAAAAAATGTTACTTACATCCCAGTGAGTGCATTAAAAGGCGATAACATTGTGTACCCATCCGCAAAAATAAGCTGGTACACCGGCGACAGCCTGCTTACGCATTTGGAAAATGTGGAACTGGAGATAGACGATGCTTCGGCACATGCACGCCTTCCTGTACAATGGGTAGTACGCCCCCAAACCGACGAACTGCACGATTATCGTGGCTACGCCGGCCGTGTAAGCAGCGGTTCTTTTAAAGTGAATGATAAAGTTACGGTGCTGCCATCCGGCTTTAGCTCCACCATATCTAAAATAGAGTTTTATGATAAGGAGCTTAAAGAAGCTTTAGCTGGCAAATCGGTAACGGTGCACCTGGCAGATAATATCGATATCAGCCGTGGCGATATTATCGTAAACAGCGCAGGGCAGCCGCAGCTATCGAACCTGATAGAGGCCGACCTCTGCTGGATGGACACCCGCCCGCTGGATACCTCGCTCACCTACCTGGTACAGCACAACACCAAAACCATCCGCTGCAAAATAAGCGAGGTGCTTTATAAGGTGAACATCAATACGCTCGAGAAAGATTACGATGAAGATTTCAAGCTGAACGATATCGGCCGCATCGTTATCAAAACCGCCGAGCCCCTTGCCTTCGACCCTTACCAGCTTAACAAAGCCAACGGTGGCGCTATCATCATCGATAGCCGTACCAATGTTACCGTGGGCGCGCTGATGCTAAGGCAGGCCGTAGATTAAATATAATTGACCAATTATATTCTGTTAAAGTGAGCAGAAAAACCCTGCGCGAGGTGCAACTCGTGCGGGGTTTGTTGTTTTTAAATCTTACCCACCAGGCGTTTGTCATCAAAACATCAGGAAATAAAAAAATAAGTTTTTTTTGAAATGTTCGGGACTATCGGTCGTCTGATAGGTAACAAACACACATACTCATGAAAAACAATTACCTCACCCATACCACACTGTTGCCGGCCATAGCTACGGCAATACCATATGAAGAAAAAGAGCTTGCCATATTGTTCCTGGATATTAGAAACTTTACCGGCTTGATGGTGTCGCAGCCCGAGCAGCACATTATCCAGATAGTACGGCGCTTGTTCACCGCCTTTAACCAGATCATCAAAAGCTTTAGCGGCAAGGTGATAGAAACCGCAGGCGATAGTCTGTATGCAGTATTTGGCTTACAGGATGGCTTGGCCGAAGCGGTAAATAACGCCTATTTGGCAACCAGGGCCATGTTCCGCACGGTGGGCCTGTTCAACGACTCGTATGCTATCGACACCGAAAACGCTCCCCTTGAAATGGGTGCAGGCTTGCACGCCGGCCGTGTTTTTATAGATGAATTCTCGCTGGAAGGTACGCCGCAGCTGGCAGTAATGGGCCTGCCCGTAAACATTACGGCCCGGCTACAGGCAAAAACAAGGGAACTGAATAATGATTTGCTCATTTCAGAATACGCTTACCACTTTTTAAAAGAGCCGGAAACGGCTGCAGGCTTACAAACGGTTACACTGCAGGGCATAGCGCAGGGGCAGCAGATACGCCTTGCCGGTAGCCCCTACTATGTGCCGAAAGCATTGGCCGAGCCCGATTTGCACATGAGCTACTTGCTTGCCATATCGGGTTAAGGCGGCGGCGAATAAACCGGCCCTTATAGTAATCCCGGAGAGAGATGATAATCCTCCCGGGATTTTTTGTTGCCTGTAAAAGGAATGTTGCGTTATTTGTGCTTATTTTGGCCTTAACATTTAAATTTGCCTGAATCTTATGACGATGTATAACAAAACCCTTCTCCCTGCATTTCTTTTGCTCTTTTGCACCAATGCTTTCGCGCAAAACAAGGTTAATTTAGAGGTAACCTTATCAGATGCTAAGGTAAGCCACAGCCTGTACACGTCAATAAACGTTGCTGATGCCCGGGCCGACACCTCCAATTTCGGGATCGTTCAAACCGGTGCGTTAAATAGGAATGGATGGGTGGTTTCCGAAAAACCGTTTTCGAATGAAATTAAACGGATACTTTCATCGTTAACGGATACTACCGCCGCCAAAGGAGAGTTGCTGCTGCAGTTGCGGCAATTCAACTTTGCCGAGGTACCGGGAGCTCTTGGAGAAAACGGCYATTGCGCTTTCAGGGCCCAAATGTACGCTAAGAAAGGCGATGCGTTCTATAAAATCAACTCCATTGATACGTTGCTCCATCTGCGTTCAAAAATAGATGTTACCAACAAAACATTGCGCAGCGGCAGTTTGGAGCTGACCGCATTCATTCGCGCCAGCCTTTTACTTGCGCCGGCAAATGATGCTCTTGCCTATACCGCTAATGATATAGCGCATATCGACAGCGTTGAGAAAGCCAATATTAAACTATACACCACCAATGTGTACGCCGATGGCTTGTATTTAACTTACCAATCTTTTAAAAACCAGGTACCCGACAGGATAGGCCTTAACATACCCAATGACTATGTTTATACGGGTAACGTTTCCGCACCCGATGACAAAGGCAGGATGAAGGACGTTAAGCTGAAGAAAACTTATGCCATTGTTTACAAGGGTGCCCCTTACATAGTCACCGAATTTGGCTTTTATCTCCTTAGCAAACAAAACGGCGAGTTTACTTTTACCGGCATGGCCAAAACGCCGCCAACTGCCAATGGTATATTAATCAGCTACGCCATGGCCGGTTTGTTAGGCGCCATGGCAGCGAGCGCGAGTGGCGAGGGTATATACGAGATGATTATCGACCATCAAAACGGCTCTATAATCAAGCTAAAAGAGCTACCGGCTGTAAAAGCAACGAGCGCAAACGACGGCTGGGATTAAAAAAAGCGTGCAGTTCGGTTGTCAAAATATGCTTCCTGCGTTAAAACGCGATGTTCCGTTTATAAATAATCCTATCAATCGTGCTGCCGATAACCTGCAACACCTCTTCTTCCAGAAAATCTTCGTTGCGCTGCATCCATTCGCTACCGAGCTTAAACAACATGGCTACCCGCCCGTCCATAAACCTCACGTGCCACACCTGCCACGATTTGAAATAAGCGCTGGTGATGTTTACCAACTGCGCTTTGCCGTCTGTCAGTTTAACTTTGTAATCCATTTTTGGGGTCAGTATTTTTAAAATGTAGATGTGCTATAAATACGGCAAACAAACCGCCTTATTGTGTCATCAAATGTAAAATTTAACTCAAAATATGGTAAACACGTATCATTCAGGGCGTTTTATTAACGATTAAGAAAAAAGATTATCTACAGGCTCAAGAAATTTGGCCAACCTGTTTTGCATGCCCACGGCAATAGCGTTTATATGGCACTTACAACAAATCCGTAGCCAAATTTGCCAGTTCGCTGCGCTCGCCTTTTTGCAGCGTTATATGCGCGTATAGCGGGTGTCCTTTGGCTTTATCTATCAGGTACGATAAGCCGTTGCTCTCGGCATCCAGGTATGGAGTATCTATCTGGTAAATATCACCGGTGAAAACGAATTTACTGTTCTCGCCTGCGCGGGAGATGATAGTCTTCACCTCGTGAGGCGTAAGGTTTTGGGCCTCGTCTACAATAAAGAATATCTTGGCCAGCGTGCGCCCGCGGATGAAAGCCAGTGGGGTGATAGATATCTTATCGTTGGCCACCAGCTCATCTATTTTGCCCTGCATTTTTTCATCGTCGGCAAACTGATCTTTAATAAACTTCAGGTTATCCCAAATAGGCGCCATGTAAGGGTCTATCTTCGATTTTACGTCGCCCGGCAAAAAGCCTATATCTTTATTGCTTAGTGGCACAATGGGGCGGGTAACAAAAATCTGGCGGTAATGCTTGCGTTGTTCCAGTGCGCTGGCCAGGGCCAGCAGGGTTTTACCAGTGCCGGCGTTGCCCTGTATGGTCACCAGCTTAATATCGGGGTGCAGCAGGGCGTGTATGGCGAAAGCCTGCTCCAAATTGCGCGGATGTATATTGAGTACAGGCTGCTCGGTAACCTTTTCTATCCGGTTGCTTTGTTTGTTATAGAAAGCCGATGCGGTTGCGTTTTTGCTATTCAATACAAAAAACTGGTTGCTTTGAGCCTTTATCTCCAAGTCCTCTGCCGGGATGGTATCGTTTTTATTCAGCCGCGCCATCAGCTTCTCGGTTACCTTGTTCAGCACGGTTTTGCCGCTGTAAAGCTCATCCAGGTTTTTTACTTTGCCCGTTTCGTAATCTTCGGCATATAGGTTTAAGGCCTTGGCTTTAAGGCGCAGGCAAATGTCTTTAGATACCAGTATCACCTTTTTATCCGGGTTCTCGAACTGTACGCCAAGGGCTGCGTTCAGGATGCGGTGGTCTATCTTTTCAGAACCAAAAACCTCTTCGGCATCGGCACTGCTGTTCTTCACGTCCATTATCACCTTAAAGCTGCCCTTACTTTTGCCGTTCAAGGGCATCCACTGGTTGATGAGTTGATTTTTGGATATATCGTCCATCAGGCGGATAAAGCTGCGCGCCTCAAAATTGCGGGTATCGTTACCGCTTTTCATGTTGTCCAGCTCTTCCAGCACCTGTATGGGTATGGCCACATCATGTTCCTGGAAGTTCTCAAAAGCGTTGTGGTCATATAGGATAACCGATGTATCCAGCACAAATATCTTCTTTTTCCGGTCGGCCTTGTCTGTAGTATCCTTATTCATCAATGGCTAAATTAATGATTTTGATGGATAAAAAACCAAGGCAACACTGTCCGCACAAAGATTTACAAAAAAGCAGGTAACTTTTCGGCTGCGCGTTAAGTGCTTCTAAAGCGCGATTTATTGTTTTTCTTCAATGGCATCAAGCACCGGCTTGCTGTCTACAAATTGTTCGAAGCTTATAATTTTTCCATCTTTTAGTTTCCATACATGGGCCACCCTGGCTTCAAAAGGTTTGCCGGTAATTTTATAAGTCCCGGTATAGGTACCGTAGGCAACTACCTTATCATCGCCGGCCACATAGTCTTCGGGTGTGAATTTATAGTCGATCCATTCACTACCCAGGCGGCTAAAAACATTTTTGGTGATGTTATCCAGGCCGATGTATGTTCCGCCATAAGGGAAGCCATGGGCTTCTGTCCAGCTGATATTATCGGCTACGTATTTAGCCAGGTTTCTACCATTTTCCTCGGAAGTTTTGCCTTCGTAGGTGCTTCTAACAATTTCTAAATTGGTCATTTTCTTTTGTTTTACGGCACAACCCGGCAGCACAATAAGCACTGCCAGGTTGAACAAAATTGCTTATTTTACCATTTCATTTCGCCGGTGTTTACTTTCGCGCCAATCTGCAAGGCTATTTCAAAAGTAAGCGCAGGATATTCTGCTTTTATAGCCGCAACCAATGCCGCTGAGGTTTTGTTGGTTTTCAAAGCTTCTTCGTAAAATTGGATATACGTTTTGGTATGTTTAACAGCACTGATATCAAACGGACTTGCGTTATTGGCGTGGGCGGGGATTACGATAGCCGGATGCAACGCTTCAATTTTTTCTAAAACTGTAATCCATTGTTTACGGGCATCTGCTGTTTGTGCATCAGCCATCCATAAATTAAAGGTGGTTCCGAAGATGTTGATACCGCCTATAACAGCTTTGATAGCAGGTACCCATACAAAAGTTTTAGACGGGAATTCTTCTAAGCCCACAATTTCTATTTTCTGACCTTCCAGCTCGATGCTGTTGCCTTTTAATACCTGTGGTAAAATAGCATTTGAGGTTACCTTATTGCCCAGTTGGCCACCCCAAACATCCAATTTCTTTTGAGCGGTTGCCTTAATATGCTCTACAGTTGCCGGCGAAGCATAAGCGGTTACTTCAGGAAAGTATTTTTTGAATACTTCCAGGCCAAAGTAAAAATCGGGATCGCCGTGAGAAACATAAATAGTCGTTAATTTTTTTCCCGAATTTTTAATTTCCTGTGCTACATTTTCAGCATCTGCCAGGGTAAATTGCGCGTCAATCAACACTGCATCGGTTTTGCCGGATATGATGACCGACGCCACACCAAAGGCATTTTCTGATGCGTTGTAAATTTCAAGTTTTAAGTTGTCTGCTTCAATTGTTTTGAAACTTTGTGCCTGTACATCCATTTTGAGTAAATTAAAGTGGTTAGTAATACCGTTGAAAAAATCTGTTTCATCTATTGATTTAAATGATGAAGCAAAGATGCTTACTGTTTAACCCTCGAAACATTGAACAAGTTCAATAAATGCGGGGCCACCTTATTTTCGGCTGGAAATTTTTCGCCTGATCTTACTCAAAAATTCGTGGCTGATACCTAAGTATGCAGCAATCTGGAGATTGGATAGCCGTTGGAAGAGCTGCGGATATTTTTCAATAAAGTCAAGGTAGCGTTGGTCGGCAGTTTTACTTAAATTATCTATCATTCTCCGTTGCAGGGCCACATGCGTTTTTTGGGTCATCACCCTAAATAATTTTTCTATTTCAGGCAGGTTTGTATAGGCAAATTCTTTGTCCCTTTTTGTAATTAAAAGCACCTCACTGTCTTCCAGTGCTTCAATGAAAAGTTGTGAGGGCGTACCATTGGTAAAACTATCAATATCGGTAATCCACCAGTTTTCAATGGCAAAATAAAGTATTTGATCAAAGCCGTTCTGGTCGATATGATAAACACGAAAAAGCCCTCTGGTAACGAAACCTTCAAATCTGCAAACTTCGCCGGCCCTCAATAAAAAATCTTTTCTTCTAATTGATTTTGGTTGAAATAAATTGCAAAATTCTTCTGTTTCTTTTTCAGAAAGAGAAATATGTTTAGCGATATTTTGTTTAAGGAGGTTTATCATGTAGTAGGTACTGTAAAGTTACCAATAATCCGACGAAGGAGCGCGACCTCTTTTCCGCTGTATTTGATTTATAGTATCAAGGCGAACCGCTAAAAGCCCCTACAATGCGAAATTCGTTGCAATGGTAAAACAAGCGGAAAAAGAGGCAATTACAGCGCCTTTAATCCAAACGATATATGGGGCAGTTTAAACTTAAAATAGAAGAGTTAACTCACCAATAAACCGAATACATTTAACCATTTATATCTTCATAATCGCTTATTTCAAGCTTGTACCCTTTGCCGCGTACAACAACAATGTGGATATTAGGATCGGGGGCCAGTTTTTTTCTGAGTTTTGATATAAACATATCCAGGCTGCGGCCAACTATAACACCTTCATCCTCCCATATGTCTTTTTGCAGCCGGCTCCGCTCTATGATTTCGTTCGGCGATTTCACGAATATGTGAAGCAGACGTGTTTCAGTTCCGGTCAGGTCGATGATATTTCCATTTACTGTCAATTGCCGTTTATTCGCATCAAACAACATCGAGCCCAAAGTTAAAATGTCGGTATTTTGACTGCCCGACCTGGCTCCTCGCGGCTTAGCAGATTTTAAGAAAATAAAACCAATAAATGCCAAAAATGGCAGGCTGCCCAGAAGATATCCATTTTTCTTTGTAGCTATGCCTGTCGGTTTGAATTTAACATTGATCATGTAACGGGCTCTGGGTTGTATTCTTCCCCTGCATGGTACAATATCATCTTCATGATCTTTCGATATAGCGTATCCATAAGTAACACTGTCGGTGCCACAGGTCAGAACGTTGACAACATAATCATGTGCAAGCGGATTTTGGGCCAGCAAAAACCGGGTAATATGCACCAGGGAGTCCGGTCGGAAAGTAAGTTCATTCTCAAACCTGATCTGGTACTCATTTTCCTCGATTTTTTTTATCGGGAGTACCCTTGATGTACTATCGCCTGACTGTAAGAGGAGTTCATGTCCGAGCCTACGGAGCAAAATCTCCCTCCTGGCGACATCAAAGTCATCAGTACCGGTCATACTGCAAGCCGCGCAAATCACAGAGATAAACAGGAGTAATAGCAATCCGTATAGGTACTTGCGTTTCCCGGAGAGGAGGTTTCGGCTATCAGACATACTGTTTACGATTTATTTACAAAGTTTACATTTTTATTTACAATCCAAATTTCTCACCCTGAAAGATATCAAAGTAATTTTGCTGGATCAACTTTGATATCATATGAGAAATAAAAGAAACGGTTTGCCTTTACTGATTATCATGCTTGTTTTTGGTACTTTCTGTAGAGGGCAAGTCAAAACAAACTTGTCAAAAGACAGTATTAAGTCCGAAAACAAAAGCTTAGTCACTTCTTCCGGACCTAACGGAATCACTCGTAATATCATACAAGATAGAAACGGCAACATTTGGATTGCTGCATTTGATGGTATTTTTCGGTACGATGGGAAAACTTTTACTAATATCACAAGCAAAGTAAGTTCGGCACGCTTCTTTTCCGTTTTACAAGATAGTAAAGGCAACTTGTGGTTCGGCTCCATTGGCTCAGGAGTTTATTACTACGACGGGAAATCCTTTAGAAATTTTACAACAAAAGAGGGGCTTGCCGGTAATGGAGTTACTTGTATTTATGAAGATAAAACCGGTATTATTTGGTTCGGTACTGAAGGCGGAGTAAGCAGTTTCGATGGGAAATCATTTCGAAAGTTTACAACGAAAGAAAGGCTGCCCATAAATGGAGCTAATTCTATCATGGAAGACAAAACAGGCAAGTTTTGGTTAGCTACAGGAGGCAATACCTTCGTATATGATGGAAAGACATTTGTAGCTTTCACCCATAATGGTAAACCATTTACCAATGTTCGTTCTATAATCGAAGATAAAAAAGGCAATATCTGGCTTGGTGGCGCTGATGGCCTTTGGCGTTATGACGGCAGTACATTTACCAATTTTACGCAGAAGTTTGTTGGTCATATAATCGAGGATAAAAAAGGTAATATTTGGACCAGTTCAGAAAGCACTAGTAGCCCGGCTTGGGTTAGTACAGAAACGGGGAATATCCAAGCTTGGGCACTTTCCCGGTACGACGGGAAGTCCTTGTCTGATAAACAGCCAACCGTTACCGAAATAGCAAATAAAGGAATGATTTTCGGGATTTTAGAAGATGACAAAGGAAGCATTTGGTTTGGCGCCTTCGATGGGGTGCATCGTTATAATGGAAAAACTATTGCTGACTTTAACAGTCAAGACGGTAAGAAGTAACTTTTATAGCCAATAATTTAAATTTGCGGGTTTGAAACACTTTAATACCGGGTTAACCATTACAAAATGGGTTCAATCGAAAACGGACTAGATAATTCAGATTGGCCTCAATCATCACTCTATTATTGTCAAAATTAACGGCTACTCCATATAACTTGCCTGTATTACTTGATTTACGGGGGCAATTCAGCAGAGAGCTGCGGATATATCAATCAATATACGATATATATCAAGAACACTTCGACCACCGCTTGCCAATCGGTTTGAACCCGAAGGCCCATAAAGCGGCTCTTCGCGAATATGCAATAGCAGTAGGCGCTGCGGTAATATGGCTCGACCCTAAAGTGGCTGGCGAAAGTGAACTGCTGGACAAATTCTTGTCTTCCATGTCGCCCGGTGCGACTTTTATGGGCTGGTGGCCCGAAGAAAAGCGACCTCTTTTCCGCTGCATTTGATTTATAGCATCAAGGCGAACCGTTAACTAATCGGATGGAATGCCAGCTACTTTGAATTAAGTGAGTGATAGCCTATCCTACCAATAGATCTCCACATCGCCAGTTCTTCCTTATATCGGTCGTTAATCACTTCGCATGTAGCATCAATACGCATGGTAGGCCGGTCTGTCAAATTATAGGCTGGCCAATCCGGAACATCCTTCGCAGCAGGCTTACCTGTCTTTGCAAAGGTCGTCCAAAGTTCGGCCATGTGATGCGATGCAACAAAGCGTTCAGGCTTGTTCCCGCTTAAAAAACCAGCCGGTGTACCCGGCACTTCGTTATTGAATTTGAATGTGATATCCATAGCATGCGGCGTGCCCAATGGGTAATCGGTACCCGGGATCTTTGCTTCGGATTTATAACAAAAATTGTATAGGTACACGGGAGCGCCCCCCTGTTCAGCTTTCCTTTCTGCGATGGCAATGGAGCCAAGCCCCATCATATTAATTGATCTTACAGCCATCCAGATATCACTTGCTGATGCATTCGGTCGGGTTTGCCTGTACGTCGCAATAATTTTTTGGGCATCGGCTCCGAACTCCGGTTGGAGATTTGCTTGCAATGCTTCAAATGTAAAATCCTTTTGAAGGGGAGCGGTATCACGCGAATACATTGCAAAAAACGCCCATTCATCTTCATTCCACCCCGTCATGAGCGGCTTGTCCTTTGAAATTTTCGGCGCAAACGGGTCAAACGGGTCATGGGGCAGTGCAAMTCCGTCAACCACAGGCGCAAAATTGTTTGGAACGAACCCTACAGCACCGTTTTTTTTAACGTAGTCGGTATTAGCCATAAGGCCGGGAATTTTATTTTGAACATCCATCAGATCTTTCACGGGGACATCGAGTATTTTTTTCCAGTCCTTTGCATCGATACCCAGTTCCTTGAATACCAGTTTTGTCATTTCTATTGCCGCCTCTTTAGGCATCATCCTAAGGCCTGGCCCGCTTTCAATTGAAGCTTTATTGAAATACGGCGCTGCTGCGGGCATAGCATATAAACAGCTTGTTTTTGCGCCGCCGCCCGATTCGCCCCATATCATCACATTGTTTGGGTCGCCTCCAAATGCCGCAATATTCTTTTTCACCCATTTTAAGCCGTCGACAATATCCAGAAGGCCATTATTACCAGAACCGGCATATTCCGGGCCTGCAATATCTTCCAGATACAGAAAAGCCATTAGCCCTAACCGGTGGTTTGTTTCTACTACGACCACATCAAAAAAGCGGGCAAGGTTTGAGCCATCCTGATCAAGGGCGCCGCCAGAGCCGTTAGAAAAACCCCCTCCGTGATTGTAAAACATCACAGGACGTTTCTTATTATCATTAGCTGGTGTCCAAACGTTTAAAAACAAGCAGTCTTCAGCCGGCTTAGTTTCGTTTACGGCACGAGACTGAAATTGAGGTTGGATAGAGGGAGCACCGAGTTGTAAGGCGTCACGTACCCCCGTCCAGGGTTTCAAGGGACCTGGCCTTTTAAATCGCCTGTCGCCCGAAAGGCTTCCGGCGTAAGGAATGCCCTTGAATAAACAAACCCCATCCTTTCTGATGCCCCTGAGTTTGCCCTCAGCGGCTTCGGCGATTACGAAATCGTCTTCGGCCAGGACTGAAGAACTGGCGAATTTGGGGAGAGCAATTGCAGTGGTAATAACTGACAACTGCCCTAAAAATTTTCTTCTGCTTGATATGTACATAACTTTGTGTTAGGTGGGCGCCTCAGGAAATGTTACCCGCGCTTCATTATTGGCCTGATATCAGGATGGAAATCAGTGTTAATTCTTTGTTTTTTGGGCTCCATCCCAGTGCTCTGCAAGCTTTCCATTTTCTATGCGGAACATATCGAACCAGGTGGTTGTATATGTTTTTGTGCTGTCTGCCGGATCGGGCAATTTTGTGGCAAAGCTTATCACAACCATATCACCTTCTGCAACAATAGCAACTACGGGCGCTTGTATGGTATCCACAATTGGTTTAGGCTTTGCAAACTTTGAAAATACTTCAACAAACCCTTTTCTTCCTGTTGGAACATTTGGATTATGTTGCATATAGGTTTCGGCGAGATATTTATCTGCAAATTCGAGATGGCCTCCTTCCAAAATTTCACGCCAGCAGTCGTACACCAATTTTTTATTGGCTGCAAGCTTAGGATCGTTGCTTTGTAATAATGTTTTTTGATTTGCGAGCGGCATGACCGGCAATTGTGCAAAAATGTCATTTTTAAATAAAGCCATGATGGCTATAGAAAGTATAATAAATTTTTTATGCATTTGTAATTTATTGTTAGCGTGTAAAGAAGTTCTGTTGATCATTGTACGAAAGCAAACACATTTTAGATGCAATGCATTACTGTGCTTTTGCAAACTCGCCATCAGCTGCGATCTCTACCTCGTCGCTTACAAGTACCGTAGGCGTATTTGCCCCAATATTAAAGTCCGACCGCTTTAATGTACCCCGTAATTTAAAACCGGCATCGTTTTGCTTGCTATTTGGGTTCTCTTTTGTGCCCCGGAACCAAAGGTCCATAGTTACAGGCTTTGTAACGCCATGCATGGTAAGGTTGCCGGTAAGCTTATACTTGTTCGCTCCATCTGCCTTTAACGATGAACTTTTGAAAGTGATAGCCGGGTATTTCGCAGCATCAAAAAAGTTAGCGCTTCTAAGGTCATTATCACGCATTTCAACTTCGGTGTTGATGGAGGACACATCTGCTGAAAGCTCAAAAACGGCATCGCTAAAATCGGGCTTGCCTGCAGTTATGGTAACATTAAAATTTTTGAACAAACCATCTACGTCCGAAAGCAAATGATGGGTAACAGTAAACTTAAGTTTGGAATGCATTTTATCATTTCTCCAGGTAACCGTTTGGGCAAATAACGAGGTTTGTAGCAGCAGGATAACCCCCGATAATAATAATTTCTTCATGTTTAATAATTGGTTTGAATTCAGTTGAATGAAAACTTCAGGGCTGTCAACTGCATTGGAATGCTTAATTTGACGATAAGAAGCTTCGGGGTAAAAATAGAAGGGATTTGGTTCCGATATCTTGATGCGAATCAAGAAATTATATTGATTTTGGTCAATGGGCCGATAATCACGCCTCAGCCTTTTTTACAAAAAGCCTTTTTCTTACACGGCTTAACGTTTCGGGGGTTAATCCAAGATAAGAAGCGATCATATGTTGTGGTACGCGTTGGGTAATATCCGGATATAGGTCTAACAGCTTAGTGTACCTTTCATCGGTCGACAGGGTGAACATGTCTATCAACCTTTTTTGCAGCGAAATATACGCACCCCGATATTGGGTGTAGTTAAATTTGAAAAATTCGGGTACAGCGGTCTCCAGGTACACGTGCGCAGTTTTGCTTATCAATATCAATTCAGAATCTTCTACTGCATCAATATTCAGATCGGATTTGTCTTCATTTATAAAACTGGAAATATCAGATATAAACCAACCCTCCGGTGCAAATTGTATAATGTGTTCGTTATTTTTTTCATCTACCAAATACGAACGCAACATGCCCTTACTCACAAATGCCACTGATCTGCAAGTTTCTCCCTCCTGCAAAAAGTACTGATGCTTTCTCAATTTCTTTACAGTAACATGCTGCCTGAAAATTGCTTTTTCAGCTTCTGTTAGTGTTACCCATTTTGACAGTTTATCGAAGAAAGTATCCAGCATATTACTTAAACCACTAATTTAACTTTATTTGGCCGATTACTTACAGTTAATAATCAGAAAGATCTTTCTTTGACCGATTTCACTTGAAAACATATTGTGCAAATACGGTGATGCTGAACGCGGCATTTTTGCCAAGTGGATAGAAAACCAGAACTTTACCGACACATTTAACCGACTATGAAACTGATTACCATGCTTAGGATCAAAGCTGCATATTTTCTTTTCTTCTGTTTATTTATCACACCATCCATGGCCCAGGTTAAATGGCCGGCTGGTCAGCTGCTGCCATCTTTCCCGGCTCCTGCGCAGGTACAGGATTTGATCATGCTCCGCGATAGTACTCCTTACTCCTCGGCAGAAATGTACCTGTTTGCTTCGCTGAAGGGTTTGGTGAATCGCAAAAAGCCACGTATTCTCTCCTATGAAGGTGATGCTTTAGCCGAAGGACCACATACCTGGCTCAAGTCGCTAGGTTTGAAGTGGACTGAACCTGCAGACAAATGGGACCTGATTACCAAATACCGGGGTGAAATTTCGGGTTTGATCGTTTATGATTCCGCGCAGGTACATACCATTAACCTGGCTACGGTGCTTGCAAAAAGCAAAGGTGCTTTAATTGCCTCGCCCCTTTTATTGTCCAAATTAACGGCCGCTCCGTTTAATTTACCCGTCTTGGTTGATTTGCGGGGGCAATTCAGCAGTAAGCTGCGGATATATCAATCAATATACGATATATATCAAGAACACTTCGACCACCGATTACTAATCGGATTAAACCCCGATGTGCATAAAGCGGCTCTTCGCGAATATGCAATAGCAGTAGGCGCTGCGGTAATATGGCTCGACCCAAAAGTGGCTGGCGAAAGTGAACTGCTAAACAAATTCTTGTCTTCCATGTCGCCCGGTGCAAGCTTTATGGGCTGGTGGCCTGAGGAAGCTCCGGGAATTGAGCGGGCCTCAAAATATGGTATCGCAACCATCGCAAGCGATTGGAGCACCAACCTAACGGTGCATAGCGGCACCTCCCGAATCATACATATAAAACCAATTCCGCCAAAGCCGGCACTCAAAAACAAAATTTATGTTGCCTTTATATTAAGCGATGGAGACAATTTGCAATTTATAGAGCATGCGATGCGTAAACTTTGGGATAACCCGGACCGGGGCGCTGTCGCGATGGGTTGGACCGTGTCGCCTGCTATGCTGGACGCCATGCCCGGCGCACTTAACTACTTTTATCAAACTTCCACTAAAAATGACAATCTCATTTCCGGGCCTTCCGGCTATGGTTATACCTATCCTAACACCTGGACTGATGAAAATTTGCTAAAACAGTTCGTCACTAAAACCCAAGACTATAATAACCGTGCTGGTTTACGGGTAATCACCATCTGGAACACGATTACCGGCGGTATCAACCCTAATGTTGGGAAGATTTATGCAGGTCAGGCAAAATCCTTACTTGGCTTAACTGCCCAGAACACCGGAGGCGGGCTCACCATCTATAACAACACCTTGCCCGGGATGGCGCTTTCCTGTAACTACTGCACAACCGAACAGGCCATGAAAGACCATATCGCCAGGGCAGCAGCTGGTTGGGATAGGGTTTCGCCACGATTCGTTATTATACAGGCGCAGCCCTGGCAGGGTGTATCGCCAACAAGTTTTAAAAATGTGGCTAATTCACTTAACGAGGATTATGTAATCGTACGCCCCGATCATCTTTTTCAGCTTATCCGTGAGAAAAATGGCATGTCGATTAGCCCGAAGTAGATACCCCCTGAGATAAACAGCCAATAATCTATTGCATAAAACCTTGGGATTGGGCCATGCTATGCGGGCACCGTTATCTCCTATTACTTAAATTCAGGGCTCTTTGTATTCGCGGCCGGTTGTATCGTTGCAATAAAATCGGGTAAAGATTTAATAACACGTTCAATACAAGTAACCACAACGATTTGATAACGCCGAATTTGAATGCAACGAATGCATTAAACCCCAGCACGATAAACAAAATAATGAGGTGCCCCAGTTCGTTCTTTTTTGTTTGATAATGCAAATTCGCCAGGGCTTCTGTGTTTTTCCCTACAGGGTTAGCTTTTTTATTTAGCTTCTCCCAGCCAATCCACACCAGTAATTTCCTGAAAAAATTCACCCCAAAACGCTCGTATATTTTCCCTCTCCGCTCCCATCCCTTTTCATTATAGTAAGAAGACGTAAGCTTACTTTTTAATGCTTCCGTAAAAGCAAGTACCCATATCATCAACACAAAGTTCAGCGACCATGCGAAGGAAAGACCATCCATTTTGATATATTTAACCAAGGCATAAATGGAAGCAATCGTAACTATTGCAATTAAAGTTAAGGTTAAGGATTTTTTCATTTATTAATTAGGGAGCGATTCTCAGATGCCGCATACAGCCCAAATATAATAAGTGGTTTTTATTTTGGATGCGGCCCCTTAGCTATTTATCACCAAAGTATCTTTTTAGTATATTAATATTACAATCGTGATATTTGAATATATTTATACCGTATATATTTGCCCTCCCCCTTGAGCAAATGCCATTGATTAAAAACCCGAGTAATGAAAACAAAACAGCATCATTTCGTAAACAACGGATGGGTAGATCTACCATCAGACCTGGAGCCGGAAAAATCACAGTTGGTATTGGTATTCGGTTCGCCTGCGGTTATAACCCAACCCGAAATTTATAAGCATCTACGGTCAGTCTATACGCATGCGGATATCGCATTTTCATCAACGGCCGGCGAAATACTGGGCGATGCCGTTTACGACGATAGCGCAGTGGTTACCGCTATCGAATTTGAAAAAACAAATATTAAAAGTATCAAAACCAACATAAAACACCATGTCAATAGTTTTGATACCGGCTTATTTTTAATGCAGAAACTCGCTGCTGAGGATTTGAACTGCGTATTTGTGATATCAGACGGTACTTTTATCAACGGCAGCGAACTGGTTAGCGGCCTCAATAAAGATAATAAGCACCGCGTACCTGTTACCGGTGGTTTGGCCGGCGATGCTGCACGTTTTGAGAAGACGCTAACAGGTTTAAACGAAGCGCCATCGCAAGGAAACGTAATAGCTATCGGTTTTTACGGCACGGACATCCGCATAGGCCATGGCTCGGTTGGCGGTTGGGATGAGTTTGGCCAGGAACGCACCATCACCAAATCGAATCAAAATATATTGTTCGAAATAGATAATAAAAACGCACTCGATCTTTATAAAGAATATCTGGGCGATTATGTTGATGAACTGCCAGGATCGGCATTGCTGTTCCCCCTGTCTTTACGCCATAAAGATGGGCAAAAGGTGGTACGCACCATTTTGAGTATAAACGAAGAGCAAAAATCGATGACTTTTGCCGGTAACCTGCCCGAAGGAAGCAAGGTAAGGTTGATGAAAGCCAACTTCGATAAAATAATCGAAGCATCGTCAAAAGCGGCCAACTTTGCAGGGATAGAAGCAAGCGCACCCGACCTCGCCGTGCTCATCAGTTGCGTGGGCCGCAAGCTCATCCTGCATGAAAGGACGTTCGAAGAGCTCGAAGCCGCCAAAGAAGTACTGGGCGATGCTACCGCCATAACCGGTTTTTATAGCTATGGCGAAATATCTCCGTTTAACGATAGCGTACAATGTGAACTGCATAACCAAACTATGACCATCACCACATTCACAGAATTTTAGCCTACAGGAACCACGTATGGAATATCACTACGTTTTAAGTAAACAGATAAAAAAACTTCTTCCGGACGAATACCTGGAAGACCCTGTAATGAAGAGCTTTTTGGAAACGGTAAGTAACTCATACGCCTCTTTCGAAAAAACAAAAAAGTTATCAGAACATGCCTTTGCTGTAAGCGAGCGCGAATACCAGGAAGTGAACAACTTTCTGCTTAAGGAAAATGAGATCAAACACAAATCTATCTCCGAGATAAAAAAGGCTATCGCCTCCTTATCGCGCGATGCTGTTACAGAAAAACACCATAGCGACGACGACCTGATCACGATAATCAAGTTTTTGCAGAAACAGATAGAAAAAGCTAAAGAATTGGAAAATCAGCTCATTATTTCGAAAGATGTGGCCGAAAAGGCAGCGCTGACGAAGGCCCAGTTCCTATCAACCATGAGCCATGAGATACGCACACCGATGAACGCGGTTATTGGTTTTACGCACCTGTTGCTGCAATTGCAGCCCCGCGAGGACCAGATGGAATATCTCGGCATGTTGAAATTTTCGGCAGAAAACTTATTAGTGCTGATAAACGACATACTGGATTTTAGCAAAATTGAAGCGGGCAGAGTAGAATTTGAAGAAGCCGATTTCAGCATTAAAGACCTGGTGGGCAATATACGCCTGGCCCTACTGCAAAAAGCGCAGGAAAAACATATCCAAATTAAACTATTGATAGACCAGGAATTACCCAATGCTATTAAGGGCGACCCGGTAAGGCTTGGCCAGATATTAACCAACCTGATAAGCAATGCCGTTAAATTCACCAAAGAAGGCAAGGTAACTATCACTGCTTCACTGAATGAACGCACCGACGAATATACCGTTATAGACTTTGAAATAACGGATACAGGCATAGGTATCGCGGCTGATAAAATAGAGAATATCTTTGAAAGTTTCACGCAGGCAAGTTCAGACACCACCCGCAAATTTGGAGGTACAGGCTTAGGGCTTACCATTACCAAAAAACTACTGGAACTGATGGAAAGCGAAATAAAGGTTGAGAGTACCGTAGGCAAAGGATCTACCTTTTACTTCAGCCTTAAGATGAAGAACAGCGACAAGCAGTTCACCTCAAAACCCGTTAAGGAAAGCAGTTTCGAAACAAAAAGCCTTAAAGGTGTAAAGCTGCTGATAGCCGAGGACAACCAGATAAATGTTATACTGGCCAAACAATTCATGAAGCTTTGGGATGTAGATTGCGATGTAGCCGAGAATGGCGAGATAGCGTTAACGCTTGTGCAAACCAATGAGTATGATATGGTGCTGATGGATTTGCAGATGCCCGAAATGGATGGCTACCAAACCACCACGGCCATACGCAACCTGCCCGGCGAGAAATACAAAAAGCTGCCAATAGTAGCGCTTACCGCTTCGGCCATGTTGGATATTAAGGACCAGGCGTTTGTAGTAGGCATGAATGATTACCTGAGCAAGCCCTTTAATCCGGACGACCTTCATCGAAAAATAGCGCAGTACGCGAAAGCAGGAATTTAGGGATTTTTAAAGCGAACTTCAACGCCCATTGTCGTAATTCCGCTTATAATATGTCCCAAATGCCCCTAACAGCAGTTGTATTAATCGTTTATCTTTGGGTTAACCATGAAACTTCTCCTCACCTCCGCCGGCATCAGCAACAAAAGTATCAACAATGCATTGGTCGGGCTTTTGGGCAAACCGATTGCTGAATCCAGCGCGCTTTTTGTGCCCACGGCCATATACGGCATACCGGGCGGGGCCCAAATCATACAAAAAGTAATTAGCGGCACCCTAGGCGATCCATTTTGTCAGTTGGGCTGGAAATCTCTGGGCGTGCTGGAGCTAACGGCCCTGCCCAGCATCAAACAAGAGCTTTGGGTACCGATGTTGCAGGAAACCGATGCCTTGCTTGTTGGCGGCGGCGATTGCCAGTACTTATGCTATTGGATGCAGCAATGCGGCCTGACCGATTTGTTGCCATCGTTATTAAAGAAGATAGTTTATGTCGGCCTTAGTGCAGGCAGCATGATCATGACACATTATGGAACCACCTACGGCAACCATACGCTACCGGCAGAAAGCGATAGATCGCTCAACCTGCTTAATTTCGCTATCCATCCGCATCTGGATCATGAATGGTTCCCGAGCAATTCCCTGGCCAATATCCAAAAACTCGCCGCTACCCTACCCATGCCGTCTTACGCCATAGATGACCAAACCGCCATTAAAGTAATTGATGATGCTGTAGAAGTCATCTCAGAGGGAAATTGGAAACTATTTACGCCCTGAGATTTAGGTATTTTTGGCTAAATTTACAACATCCGGTTATTCGCGCTGGCGTTTTATGTCCGGTTTTTGCCATTATAATAAGCCTGCCCCCTTTAGATGTTTAGTACAAAAGGTGTATTGATTATTTACCTGATCGCCGTTACGATATTTTTGTCGTCGCTATCATCTGCGCAGGAAAATATCGGGTTCGAAAAAGGCAACTTCGATAACTGGGATTTTGCAATAGGCAAGCTGGAGGCCGATGGCAGCATAACCGCCTACAACGCCTTTGCCGACCCGAATAGCTTTACGATGTTGAAGAAAGACCAATCGGAGCTGAAAGATGATTACGGTGGTTTTTCCATCTTTTCGCCGAACGGCGGCAAATACAGCGTAAAACTGGGCAACACCTTATATGGCAACAGGGCGCAGCAGATGTCATACAAACTTAAGGTGCCGCCAACCGGCTCAAGCAGCATTATCTTTAATTACGCTGTGGTGTTAGTGAGCCCAGGGCACGAGCCTAACCAGCAGCCGCGTTTCACTGTGAAGATTTATAACGTTACCGATGATAAATATCTGGCCTGCCCTTCGTTCGATTTCATTTCCTCGGTAAACTTGCCGGGTTTCAAATTGGTGAACGATAGCGTGTTTGTTAAACCCTGGTCGTCGGCCACCATCAATCTCAAGGGGCTGGCCAATAAAGAGATAAGGTTAGAGTTTACGGTAAACCACTGCTTTTTCGGTCAGCATTTTGGCTACGCTTATATTGATGTGAACGAAAATATAGGCGCAGCGATAGAAGGCAATAACTATTGCGCAAACCAACCAGCCATTACCTTATCAGCCCCACCTGGCTTTGCCAGCTACTCCTGGTCAACGGCCGATTTTAAAACGCCCATAGGCACCGGCCAATACTTAACCATACCGCCTCCGCCAGATCAAACTAAATTAGCCGTTACAGTAACGCCTTATAATGGCCTTGGCTGCACCGATACGCTATACACTACCGTTCAAGATATCAATGCCGAATTTAAATTTGTGGCGAAAGGAACGATAGCAGGTTGCCCGGGCACCGCTATAGACCTTACAAAGGCCAGCGTAACCGCCGGGAGCAGCCCGGGCCTGAAGTTTGATTACCTTACAGATGCATTTGAATACTTACCCTCGCCGGATCATATTACCGAGGCAGGCCTTTACTATATCAGGGCAACAAACCCCGGCGGATGCAGCAACCTGCTGCCTGTAACCATTACTTTCGCCTTGCCCGGGCTGGCGGTTAGCAACCCAGCAGTGGTAACCTTCCCTGCTACCGTCGATTTATCCCGAAGCTTTACGCCGCAACTATCTGTAACTTATGGTTATTATACAAACGAAGCGGCCACTATACCAGTCTCGGATTACGCATCCGTGCAAACCAGCGGAACGTACTTTATAAAAGCAGAAAGCACCGAAGGCTGCGTAAATATCCAGCCGGTTGTTGTTACTGTGCAGCCGCCTGCCCCCTTTAACATAACCGCGCCCAATACCTTTACGCCTAATGGCGACGGCATAAACGATTATTTTGCCGTAACATCTACCGGATACGTATTGTTTAATGGCTTGAGCATATACAACCGCAACGGATCGCTCATATTCCATACTACAAACAAAACGCAAACCTGGGATGGGCGCATCAAGGGGCAGCAGGCAAGTATCGGTACCTATTATTGGGTGTATGAGGGTTATGATAATTATAAACATAAAAAGGTGAGCGAGTCTTCTTTTATCACGCTCATCAGGTAGGTTTGGTATTGTATTTTTTATCATGCCCGGTACAATTTCCCTACCTTTAACCATGCAGCACCAGGAATTCGAATCGCCGCCAGAACTACGCGCAGCAATAAAATGCTTTTGGCATAACAAGGGCGATAGATAGAGTTGGGCTTCCCGTTCCTATTCAAAACATTTTTGAGCTTTTGTAGGTTTAAAAAATTGCGTGCTGGTTAACAGCAGCCATTTAAATTGCTCCGACTTGAAAAACCAACATATAAATACATACCCAAATATTGCAGCAATACTGTTAACAGTACTATTTTTAAGTTTGTGTGGAGCTGCTTCCGCACAGGTGCAGCCCACCCCTGCCGATACCGTAAAGAGCGCAAAAATGAAATCGTTGCAATTAAAGCAGCAAAACAACCAGCAGCAAGCCGAGCTGGCCAGGCAGTATGATATCGCCGATTTGTTTAAGGATATCTTTCATCCCAAGCGCAAGCCGGATACTGTATTCAAGAAACCATCAGGCATAACCATCATACCCAATATCGCTTCCAACCCCAGTATCGGCTCGCAATTGGGTATCAAAGCCGTAGCCGGCCGCAAGTTTGGCGACGACCCAAACACGCTACTTTCTGTAGCAGCAACCTCCGCCTCTATCACCACCAAAGGCATCATTTATTTTTATGTAAACCATAACGTTTACACGCCCGGCAACGCCTGGAATTTCCAGGGCAACCTGGTGGCCGCCAAAACCGTCTCGCCCGATTTTGGGCTGGGCATAGCCGAAGCCAATAATGGAAGTGCGGATGACCAAACCCTGGCCAACGCGGCGCGTAAAGGCAGGGCCTTGCATTCGCTATATTTCAATCTGCGCGAAAAGGTTTATAAAGAGGTTCAGAAGAATCTATTTGTGGGTGCAGGGGTGTCGTTCGATATCCGCAGTAAAATAGAAGACACAAAGTCCGTAGGTGCTACGCCCTACAGCATCTATAACGAGAGGCACGGTTTTGATAACGACCATTATCGGGCAAACGGCTTGCTGTTCAACGTGCAGTACACTACGCGCGATAACCAGAATCGGCCCTACAAAGGCATTTATGCCGATGCCGGCTTCCGCATCAACCAAACCTGGATGGCTAGCTCTAAAAACTCGGTACAATTCATAACAGATTTCAGGAAGTACTTCAGCCTATCCTCCAGCCACCCCGAGCATGTTATCGCGCTGTGGAACTGGGGTTCGTATTTAATAACAGGCAATGTGCCTTACCTCGAACTGCCCGGCACTGCTAAAGACGGCGCCTTCCGCAGCGGGCGGGGCTATGTTACACAGTATTTTAAGGGCACGCAGTACAATTACTCCGAGGCCGAATACCGGTTCCCGATAACCCGCAACAAATTCCTAAGCGGCGTGGCATTCTTTAACCTGCAAACCGCCAACGACGAAGCCGGCACTCAAATCTTTAAAGTTTGGCAGCCCGGAGCAGGCGGCGGCTTGCGCGTACTGTTCAATAAAGCCACCCGCACCAATTTATGCCTTGATTATGCCTGGGGCAAATACGGCGCAAGGGGGTTCTTCTTAGGGTTGAACGAGGCGTTTTAGATTTACCTGCCCCGCTGTATTATCCATTATCTTATTTGGATTATCCATTTGCGCCGATAAGCAAGCCCGCTATTTTTATTCCAACCAATTTTGTAGGATATAAATCTGCCATGATGCTTGCCAAAAGATATTTTGTTGCCTGTTTACTGTTCATCATTTCTATGCAGGGCTTTGCCCAGCAAAAGCAAAAAGCCCGCATGCCGGGGTTTATGGAAAAACGCTTCGGTATGTTCATCCATTTTGGGCCGGTAACATTAAGGGGTACCGAAATTGGCTGGAGCCGCAATAAAGAAGTAGCGCGGGCCGATTACGACAGCCTTTATAAAGAATTCAACCCCGTGCTGTTTAATGCCGATATCTGGGTAAAAGCCGCTAAAGATGCAGGGATGAAATACCTGGTGATTACGGCAAAGCACCACGATGGCTTTTGCCTGTGGCCGACTGCGTTCTCTACTTATAGTGTTATGCATTCGCCGTTTAAGCGCGATATCGTTGCCGAGCTATCCAAGGCTTGCAAAAAGCAGGGCATTACCTTCGGCATTTACTGCACCGTGCTTGATTGGCACGATGCCGACTACCCCATCCACAACCCTTACGATTCTACCAAAAACGCAAAGGGCAATATGCCTGCCTTTAAGGCACGGATGAAGGGGCAGCTTAAAGAATTAATTACCAAATACGACCCCTACTTGCTTTGGTTTGATGGGTATTGGGAAAAACCATGGACGAATGCCGACGGGCGGGAAATTTATGACTATATCAAAAGCCTAAACCCCAATATATTGGTAAATAACCGGCTTGGCAAAGTGAGCGAGGTGCTGAATAACGAATCGGTTGGAGATTACCTTACGCCAGAGCAACGCATCGGTCAGCTAAATATGAACGAGCCCTGGGAAAGCTGTATCACTATTTGCCAGCAATGGGCCTGGAAACCCAACGACCAGATGAAGTCGCTTAAAGAATGCATACAAACGCTGGTGAAAACGGCGGCCGGCAATGGCAATCTGCTGTTCAATGTGGGGCCGATGATGGACGGGCGGATGGAAGGCCGACAAATAAGCCGCCTAAAGGAAATAGGCCTTTGGATGAAAACCTACGGCAGCAGCATCTACGGCACCAAAGGCGGCCCTTTTGCGCCGAACGATAATTTTGCTGCCACCCGGAAAGGCAATAAAATTTATCTGCATGTGTTCAATGCCGCTAATGGTATGGTAAGCCTTCCCGCTATACCCGACGTGGTTATCAACAATGCTTATTTGTTCAACGGTAAAGCGGTCAAAATGAACCAAACGGGCGGCTCTATACAAATCACCCTACCGGCAAAATTGCCTGATGACAATAGCAATGTGGTGGTTTTAGAACTGAATCAAAACGCGGAAAATATCCCGGTTATAAAGTAATAAGGCAGTGAAGGTATTTATAATTGTATTGCTCATCATTATTGTTTGCGTAGCGGCTTATAACCATGTGCCCTGCAACCATCCGGCTAAACGTTATGCCAGTATTACCGGCTTAAAACCGGATAAGGTTGAACAGTACAAATACCTGCACGCGCACGTCTGGCCTGCTGTCCTCAAAAAAATCAAAGAATGCAACATACGCAACTACTCCATCTATATTAAACAGGTTGATGGCAAGCCCTACCTGTTCAGCTATTTCGAATACACAGGCGACGACTTTGGTGCAGATATGAAAAAAATGGCCGCCGATAGCATCACCCGAAAATGGTGGCAAGAAACCGACCCCACGCAAATCCCCCTGCCCGATGCTGCTGCAAAAAGAAAAATATGGAGCGATATGGAAGAAGTGTTCCACGCCAATTAAGTTTTTACCGTGGCGATAGATTTGAAAACTTTGGTGTTCGACAGCATGCGGTTATGGCTTCGTCGCGAGTCGACTCCCCTCCATAAGAGTCCTTCGGACCGGTCTTTGCTTCGCTCGACCACCCTCTCTGCTACGCAAAGAGGGTTTTAGCTTCAGTTTGTTTTTTCTAATTTCTTCACCCTCTTTGCGAAGCAGAGAGGGTCGACGCCCGCGCATGCGGGCCGGGGTGAGTCAAATATACGAGCGATATGAAACGACTATTAAGATTTGAAACCCATCGCTACGGTAAAGCCAGGCCCCTTGGGCAACAACCCACCCATTTAGCGTATCTTTGCCGTTCCTTCAGTTACCCATATGATACAGCAAGCGCTCCAAAACCTTAAAATCGATACCCTCAACCCCATGCAGGTAGCTGCCATAGCTGCCGCCGAAAAAGGCGACGTGATATTACTGTCGCCCACCGGATCGGGCAAAACGCTTGGGTTTTTGTTGCCATTGCTGGGCTTGCTGGATGCCGGCGTATCAACCGTACAGGTATTAATACTGGTACCATCGCGCGAATTAGCCTTGCAGATAGAGCAGGTTTTCCGCAGCATGGGCAGCGGTTTCAAGGTAAATTGTTGCTACGGCGGCCACCCCGTGCGCACAGAGGTAAAAAACCTCTCGCAGCCGCCGGCAGTTTTAGTTGGCACGCCGGGCCGTATTGCCCACCACCTGCGCCGCGAAAGTTTTAGTACCGATACTATCACCACGCTTATTTTGGACGAGTTCGATAAAGCGCTGGAATTTGGTTTCCAGGAGGATATGAGCTATATCATAGGCCAGTTGCGCAGCGTAAGGAAACGCATCCTCACCTCGGCTACCCAGATGGACGAGATACCCCGCTTCACCGGTATCAACAAACCCATCAGGCTTAACTATCTCGACAATACCGCAGCAGCACCCAACCTGCTGCAAAAAATAATAATAGCTGAACCGGCCGACCGGTTAGAGGCCCTGTTTGCGCTCATCTGCAAAATTGGCGATAAGCCCACGCTGGTGTTCTGTAACCACCGCGAGGCCGTAGAACGCATCAGCGATACGCTTTGGGATAACGGCCTGCCCAACGATATCTTTCACGGCGGCATGGAGCAGGACGACCGCGAACGCGCGCTAATCAAATTCCGAAATGGCAGCCATCGCATCCTCATCACTACCGACCTTGCCTCGCGCGGGTTGGATATCCCCGAGATTGAGCATGTGATACATTACCAATTGCCTCATACCGAAGAAGCCTTTACCCACCGCAACGGCCGCACCGCGCGCATGCATGCCACCGGTACCTCATACCTGCTGTTATCGCCCGGCGAACAGCCTACCTACCTCAGAGGCTTACCCGAAACCGAAGACTTATCGGGCGAAATCGTCATCCCACCGCCCTCGCCATGGGCTACGCTTTACCTGGCCGCCGGCAAAAAGGATAAGGTAAACAAGGTAGACATAGTAGGCCTCCTGCTAAAAAAAGGCGAATTGGATAAAGAAGACCTCGGCCTCATCGAAGTTTTAGATTTCTCTTCTTACGCTGCCGTAAAACGGGTACGTGCCGAACGGGTTGTGGCCTTGGTAAAAAACGAGAAGATAAAAGGGAAAAAGGTTAAGATAGAGGTATCGAAGTAAGGCCGCGCCCCAACACGCGGCCCATTCTCCAATTAAATCTTGCGATATGGTTTAGGTTGAACTATTTTGAAGTTCAACCGTAGGATGCAGTATCCGCTACAATTCCATAAATTATTTTCCTTTTTTTTAGCCGGCATCCTATTTAGGCATTGGCGTATTCATAACCAAAGCTTAATACAAAGCCCTGCCTATTTTATCTAAATAAGCCTATCTTAGCACCACTAAATTAAAACCATCATGAAAAAATTATCACTATTGCTTACGGTAATCGTATTTACCTGTACGGTCGCCATTGCGCAAATTACCCGCGAACAAACCATTGCCGAATGGACCCGCGCCAAGGCTTACACCAAAGCTTACCTGGATGCCATGCCTGCCGACGGCTTCACCTTTAAGGCAACGCCGGAAACCCGCACCTTTGCCCAACAATTTTTGCACCTGGCCGATGCCAATTACTTCTTTTTAACCACAGCGAGCGGTAAAGATAGCCCGCTTGGCAAAGACGTATCAGTGGAAAAAACCATAGCCCAAACTAAGGAAGCCACCACCAAGGCGGTTTTAGATAGCTACGATTTTGCCATAGCAACCATACAAGGCATGACCGATGCACAACTAGCCGAAGTGGTTACCATGCGCGGCACCATGAAATCATCGCGCGGTTTGCTGTTGGCCAAAGCATTTGAGCACCAAACCCACCACCGTGGGCAAAGCACTATCTACTTCCGCTTAAAAGGCATCGCCCCGCCAAACGAAATGCTTTTCTAAACGATAAAGAACAGATATAAGAATGCTGCTTCGGGATAACCGGGGCAGCATTTTTTGTTTTAGGGTGATTTGAATTTCGTCTCATCCTCGTAAGTCGCTGGTTTGCGCCTGGTTATTTGTTAAAATTTGTTAATTAATTTGGTTTATTACGAAATAATCGTAGATTTACGAAATAATCGTAGAAAGATGGAGAAATTATCACAACAGGAAGAAGAAGCCATGCAGGCGGCCTGGCAGTCGGGAGCCGGTTTTATAAGAGATTTTTTAGAATTGATTAACGAGCCTAAGCCCCCTTACACCACCCTGGCATCAACCGTAAAAAATCTGGAAAACAAGGGGTTTTTAAAAAGCGAAAAATTCGGTAACTCGTACCGCTACACGCCGGCCATAAAGGAAGAGGAGTACAAGAAACGCTTCATGAGCGGTTTCGTGAGCGATTACTTCCAAAATTCTTATAAAGACCTGGTTACCTTTTTTGCCAACGACAAAAAAATAAGCGCCAGCGACCTGAAAGAAATCATCAAACTGATAGAAAAACCTTAAAACTTATAGCGATGCCAACCTTATTTGTTTTTTTATTTAAAGTGAACATGGCCCTGCTGCTGTTTTGCGCCGGCTATTACCTGGTGCTACGCCACCTCACTTTTTATACGCTCAACAGGGTTTATTTAATAACGGCCATCATCTTCGCCAGCATCTATCCTAAGATAGACCTTACGGCGTTTGCGCAGCGGCACGAGAATATTGCCCTGCCTGTGCAAACCGTAATACTTAACTGGCAGGCACCGGCAGCAAAACTGGTAAAACCCCTCTCCCAGCCCGATTACTGGCAATGGGCAGCCATGGCGTTCTGGGCGGGCGCGGCACTGCTGGGCATACGCTTGCTGGTGCAGTTGTTTTCGCTGGTTAAGCTCCACCGCCGGTCCACTGCGGCCAGCATCATGAACCACGATGTAAGGCTCATCAGTGGCGAGGCTGCCCCTTTCTCCTTCTGGCGCAGCATATATGTAAACCCGGCCAATCATTCCGCTGCCGACCTGAAAGCCATCCTGCTGCATGAACAGGTGCACGTAAACGGTTGGCACACGCTGGATATTTTGCTGGCCGAACTTAGCAGCATCTTCTACTGGTTCAACCCGGGCGTTTGGCTCATGAAAAAGGCCGTGCGCGAAAACATAGAATTTATTACCGACCGTAAGATCCTCAACAAAGGCATCGATACCAAAGCCTACCAATACAGCCTGGTGAACGTAAGCTTCAACGCCAGCACGCCGGGCATCGTAAACCACTTCAATATCTCCACCATCAAAAAACGCATAATCATGATGAACGCAAAAAGATCTTCGAGGGTAAACCTTACCCGCTACGCATTTATAATGCCCGCCGTGGCATTGCTGCTGATATTCAGTTTCTCTAACGCAGCCACGGTAAAAAAAGGTAGCGAAAAGGCTTACCATGTAATCAGCAATACCATTACAGATAAGCTGAACTCCGTACTGCCCGAATCACTCAGCCTTAAAATAGATGAATCAGATAAAAACAAAACCAGGTTAAGAATTGAAAATAATTCTCCCGCTTATGTTTATTACATCAACGGCATTAAAGTGGATTTTGATAAAGTACATTTTAACGATGATACAGAGAGCATTTTTATGCTGGACGGGAAAGATGCCAAAAAGTATTTTAATATGGGCGATGGCAAACGTAAGGTTGGGTTTGCAACAACCCGTAATTCTGCCGAAGGCATCACTTTAAAGAATAAACTATTAAGGCTGCTGGCAGAAAAAAAAATAAAGGTAAACAAGATAAGCACCACAGAAATAAATAGCCTCAATAACCAAATAGGTCGCTTACTGATACGAACAGGAGAAAAAAAAGATACCATTATCAGGTTTAGTACCGATACGATTCAAAAGTTCAAGATGGTTTATACCGTAAACAATATCAGCCTGTTGGATTCATTGAACTATGTGTTAAACGGGAAGAAGATTACCATAGATGAGTTTAATAAGATCGACCCTAACAAAATAGTATCGGTGAACATCGTAACGGCCGAGGTGGCCAAAACCATGCTGAACGATTTCGACAGCATGAATTTTAAACCTAACAGCAAGATACTCTTTATTGCCACCAACGACTCTGACAAAGGCAGGCTACTGGCCGAACAGTTCAACGATATAAGGGTAACGGGCATTAGCGTGAACGGAAGACTGATGAAGGTAGGCAGCGACTTGAGGCCACGCCAAATCGACTCCATTGTTATTGCCCGGGCAGGCAAACCCACCAAAAAACTTACACGGGTAACAATCAATGGAAACGATAATATCGTTTATGGTGGCCTTTCGCCAAGGGAGATAGACTCGGTTATCGTACTAAAAGGCGGTGGCACGGTAAGGCTGAATCAGCTGACCGGCGATGCCGCTACCATAAATAACGTGCAGGTAAGAGCGCTCACCTATAAATCGGCAGACGTAAACCGTAAGCTTAGCAATGTAAAAGTATATGGCCGGGCCGTTGCCGGTAGCCCCGATGTGGTAGAGGTGCGCGCCTTACAAGGCAACCTGTTTTACAATGATAAAAACATCAGCCGCATATCTGATAAACTCATCATCATCGATGGCAAAGAAGCGACTGAAAACGACCTAAAAAAGCTGTCGGCCTTCGATATCGACCGGATGAGCACCTCATCTGATGCCGACACCGTAAAAAAATACGGCAGCAAAGCCAAATACGGGGTAGTTTACATCTTCACCAAAAAAGCCAAATAGTTTAAACTTTATATAGTTAATTAGCAGCGGGCCGGGCAAATCAACATTGCCCGGCCCGCTGTTTTATTTTTATACGGTAGTGTAGCATAAATAAGGCGGTGAATTTTCGTTTTTATGCGTTTTTATGCAGGGATAATATATGGCAGGGATTTTGATTAACAAGTTGCGATTCCCAAGATCTAATAAAAAATATCAAAATATGTCTATCTCAGCATACCAAAACCCCGCCGACGTTCAATTAACCGTTGTTAACGCGCAAGGTAGCGTAAGCGAAAACCCGAATAGCAAGGTAGCCACATCCAAGATATTCGGTATATCGTTCACTTATTTGCACAAAGCATACCGCACCAAGGTAATGAAAGTGATTTATGCAGGTAAAGAAGCCATGTATAAAGTGGTGATGCCCTGCAGCCTTAACCAGGGTACCAGTACCCATTGGCTGCAACGCCAGGGAAATAACTGGTTAATACTGCTTGGCCAGGATATGGATGCCAAACTGCTAAAAGCAGTAGGTACCGCTATCGACTGCCTGGAGTAACAGCCCCAGGAATCAACGCACATCCCCAAAAAAATCAATCATAAACAAACAGGCCCCGACAAAACCGGGGCCTGTTTGCTTGTATTTATATATAGCGTTTGGGTTAAACTTCGGTTACCGTTGGGTCTATCCCATCGGTATCGCTAAGATATAATGGGCGCTCTTTTTTAAAGATGGCGGCAAAAATCAGCGCAAAAACAAATACGAAGATAATGCCGATTGCTATGGATTGTATCTGCTTTCCAATGGTAGCATTTTTTTGATCTTGAAACTGCTGGTGCACTGTATCCATCTGCTTATCTATAGCTGCCTGGTCCGCATTGCTTTTCTCTAACATCGTAGTAGTTACGTTTACCATTGCTGCTTCCATTTTATCAACCATATCAGGCTCGATAATTTTGGCAAACAGCACGCTGCTAATGATATAACTTACCAGGTACGCCGCAAAAAACATAATAAAAATGCCGGTCACTGCTTGCTTAAAATTCCAGTATCCACCGATAGTTTTGCGAAGGTCGCTGCAAAAAAGGACGGAAATAACGATAGGGATAATTACAGACAGCAATATTGGCCCAAGAATTACCAGCATCATAGATGTGGCCATGGTGGTCATAAAATAAAACGAAAGAATACCAAGCACGCCTAGTATTATTCCTAAAATAAGGCCTTTTTTAAGGCTCTGGCTTTTTAGTTGTTTGTCAAATTCTTCGCTCATGATGGTTAATGGTTTATTTTCTTTATGAATTAAAGCTTGTTAAAATAGCCAGTACCGCCATATCAAAAGCCGGCGCAACGGCATTATCTGCAATATTTTTCTCTTCGGATGCATCAGGCTCCGTGTTTTGGAAAAAGCACATCATCGGGTAAAACAACTCTTTCAGTTCCGAGTCGTCGTCCAGCGTGCCGGCCACCTTCGCTATTTCGGCGGCGGGGCTTTCAATCAGTATCTGGTTGGCAATTACCGGTTCGTAAATGCGGTACTCGTCCTGAAACTCGTCCTCGTCTACCAGCAAAAACTCTTTCAGGTAATCGTCCAGCTCGGGGTCTATCCCTTCGTCTTCGCATTCGTTAAGATACAGCAGCAGGTTAAGTAGTTCGGTACCTCTATCCAGCGTTTGCTCTTCTATCTTTTCCCATTCTGGGGTATCCAGGTAATCGTCTTCCAGCTTCTTTACATCTTCACTAAAAAAGTTCACCATCAGCAAATCGAAGAATACTTCGTGCAATTCTTCCAGCTTCGGGTTGTCATCGAAAATCTCATCGAGGGAATCAACTTTTTTCATGAAATCATCATCGGAAGAAAAAAGCGTTTCGAATTTGGCGTTAAGAGCAACAGCGTCAAAGCCGTCATATGCGGTGAAAGCCTGTAATGCGCCGCTAAGGGCTTTGCTTACTTTCGGGTCAGTCATGGTTAATTAGAGTTAATTATTTGGTGATTATTACAGGTTAACAAAACTTTTCCTTTTAAGTTCTGCCCCAGGAAGGGCGAGTTGTAGCTTTTAGAAAGGTTGCTGGCTCGGGTATACTCCCATTCGGCTTCGGCATCCAGCAAAACCAGGTTGGCGGGTTGCCCTTCAGCAAAAGTCGGCACGTCTAAGTTCAATATTTTCCGCGGATTGATGGCCAGTTTCTGTACGATAAGCTCAATAGGCAGACCGGCTTTAACCGCGAGCGAAAAGGCGGTTTGCAGGCCGATGATGCCATATTCTGCCACCTCGAACTCCACATCCTTAAACTCTATCTCGTGCGGGGTGTGCTGCGTTACCAAAGCATCTATAGTGCCATCTTTAAGCCCGGCTATCAGCGCATCCACATCGGCCTGGGTGCGCAGGGGTGGTTTTACTTTATACAAGCTATCGAAACCCATCAGGGCCTCGTCCGTCAGTACGATGTTGTGGATGGCGGTATCGCAGGTTACCTTAAGGCCACGTTTCTTGGCTTCGCGGATAAGCTCTACCGAACGAGCTGTTGATATGGTGGTAAAATGGATATCCGTACCCGAGTCTTCGGCCAGGTAAATATCCCTGGCTATCATCAGCTCTTCGGCCAGCGATGGCAGACCTTTCATGCCCAGCATGGTGCTTACCACGCCCTCATTCATTTTGGCCTTGCCGGCTATAAATGCATCCTCGGCATAAGAAAATACTTTAGCGCCGAAGCCTTGCACATATAGCAACGCACGTTCCATCAGGCCGGCATCCTGCACGGGGCGGTTGCCATCGGTAAAGGCCCTTGCGCCGCTCTTGAACATATCGTACATTTCCGAAAGGTCTTTCCCCTCCCTTTTGTTGGAGATGGTACCCAGGGGATAGATATCCACCAGGTTACCTTTAGCACGGTTAAGCAGGTACTCCACCTCGGCTTTGGAGTGTACAGGTGGGTGCGTATTGGGCATCAACGCTATGCCGGTAAAGCCGCCCGCTGCGGCGGCGGCGGTGCCTGTTTGCAGGTCCTCCTTGGTTTCGAGGCCCAGTTCGCCCACGTTGCAATTTAAGTCGAAGAAGCCGGGCGCGAGGTATTTGCCGGTAGCATCTATCGTTTCGATATCGTTGGTGGCGATGGAAGCAGCTATCTGGTTGATGAGGCCATCTTTAATTAAAATATCGGCAACCTGGTTATGAAACGGAGAATCGGGATGGACAACAGTGGCAGATTTGATAAGCAAATTCATTATCGCTGTTTATGGTGGGTTTTATGATTATCCGGCCTGCTGCACAATGCCCGAACCGGTTTTATAGAACCTGATGAGCAATGTTTCGACGGCCAGAAATATCAAAGCCAAAATTATACAAAGTTTCCATAATTGCAGGCCCGAATTTTCGGCAGTGTTGATATTGTTTACGTTAAATTTTTCGCCATCGGTAACGGTGCCCTTTTGCGGGAATAAATTGGCCAGTTGGCCAGGGCTGAGGTACCTGAGGTCAGATTCATTTCGGTTATCGTTAAAAGCCAGTACGGCTGCGGTGCTGTCCTGCTTTTTCAGCTCATATATACCGGTTTGGCTAAGCTGACCCGGCAGGTAAAGCATGGTGCTCCCCTCCTGCTGCCGTACATCGGGAATAACGGATTCGCTGCCCTTCACCAATTTTACCTGCTGCTTTTCGGTAGCCTGCAGCTGCACCGTTTCTATGGCCTGGTTGCTGCCGAGGGTGTATGACAGCGGCTGGTCGTGCCCGCTTAGCAAAGCTATCCTGAATACAGTGGGTACGAACAAAGCGTGCAGGGGCAAATTGCTAAAATCTTCGTTAAGCGCAACGGCAGAGAGATATAGCTTGCCCTTGCCCAAACTGTAACCTTCCCAAAGCGACTGGCCCGTTTGCAGTTTCATCAGGCTTTCGGCTGATTTAGTAGCTCCGCTCAAAGCGTAATACTTTTTTACCTGCGGCAGATCCGGGTTTTGCGGGAAGGACTCAAAGATGTTTTTAAACACCTCGCTTTGCAGGTTTAAATTGGAAACCTTTGTTGCTTCGGTAATCGTTTTGCCGGGGTAAGCTGCGCCCATCGGCTGTAAAAAGGCCTGGTAGCTGGCTATCCTTGTTTCAATAGACGGAAACACCATCAGCGTGCCACCTTTATTTACATAGGCTTTCAATTGTTGCGCCAGGCCTGTAGATACATCGTCGATGTCGCTCATCACGATAAGGGGGTAAGTGCTAAGCGATGCATAATCTACATTTCCATCCTGCGTGCGGGTTGCCGCAAAAAAAGCATCCGCGCCGAAAACAGCGTTGAGGTACTTGTTTGGCTTGCCCCCGTCTACCAGTAGCACCTTCAGTTTACTGTTTACATTGAAGCTGAAATAAAAGCTATTATCGAAAGTGATGGGGTTGTCCTGTAGTTGTATCTCGCCGCGTTGCCAACCTGCCTGTAATCCCGAAAAGGTGAGGGTATCGGTTTGGGAAGTATTGGCTGCAACCGTAAAGCTGCCCAATGATTTTTGCTCGCCGTTTATCAAAAGCTTCAGGGGTATCTTCTCGGCGGTTTTGCCGGCATAGTTCTTTAATCTTACCACCAGCTTCTCACTTTCGCCTGGGCGGTGCGTAGCATTGAGCAACCATACCGAATCTACCGCCACATTAGGCAATTCGTTGGCTTTTAGCTGAATAAGACTTACTGCTATATCTTTATTTGCCTTATCTGCACTGCCCGCCATATTCTTCTGGAAATCGGAGATGATATACAATCGCTTCAACGCGCCGGGCTGCGTATCCAGCAGGCTTTGCTGCCGGGCAATTATTTGGTTCAGGCTACGGCTTTGCGCGCTTATCCTGAGGGCATCTACAGCATCGTTAAATTCGTCGCGGTTGAGCAGGCGTTGGTGGCGGCCCTCAAAATCCTGGCTCAGTAGCTGGAAGCGGTCGTTCACCGAATACGCGGAGGCTATCTGCTTGGCTTTTTGCTTGGCTTCATCCAAAAGGCTGCCTTCGCGGTTGAGGGTTTGCATGGAGTAAGAGTTATCTACGAAAATGCTCACCAGCTGCTGTTTGCCTGCATCAGCAGCATCCTTGCCTGGGATAAATGGCCTCGCGAAAGCAAAAACCAAAAAGGCCAGGGCCAGCATTCGAGCGGCCAATATCAGCCGCTCCTTAATATTACGGCGCGAAGCCTGCTGCTCCTGAACTTCTTTAAGGAACTGCACATTGCTGAAGTACATCTTTTTGTACCGCCTGAAATTGAACAGGTGCACTACTACAGGTATAGCCAGGGTTGACAGCGCAAACAGGAAAGCCGGATACAAAAAGTGCATGTATGCTACAGATTGGATGTACTACAAATCTGCAAAAATAAATTGGATGGAGCGCAAGATAGATATGCGGATGTGTCCCGAATATTCGGGATACAGATGAAGAAAGATTTCCTCACCGCATCGAAGAACATTTTAACTTTTCAACGTTCAAACTTTTCAACTTTCCAACCTCCTCCCCCCTTTTTGTAACAAGTTCGACACCATGCCTCATAAACGGCAACAATTAAGTTACAAGCATTTCGTTTAAACTATTGGTTAGTATCTTTATCAAAACATCAATTAAAAACTAAATATTCAAAAATGAAAAAGATCATGTTGATTTGCTGTTTCGTTATCGGGATAGCAACGGTAAGCCGTGCACAGGGCGGTGGTATGAGGATGAGCGCTGCAGATAGGGTTAAGGCGATGAAAGAATCGTTAAAATTAACCGACGACCAGGTGGCCAAAATCACCGTTTTGTTTGAGGCGCAAACCAAGCAAGTAGATAGCCTGCGCAATGCAGGTGCCGATAGGTCGGCGATGCGCCCGGTAATGCAGGCCACCAACGATAAAGTTAAAGCTTTATTGACAGCCGAACAGGCTGCTGCATGGCAGAAAGAAATAGACGATAGGCGTGCACGCATGCAAAATGGCGGCGGCGGTGCCCCACCACAGAAATAATTCCCTAACAGGAAAAATAAGGAAGCGGCGATGAGCCGCTTTTTTTATTTTTGACGCAAATTAAAGCACGATTTGAAAGCGGCAGAAGAATTTATCAGGATGAGACTAGGCGAGCGGAAGGCTTCCGGCATTTTGCGGACACTAAAGCCGGAGAATAATCTGATAGATTTTTGCAGCAACGATTACCTTGGGTTTGCCCGGTCGCCTACGCTAAAACAGCGTATCGCAGAAGAAATTGCCCGCTACCCTGATAGTTTAAATGGCTCTACGGGCTCGCGGCTGCTATCCGGTAATTTAAGGTATGCCGAAGAGCTGGAACAACATATTGCCCAATTTCACCAGGCTGAAGCTGGTCTATTGTTCAATTCAGGCTATGATGCCAACATAGGGCTGTTCTCCTCAATGCCGCAGAAAGGCGATACCATCATCCACGACGAACTGATACATGCTTCCATTATCGACGGTGCAAGGTTGAGCCATGCCAATCGGTACACCTTTCGCCATAATGATTTAGAGAGCCTGGAGGCCAAACTAAAGCAGTCCAAAGGCAATTGCTATGTGGTAATCGAAAGCGTTTACTCCATGGATGGCGATACCCCTCCCATAATGGAGATATTGCAACTAACTGAACTTTACGGAGCGAATTTAATCGTAGACGAAGCGCATGCCGTTGGCCTCTACCCTGCCGGGCTGATAGCAGAAATGGGGCTGCAGCGCCGCGTTTTTGCCCGCATAGTAACTTTTGGCAAGGCGTTAGGTTGCCACGGAGCAATAGTGCTTGGCAGTAATATGCTGAGGGAATATCTGATAAATTTCTCCCGTTCGTTCATCTACACCACGGCGGCATCGTTCCACCAGTTGGCATCGGTAAAAATGGCTTACGAATTATTGGCGGATGCGGGTAACGAAATAGCCTCACTCCATCAAAACATCGCTTTGTTCAAAGAAAACATCATACCCAACACCCGGTTCCCGCTATTGGCGAGCGACAGCGCTATCCAATGCGTGGTTTTAAACAGTAACGAAAATGCGAGGCAGGCAGCCCTGGAACTGCAAAACGCAGGCTTGGACGTACGCCCTATTTTAAGCCCTACAGTAGCCGCAGGTGCAGAACGCATCCGTATTTGCCTGCACGCATTCAATACCGTAGATGAAATGACCCTTTTGACATCAACCCTAAACAGGATAACGCATGCCGGATAAACCTCTATTCATCACCGGTATTGGCACCGGCATTGGCAAAACGCTGGTAGCTGCCATTGTGGTAGAAAAACTAAAGGCCGATTACTGGAAACCAATCCAGTCCGGCGATTTGCACAGCACCGATACCATGTTGGTAAAGAACCTGGTATCTAACCAACAAACCGTTTTCCACCCCGAGTCTTACCGGCTTACGCAGCCTTACTCGCCCCATAAATCGGCAAAGCTGGATGGTATTAGCATCAATGAGAAATCCATCATCGCTCCTGTTACCGATAATTTATTGGTTATTGAAGGCGCAGGCGGACTCATGGTGCCGCTGAACGACCATTTTTTGATAATCGATTTAATAAAGCAACTTGATGCGGAAGCGATATTGGTATCGCAAAACTATCTGGGGAGCATTAACCATACGCTGTTATCTGTAGCGATGCTGCAACAACGAGGAATAACGATCAAAGGCATTATTTTTAATGGCAATGCCGATGTGTCATCCGAAGAGTATATCCTGACTTACACCGGCATACCCCTTTTAGGCCGGATACCTATTTTGCCCGATATCAACCCACTAAGCGTTGCTGAGGCTGGTGGGTACCTCGATTTTTAGGAAGAAGAATGTCGAACGCCGAATGTCCAATTTCGAATAATGAAGTAAAAGTTGTCATTATTCGAAATTCAATACGGGGTGTTCGACATTTTTTTCTTTTTGAGCCTGTTTCTTCCCGAAGCGACTGGCTTGCAGGCGATCGTAATCTTTTACGTAATCCGGGTGCTCCGTGCCCATCAGGCGGTCCCACACCCTAAAGTACAATCCATAATTGCCCCTGAACTTACTGTGATGTATGTTATGATACACGGATGTATTGACAATCTGGAACAGGAACGAGCCCCGCAGCCATTTGGGCGCTACCTCGTACCCCAGATGCCCGTAAACGTTTATTACGAAACCCACTATAGTGAACCACACTACCACTACGGGATGTATTGGCATCACCAGCACGATGACCAAAAGTACGGCACCCTCAGTCCATGCTTCGATAAAATGGAACGAGTAAGATGCCCATGGCGAGGGATTGGTGCTTTGGTGGTGGGTTACATGCGCGTATTTAAACAAGCTTTTATGGTGAAGCAGGCGGTGCATCCAGTAAAAATACGTATCGTGTATCACCAGGCTTAGCACTAAGCTCACCGGTAGGTACCATAACGGGAAATCGGTAAAAGAATCGTAAAGTTGCGTGTATTTACGCAGCGGCGTAAACAGGATAATATAGGCTATCACCGCAAACACGGCGGAGGTTTGTACAGAGTGCAATATTTCGCGCTTAAAATCGGCGGTGCTTGCCGCACGGGCCTGAATCTTGCCTTTTGCGTACCATTTAGCTATCAGCTTATAAAACACCAGGAAAGGTATGCCTGCCAGCACAAAATAACGGATAGCTGTTATGCTGAAAATGGTAATGATGGGTTGCAATATCTTTTCCATATCTATATATCAATAACCCAAAGTTAGCGCAGGCTACGCAGCAAAAAATTAACAAAAGATAATTAATGCTTTCCTTGCTGCGAAATACGTTTGCGAATGCGGCTTAAGGACACCGGGGTGATACCCAGCAAGGTGGCCAGGTATTTATCGGGCACGCGGTTTACGATGTCGGGCTTCTCGCGAACGAGTTGCTGATAACGTTCTTCTGCCGATAGCAGGATGAAAGATTCTACCCGCGCCATAGATTCGGCTAGCATACCGCGCAAAAAAGATGCCTGGGTTGATGATAGCCTGGGGTTGTTGTTCAATACAGGTAATGCCTTTTCATAGTCAACCTCCATTAGTACGGTATCCTCCAGCGCCTGGTAAATGAAACGAGAGGGCCTCTGATGGATGATGGCATCGTGCGAGGCGATGAATTTGCCCTCCCACTGCAGCAGCAGCGTAAACTCGTCGCCGTTTTCTTTTAAATAATAAGCACGGATCAGCCCCTTGCGTATGTAAGCCAGTTTTTGATGGGTAGCCCCCTCAGCAATATAGATATCGCCTGCGGCCAGCTTGCGTTTATTTGCCAGCTTGAATATATCGTAGATATCCTTGGGGTTGAGCCCTTTGAAAGTGGAAAGGTAAAAGTTTATTTCTTCGGCATCCAGCATTGTTGTTTACCGGCGCTTTACAGGGTGTTGTAATAATCTACCAGTTTACCCAGTTGGGTATCGCTTTTAAAGTTCACCTTGTTGGTTTTGATATAATCTTCTATTTGCGATTGTTTATCGCCAAACGCAGCCAGGAAAGCTTTCTTGTCGTTTTTAACGGGCAATGCTTTGCCATTATTTACCAGGTAGTATTTTGTTTTTTCAATAAAATTCCTGGTTTTTGATGCTGAGCCTATGAGCTGGCTTTCCATAATTACTTTATTGAACCGTTTGATAAGCTGTATTTTACCATTGCTAAGCACCTCGAAGAAGTTAGCGGGCGTGGCACCTTCGATACCCTTATACCCGGACCTGAAATGGCGGGTAAACAGCTCGTCGTTGTCGGTGAGGCTAAGCGTAAATTCCTGTACAGGTAATATAAAAACCATTTCCTCGCCCGATTCTTTATCCTTGAACGATACCACATCATCTACCACATTGTACTTCAGTTGCATGCGCTCTTTACTGCTTTGGCCGTTTACCAGCTTAACATCGCCGGGTTGCCAGGTATCATACAAATAGGCCGAACCCTCTATGTTGGTGTAATCCTGCGTAAGGATGGGCTTATAATCGCGTTGGTGCGCAAACTGGGCACTGGCATTATTTATAGCGGCTAAAAGGAAAAGCGCTGTTGCGAAATGTTTGAAGTTTTTCATTTCAGATAGTATTAAGCGGAAGCATCCGGATGCAAATGCTGTACAGGTGTTAAGTTACTCAACATTAACTGTAAATCAAACTGATTTATTACATAATGCTGCCCCGCAGCCACAATTATGGCCAACAGGCATAGCAATACCCCTTATAGCGAGTTATAGTAATCAACCAATTTGCCTAATTGTGCGTCATCCTTAAAGTTTACTTTGTTGGTTTTGATATATTCTTCCAGTTGGTCATGTCTATCGCCAAGTGCGGCCAGCACCGACTTTTTATCGGTTTTTACAACCGTTGCTTTTCCATCGATAACGAGGTAGTACTTTGTTTTTTCGATGAAGGTGCGTTCTTTCGTTGCCGAGCCGATGGGTTGTTGTTCGAATACGATTTTGTTGTTCCTTTTAAGCAATTGCGCTTTGCCATCGCTCAATACCTCCAGGAAAGCCGTGGGCGCTATACCATCGATATTTTTGAAACCGCTTTTGAAATGCCGTGTAGACGTGCCTACATTAAGCGAAAACTCCTGCACAGGCTCAACAAATTCCAGCTCCTGCCCGGTTTCCTTATCCTTAAAAGAAACCACATCGTTCACCATGTTCAATTTAAGCATCATCGGCTCTTTGTTGCTTACGCCATTGGTGAGGGTAACATTGCCGGTTTGCCAGTCCTCATACAAATAGGGCGTGCCCTCCATATTAGTGTAATCTATCAACTTAACCGGTTTGTAATCGGTATAAAGCTTAAATTGTGCTTTTACGGTTGATGCCAATGCCAGTAAACAAAAAGAAGCGGATAGGATTCTCAGCGTTTTCATAGGTTTTTAATGAATGTGGTGGGTGCCAGGGCTTGTATGCGAAACGGTTAAATTATGCAATTATTAACTATCAATCAAATTGAAATATTGCTTAATATAGCCCCTGCAATCATAATGCATACCTGACATGAAAAATATTACTGTAATAGGCTCGGGCACTATGGGTAACGGCATTGCCCATACCTTTGCGCAAAATGGTTTCAAGGTATCGCTGGTGGATATCAGCAACGAAGCCCTGGAAAAGGCTTTGCAAACTATTGCCGCCAACCTGGACAGGCAAGTAAAAAAAGGAACCATAGATGAGGATACCAAAGCGGCGACCCTTGCCAATATAAAGACATATACCGACGCTTACGAGGGAGCTTCCGATGCCGATTTGGTTGTAGAGGCCGCCACCGAAAACCGGGAAATTAAACTAAAGCTTTTTAAGGAGCTCAGCGACCTGTGCAAACCCGAGGCGATACTAGCATCCAATACTTCTTCTATTTCTATTACGGAAATAGCTGCCGCAACCAACCGGCCCGATAAGGTAATAGGCATGCACTTTATGAACCCGGTGCCCGTGATGAAACTGGTAGAGGTGATACGCGGCTACTCCACTACCGATGAAGTGACTAATACCATTATGCAGCTATCCACCCGTTTAGGCAAATCGCCGGTGGAAGTGAATGATTATCCCGGCTTTGTGGCTAACCGCATTTTGATGCCAATGATAAACGAGGTCATTTACACCTTGTACGAAGGCGTAGCGGGCGTTGCCGAAATTGACACCGTAATGAAACTGGGCATGGCACACCCTATGGGGCCCCTGCAACTGGCCGATTTTATTGGGCTGGATGTGTGCCTGGCCATACTCAACGTATTGCACAAAGGCTTTGGCAACCCTAAGTATGCCCCCTGCCCTTTATTGGTGAATATGGTAATGGCCGGGCAGCTTGGCGTAAAATCGGGCGCAGGATTTTATCAGTACACGGCGGGGAGTAAGGATCTGGTGATAGCGAATAAATTTATAAAATAACTTCCTCGTCATTGCGAGCGAAGCGCGGCAACCCTCGGCAAGCAGAGCCGCCATGCAAGTCCGACCTTTGTGCCGAGGATTGCTTCGTACCTCAATGACGTAGTGGTGAAGTTCCCCCTTCAGGGGGCGGAGGGGGTTCGCCGCTTGGGGCTGGGGGGCTAAACCTTTCCCATTTTCATCTGTCTATACTACTTTAATACATTCTACAGATGAAAACAATATCAAAATTGGGAATAATTTGTGCCTTAGCAGGCTCGGTGTTCCTGTCATCGTGCGCAAGCGAGGGTTATGTTACAGACCAACCTACCGAACCGGTTTACGTGAGGCCTTCAGCACCCTATGCAAATGCTTATTGGGTACCCGGCGAATGGGTTTGGCGCGGCCACCGTTACGTTTACCGCAATGGCTACTACGCCCGCCCGCGTGCCACCCGTGTTTACGTAGAAGGCGCCTGGGTACATACCAACCGTGGCTACGTTTGGCGCAGAGGGCACTGGAGGTAAGGAAAGAATCAAGAGGCAAGAATCAAGAGACAAGACAAAGCCCTTTGTTTTTCGTCAAAGGGCTTTGCATATTTTTATTCCGTCTTAATTTTTTATTCCGTCTTAATTCTTGTCTCTTAATTCTTGATTCTATCTTACCTACATCCTCTCCGGCACATCAATTCCCAACAATCCCATCCCCTTGCTGATGACCTTCGCAGAGGCAGCCGACAGTTGTAGCCTGAATTGCTTTAAGCTTTCGCTTTCAGCTTGCATAATGGGGCTTTCGTGATAGAATTTATTGTAAAGCTTGGCCAGTTCGTAAATGTAATTGGCTACCAGTGCCGGGCTGTGGCCTGCGGCGGCTTCGGCAATCGTTTCGGGGAATTTGCTGAGCAGTACAATCAGGTCACGTTCTACGCCGCCCAATACCTTAGCATCTGTTGCGCTGGTTTGCGGCGAGTAATTCGCCTTGCTCAATACCGATTTGATACGGGCATGCGTGTATTGTATAAAAGGCCCGGTATGCCCCTGAAAATCTACCGACTCGTTCGGGTCGAAAAGCAGGCGTTTCTTTGGGTCCACTTTCAGCAGGAAATATTTTAGCGCGCCCATACCGATTGTGCGGTACAATTTGTTTTTATCCTCTTCGCTAAAGCCATCTACCTTGCCCATGGCTTCGGTGGTTTCGGCGGCGGTGTTAAACATATCGGCCATCAGGTCGTCGGCATCTACTACCGTACCCTCGCGCGATTTCATCTTGCCCGATGGCAGATCCACCATCCCGTAGCTTAAATGGTATAAACCTGTTGCCCAGCTTTTTCCCAGCTTTTGCAGAATGAGGAACAGCACTTTAAAGTGATAATCCTGCTCGTTGCCTACTACGTAGATGGATTCATCCATTTTGTAGTCGCCATATTTGAGCTGCGCGGTGCCTAAGTCCTGCGTGATATACACCGATGTACCGTCAGCGCGGAGCACCAGTTTCTGGTCGAGACCGTCGGCAGTAAGGTCTATCCAAACAGAGCCATCATCTTTCCTGAAGAAAACACCTTTTGCAAGTCCTTCTTCGATAATATCTTTGCCTAATAAGTAGGTATTGCTTTCGTAATAGTACTTATCAAACTCAACGCCAAGAGTTTTATAAGTTTCGGCGAAGCCTGCGTAAACCCAACCGTTCATGGTTTTCCACAGGTTAATGGTAGCCTCATCGCCTGCTTCCCACTTTTGGAGCATTAGTTGGGCTTCTTTTATCAGCGGGGCGTTCTTTTTGGCCTCCTCTTCCGTTTGGCCCTCTTCTACCAGCTCCAGTATCTGTTGCTTGTAGGCTTTATCGAACCAAACATAGTATTTGCCTGCAAGGTGGTCACCTTTCAGTCCTGAGCTTTCGGGCGTTTCGCCCTCGCCGAACTCGCGCCAGGCCAGCATGCTTTTGCAGATGTGGATACCCCTGTCGTTCACTAGGTTGGTTTTGATTACCTCGTAACCCGCAGCATCCAGTATCTGCGCTACCGAGAACCCTAAGAGGTTGTTGCGGATGTGCCCTAAATGCAACGGCTTATTGGTATTTGGCGAGGAATACTCCACCATCACCTTTTTACCGTTGGGTTTGGCTACGGCAAAATCATCAGCCAATATTTCATCATGCAGCTTACCCAGCCAAAAGCTATCGGCAAAAGAAATATTTAAAAAGCCTTTGATAACGTTAAAGGCAGAAATTTCGGGAACGTTATTTTGTAGGTATTCGCCAATTTCGCCGCCGGTTTGCTCTGGGCCTTTGCGCGAAAGCTTGGTATATGGGAAGGTAACCAGCGTTACCTGGCCCTCAAATTCTTTACGTGTTTCCTGTAAATTGATATCCTTAGCAGCGATATCGGTTTGGTATAATTCTTTTATGGCCTTAACAACAGCCTCGATAATAAAATCCATCGGGCAAAATTAGCAATAAATGGGGAGGATTTTGATTGGGATGGTTGCGATTTTACCACAAAGGACGCAAAGAAAAAAAACGCAAAGAACCGCAAAGCCTGTCCTGCTTTTTCATTTTAAGTGGAACAAGATAACTAACGCAATGAAGTTAAGCTTTTTTATAATCTATTCTTTTGATTCTTTAACCAGTTTGCAAAGCCCTTTGCGTCCTTTGCGCTCACCGACGCGCTAATTCTTTGTGGCCTTTGCGGTAAAATAACCACGCTGCAAAGTTACCCGCTATTTCCTCATCTATGAACCATCAACTTAAATTAATAGCTTTGTTTCTCTTACAGCCTTCTATGATTTTAAATACCGACGACTTCAAGCTCGATGTAACTTCCGAAATTGGCAACCTACGCGTTTTATTGGTCCATAGCCCCGATAGCGGCCTGGGCAAAGTGGTGCCCTCAAAAGCGCAGGACTGGCTTTTTGAGGACATTGTACACCTGGATACCATGCGCAGCGGCGAGTACGATTACTACATCAAGCTGCTGATGTACTTCCTGGACCCTGCCAAAATAAAAGGCAAACTGGCCGATATAGATAACCAGGAGAATAAACGCGATTTTTTCAAGCCCGATAACGCAGGTTTCCATAACTCTGCCAAAGTGGTGGAGATACAAACCCTGCTAAGCGACATCCTGGAGCAAAAAGATATCCGTAAAAAACTCGTGGCAGCGGTTTGCGCCATAGAGGGCTGTACCTACCGCCTGCAACTGCAGTTGATAGATATAGAACCTGTAGAGCTGGCCAAGATATTCATATCCGGCTCGCTGACGGACGATCAGATGATTTTCGCCCCTATACCCAACATGATATTTACCAGGGATATCGGCATCGCCATCAACAACCACATGCTGTTGAACAAGCCAGCTAAAAAGGCCCGTGCCCGCGAAACCCTGTTGGCACGCTATATATTCTTCAATCACCCTTTGTTCGAAGGCTATCGAAATAACATTTTGGAGATACCCGATACCGTGCAGCACTTCCTTCGCCCCGGCGAGGAGCAAGAAAGCAAAACCACCCTGGAAGGTGGCGATGTAATGATGGTTGCCCCCAACCACCTGCTGATTGGCTGGAGCGAACGCACATCTGTTAGCGGTGCCAACGAAGCAATTAAACTATTGTTCGATAACGATGTGGTAGAAAAAGTCACCATTGTAAAAATACCGCACAAGCGGGATTACATGCACATCGATACCGTTTTCACCCAGGTGAAGCGCAATGTTTGGGTGTTGCTGCGCTCGCTCACCATCACCGAAACCTTACAGGAAGATGCTGATGCAGTTGGCTGGTTTGCCGACAAAAAAAACAAAGATAAGCCCGAGCTCGTACAGTTTCGCAAGGGAAAAAAACCAAAGACATTTGCCACGCTGGAGGCGCTGCTGGATAACATCAGCCAGAAAGATTTGCATAGTGAAGAACCCACGCGCTTCATCTACTCGGGCAACGATGTGTTCCCTTACGATGCCCGCGAACAATGGACCGACAGCTGCAACCTGCTGGCCCTTAAAGAAGGCGTGGTTTTAGGCTACGACCGTAACGACAAAACCGTAGAAGCCTTTAAGCAAAGCGGTTTTGCGGTGATCAAAGTGCAGGAACTATTACAGAAATTCGAGGACGACGAACTGGACCCACAAAGCATGACAGATACACTGATCCTGATGCCTTCCGCCGAGCTATCCCGCGCCCGCGGCGGCTTCCATTGCATGAGCATGCCGCTGCAAAGGGATGGGGTTGTCTGAACTGTCTGAACTCGAATTTTATGGAATTAAAAGAATTTACAGAATTAATTTGGCCTACCTTAAAAGCTTCTGTCAATTCTTAAAATTCGTTTAATTCGAGTTCAGACAATAAAACAAAGAATATTTTATGTTTTACATAAAATATTCTTTGTTTTATGAATATTACTTGTATGTTTGCATTATTAAATCAATACAAACATGAAAACTACATCCTGGCTTTTAAAAACTGTAAGAGTTATTTTAACCATATTTTGGTACGGCAATATGGTACTTGCGGTATTTGCCTTTTGCGCACTCACCTGGAAGATTAGCACCGATCATTATACGGAGTTTAGCAACCCGGTGAAATACCCGCAGATAACCAAAGCTGGCCCGTTAACGGCACTTACGCCCGATGTTAGCAACATCACCCTTACGCCCGACCAGGCAACCATAAGAATGCGTTTGATCAACAATTTTAGTCACGTAACAGCGGCTTATTTTTTCCTCTTCGCATTTGAAGGTTTGGTGATGAGCATCATTTACCAGTTGCGGAAATTTTTTGGTACTATCGGGCAAAACGCGCCTTTTACTTACGAGAATGTGCGCCGGCTTAAAATAACGGCATTGTGTTTTTCGCTTACTACAGTCCTCAGTATATTATTGGGCATCAGCACGGCAGTAATTCTAAAAACCAATGTAAAAGAGATGAACCTGATGAATATGGTGTGGGAACAAAGCTTTACCGGGCTAATATTAGGTGCCATGCTGTACATACTGGCCGATATTTTCAAATACGGGTTCGAACTTAAAAAAGAGATTGGAGAGTTTGTATAATGGCAATCATCGTAAACCTCGACGTGGAGATGGCGAAGAACAAAATGTCGCTAAAAGAGCTCGCCGAGCGGCTGGATATCAGCATGACCAACCTCTCGCTCCTCAAAACCGGCAAGGTAAAAGGTGTACGCTTTGATACGCTGGAAGCCATTTGCAGAGAATTGAACTGCAAACCGGGAGATATATTGGATTATAAGGCGGATTAAGTAATATTGTCTGAACTCGAATTCAACGAATTTTAATAATTTACAGAATTAAGAATCTCCTTTTCAATTCTGACAATTCACTAAATTCGTTGAATTCGAGTTCAGACAAAAAACTATGCAAGCCACCAACAACATCCTCATGATACGCCCTGTGAATTTCGGGTTCAACGCACAAACTGCGGAGAGTAACGCTTTCCAAATAAAACAGGCCGACCAGCAAGCCGTGCAGCAAAAAGCACAACAGGAGTTCGACGGCTTTGTAAGCGTACTGAGCGAAAACGGAGTCAATGTAACCGTGATTGAAGATACACCCGAACCGCACACCCCCGATTCCATCTTCCCGAACAACTGGGTGAGTTTCCACGATACCGGCGATATATTCCTGTACCCTATGCAGGCTGTGAACCGCCGCCTGGAGCGACGCGAGGATATCATCGGCCAATTGGAAGATAGTTTCGCTGCCAAACACATCATAGACCTGAGCCGCTTCGAAGCCAAAAACCAATTCCTGGAAGGTACCGGCAGCATGGTGTTAGATCGCGAGAATAAAATCGCTTACGCCTGCCTTTCCCCCCGCACCGATGCCGAAGTACTGAAAGCCTTTTGCGATTACACCGGCTACAAAGCCGTCACCTTTGATGCCTTCGACCAGCAAGGCAAGGCTATTTACCATACCAACGTATTGATGTGCGTAGGCAGCAAGTTCGCGGTAATTTGTTTGGATAGCATTACCGATCTGTACCAAAAGCTTGCAGTTATTCAATCACTAAAATCAACAGGGAAACAGGTTATCGAAATCACCTTTGAGCAGATGAACAAATTCGCAGGCAATATGCTGGAGGTGATGAACGCGGGTGGGGATACTTTGATTGTGATGTCGCAAACGGCTTATCAATCCTTAACCGATGCGCAGCGCAATACCCTGTCTGTATTTGGCAAATTGGTTTACGCGAACATCAACACTATAGAAACCAACGGAGGCGGCAGCGCAAGATGCATGATGGCCGAGGTACATTTGGAGCAACTATAACCGCAACTTTATCAGGACTACTTACATAAAGGTGTTCCACTTTCCGCAGAAAAAGTGTTCCACTTATTCTTGTAGCATTTATTTAACTTATTAATAATAAGACTATTGCGTACTTTACCTAAAGCTCAGGGATGTTCCAAAGTGTTCCGCAAAAAAATGCAACTATTTGATAATCAACGATTATTTAAAAAACAGTGTCCCACATTCAAAGTGGAACACTTTAGGCTACAAGCCTGCATAGGGTTTACACTTGGTCTTCCTAAAAAAGCCCCTAAACCGATAGCGGATGGTATCAAGTTTTACAAAAATGCCAACTGGGAATTCGAGGCTTATACATTCAAGAAAGGGTATTGAGGACAACAGTAATTAGCTTGCTTCGGCCAGCTTTTCATTCTCCAGCAATTTTATCAATGCCTTTTCAGCGATATTCAGCTCGGCCGATTTTACGTCCTGCTTCTCGTCGAGCCCGCTGATGTATTTAAAGATTGTACCCTCTTCGTAGCTTTTTATCACGGTGGGGTGCACATAATATTTTTTGCAAACCGTGCGCGTGTTGCCCAGGTTTACGGCTACCTCATCCAGCACGCTTAGTATTTTTTTGCGGCACTCGGTAACGTTGTCAAACTCGCCGGCTTGTTTAAAGGCATATAACGCACTCACGCTGCCCGCCCAGGTGCGGAAATCCTTAGCGGTAAAATCCTCGCCTGTTATGTTCTTAAGATAGTTATTTACATCGCCCGAGCCAACTGCACACCGGTTGCCGTCTTCATCGTAATATTGGAACAGCTCGCGCCCCGGTATATCGCGGCATTGCTTAACCAAATTAGCCAGCCGCCTGCTTTGCAGTGCTATTTTATGGAAAACGCCTTTTTTACCCTTAAACTCAAAATTGAGGCGTGTGCCTTCAATCTTTACATGTTTATTCATTAAAGTGGTAAGGCCAAAAGAGCCGTATAACTTTTTGTAAGATTCGTTCCCTACCCTTATGCTGGTCAGTTCCATTAGCCTAACCACCAAAGCTACTACCTTCTCGTGGTCGAGGTTGCGGCGGGCCAGGTCCTGGTCTACCCTTTGGCGTATGGCGGGCAAATGTGCCGCAAACATTTGCATGCGGTGATATTTAGATTGATTACGTATTTTATTCCAATACGCATGGTAACGGTATTGCTTGCGGCCGGCAGCATCAGTGCCTGTAAACTGCAGGTGACCGTTCTCGTATGGCGATATCCAAACGTTTGTATAAGCAGGTGGTATCACTAATCGCGCAAAGCGGTTGATCAGCTCCTTATCGCGCACCAGACCGCCTTCGGTATCGTGATAGCTCCACCCTCTACCCGATTTTTTGCGCGTGTACCCCGGCGTAGAATCTGATACATAACGTAAGCCCACGGCTTTTGCTGCAATCTTTGGATCTCGGCCAATTTTTTCGAGTTTTTTTAGGAGGCGGTTCATGGGGTATAGAACAAGCCTTTATTGAATAAGTTTTTTTGTCAGTCAGGAAGTCGGGAAAGTCCGAAAGAATAAAAAGGCCTTCTTGCGCCTTGCTTACCGTCTTTCGGACTTTCGGACTTCCTCCTACAAACTCTTCACAACATATTCCACCTGCTCGGGGTGCACATCCAAATGAGTTACAAAGCGGATGCGGTGGGTATCGGTGCTGTTTGCTTTGATGCCTTTGGCCTCAAGTCGGGCTAAAACAACATCGGCAGGCTCAAGCGTATCAAACAGCACCAGGTTGGTTTCCACCGGCAGTACATTAGTTACCCAATCTTTTTTGGCCAATTCCTCTGCTATGATTTGCGCGTGTTTATGGTCTATTTTCAAACGTTCTACATGATGGTCGAGCGCGTAGATGCCGGCTGCAGCCAGAAAGCCGGCCTGGCGCATGCCCCCGCCTAATACCTTGCGTATGCGGCGGGCGTATTTAATGGTTGCCTTATCGGCCAGTAAAACGGAGCCTACCGGGGCACCCAATCCTTTCGAAAGGCATACGGATATGCCATCGAAATAAGTGCCGTAATCAAGCGCCTTATCGCCTGTATGCGCCAACGCATTGAATATGCGCGCGCCATCCAGGTGCAGCTTAAGGCCTTTGGCCTTGCATAGCTCCGCAATAGGTTTAATGTGCTGCAAGGTATAGCAACTCCCCCCGCCTTTGTTCACGGTATTTTCCAGCACCACCAGGCTGGTATGCGGGTAGTGGATGTTATCTTCGTTTATCTCGGGGGCAATCATCTCCGCCGTAAGTATGCCGCGGTAGCCGTTGAGCAAACGCGTAGATACGCCCGAGTTGAAGGCGATTCCCCCACCCTCGTAACGGTACACATGCGCGGTTTGGTCGGCAATCAGTTCGTCAAGCGGTTGGGTAAAGCATTTTATGGCGATCTGGTTGGTCATGGTGCCGCTTGGGCAAAAGATGGCTGCCTCCATCCCAAACATGGCAGCGGCTTTTTCCTCCAGCGCGTTTACGGTTTCGTCCTCGCCTAATACATCATCGCCCACTTTGGCGCTCCACATCGCTTCGAGCATACCTGGGGTAGGTTTGGTTACGGTATCGCTGCGTAAATCAACAGTCATCATAAGTTAAAAATCCATTATATTTGGTTCAAATATCTAAATCTTATGCGAAGAATTTTACTCTTATTGTTTATTTCAAGTTTGTCGTTTTCGGTCTATGCTCAAATAGGGAAATGGACTCCCGGTTGTTATTATCTTTTAGACAGCAGCAAAGTTTGCGGCATTATTAAATGGAACGAAGGCGATAATATCCAATTTAAGACTACTGATACAGCAGGGAAAGTAAAGATTAAGACAACAGATTTAAAAGCATTTGTAATTAAAGCAGATAGCTTTGTAATATCACATAACCCTGATTTGCGCAAATATCCGGTGTTAATGGTTACAATAAATACCCCTCTTAAATTATACATAAATTTAATAGAAGTTACATCCGCGTCGGGCTTTGGCGGCTATAGCTCGGGATACGCCCCACGCTATTTTTACGGCTCTAATCCAAACGATATAAAGAAGATAAGCAGGAAAAACTTTATCGAAGTAATGACCCAAATATTGGCTGGCAACGAATTCTTCGTGGAAGCAATTAAGGATGGACGATATAGTTATGATTTCATGGGGGAGCTTTTATTGGCTTACGATACGGCTAAGCAAAGAGGATTATTAAACAATGCCAAATAATTATCTGCTTTCTTTATTCGTGATACAGTGTAGTGAAAGCGCAACTAACTTTAATAACCTTATATAGTGGGCGACCTGATTTATTTACCGGAATTAGCTGAAATAGAGAAATTTAAATTAACAACTTCTAAGAAATGCGCAATAATAAAATATATAAATTAACATTGGCGATTTTTCTTGTATCGTGTAATAGCTTATATGCCCAAATATGGCAACCCGGTTATTATACCGATGTAAGCGGTGTTAAATATTACGGCATCATCCGCCCATGCCCCGGAGGTAAGGGCCCATTTCCGGGCGAGGGTTACATCGAATTTAAAGACTCAGAAAAGGGAGAGGTTATGCCTTTAACCACCCGTGATGTGCAGTGGTATGTAGCCGGCAAGGATAGTTTCGTGGTAGCTAAACAACCGGCCAAAGGCAAGTGGAGCAGCAACCCAACCGATTTTGTACGCGTGGTAATGAACGAAGAGGTTAAAGTTTACGCCCTGCGAGTGGCCGATGGCAAGCCTGCAACCTACAAAGGCAGTGGCCATACCCGCAAAACCACTACTGCTGAAAGGTTGATTATTGGAGGGCTCTCCGCCGACAGGAACAGCGCGATTGCCCAAAACCCAACGGTTACTAAAGATGGCTTATATAAAGGCGCAGCTAATTATACGTTACCGGTATATCCGGCGGTTATATCTTCGGGCCCATCAAACCGTGGCAGCAGTTACAACAAATGGTATTACTACGGCAACAGCCCAAACGAAATGCAGTACGTAACCGACGAGAATTTCCAAGAAATGATAAGAGTTGTAATGCAGGCACAGCCGAAGCTTGTTGAATATATTAAAGCCAATCCTTTCGGGCTGGACAATATTGAACAGCTTATTGCGTATTTTTACAAAACAAAAGCCGAGGGGAAATTATAACCCGGCTTTTTAGGAAAACAAGAAAATTAACAATGTATTCTTTAAAAAAATATATTTCCCTCGCGGCAGTTATTCTTTTAACAAACCTTAGTGCTTTTGCCCAAAAATGGCAGCCCGGCTATTTTATAGATGTAAAAGGCGTTCGGTACGATGGATTCATCATCCCCAATCCTGCCGGTACCGGCCCCATCAAGAATGAGGGCTTCATAGAGTTTAAGGATGCCGATAAATCTACCCCCTACAAACTAAGCACCAGCGATCTGCAGGCCTACGTGGTGGGCAAGGATAGCTTCGTGGTGGCCCACGCCCCCGGCAACGAAACCTGGGCAAAAAAGGAGCTTGATTTCGTACGCGTATTGGTGAACGAAGAAACCAGGATATACGCCACGCGTGGCGCGGGCAGCGGTAGCGGTACGGGTAAAAAAGTATCATTTTCGCCAACCGTGGGCCTTAGCACGGGCGGCGGCGGTTACGGCGGTGGCCTGGGTGGCGGCCTGGGCATAAATCTTGGCGGTGGTGGTGGTGGCGGCAAAGGCGATAAATCGCAGCTAAGCTATTATTACGGCACTAATACGGCCAACATGCGGCACCTTACCGAAGAGAATTTTGTAGACGTGATGAGCGAGGTGATGGGCGACGAGCCGGAGGTGGTGGAGCAGCTGCGCGCAGGGCATTTCGGGCTGCGCAACATCGACAAACTGGTTGATTATTTTAACAAAGTAAAGGCGAGCCACAGGTAGTGAGTGGTGAATAGATCAACCAGATTTGTCAACTTTTAAAAAGTTGACAAATCTTACCCCACCTAATATGAAAAAATCGATAGCGATAGATATGGACGGCGTTATTGCCGATGTTGACCAGCATTTTCTAAACCTGTACCATCGCGAATACGGCGTGCTTTTCACCAAAGATGATATCGCCGGCAAAACCGAGGATACCCTGTTCCCCGAGGCTGGTGCTGCACGCAGATTTGCCTTTACGCCGGGTTTCTTTTTAACCGCCCCTGTAATGGAAGGCGCTGTTGAAGCCGTTCAAAAGCTGATGGATACCTACGAGGTGTATATCGTTTCGGCGGCGATGGAGTTTCCGCTGAGCCTTACCGAAAAGCACGAATGGCTACGGCTCAACTTCCCCTTCATCAGCTGGCGCAATATTATCTTCTGCGGCGATAAAAGCATCATCAACACCGATTACATGATTGATGACCACCTCAAAAACCTCGATAACTTCAAAGGCAAAACCCTCATGTTTCACGCCTTCCACAACGTGAGTTATAACCACCACGAACGGGTGAATAACTGGGATGAGGTGCTGGCGATACTTAACACGATTTAAGGATTTAGCGATTAAGCAGGATTTGTTGTGGCCCAAATCAAAATCGTGTTAAATCTTTAAATCCCTTAATCGTGTTTTGCTTTCTCCCCCAACGAAAACCAATTCCCCGAATCATCTTTAAACAACGCCTCAAATCCGTAAAACTCTTTGGTGGGCACTTTGGTGAATTCCACGCCTTTGGCTTTTAGTTCTTCGTAGGTGGCCAGCAAATCGTTGCATTCGAATACGCCGAAACCGAAGGTGCCTTTGCTCACCAGATCGCGCATTTGGGCAGCAGCCTCTTGTTTGAACATCATGCTCTCGCTTATGGCCATCAGGGTAATTTCCAGATCGGGTTGATCGGGCGGGCAAACGGTGAGCCAGCGCATGCCGGGACCCATGCTGGCATCGGTATGTACCTTAAAACCCAGTTTGTTTACATAAAAATCGTAGGCGCTATCCTGGTCGAGCACGAAGATGCTCACGTGGTTAAGTTTGGTAATCATGTCGTTTTTAGTTTATGGGATAAAGATGCGGTTAGACGACGAGATTGGGTTATCGAAAATTGCGGAATTTGTCTGAACTCGAATTTTTCGTGTTTAATTGATTTAAAATGGCACTCAAGAGGGCTACGCCGTTTTAAGGAATTATTTGAATGGACAGAATATTTGCAAAACCGAACGTTATCGGGTTAAATTCTATAAATTCTTTTAATTCCTTAAAATTCGAGTTTGTCTTGTCCTAAGAAAGGTTGACAGTATTTTATAAAGATAAAACTATTATTGTTTGTTTGCCGTGTTAGGATGTGGGGAACGCGGAGCGTTGTCCACATCCTAACACGTCCACATCCTAACACGTTTTTCTTTTTTTGCTTCT